>CAYMWV010000019.1:0-14296 GCA_964394395.1 uncultured Sediminispirochaeta sp.
TATCTACTACTAATATAGTATGAAATAACGGGAATGGCTGTACCAATTGTTACAAGCCCCGGCGAACCGGGGCATTCAGCTCTTTGGGGCTAATGTAACGGCGCCTCAGAGTCGACGTCTCAGAAAGAGGAATCCTCAAGCCTGTCCAGAATAGCGGAAAAACGCACCATGCTTTGTTGAATCGGCTCAGGGGAGGACATATCGACCCCGGCCCTTCGGAGGGATTCAATGGGGTAGTACCGGCCGCCCCCTTTCAGGAACTCCAGGTAGGCTGATAGCTCTTTTTCCCCGCCCTGCAGCACCTTTTCTGACAGGGCCACCGAGGCGGCGATGCCGGTGGAGTACTTGTAGACGTAAAATGCCCGGTAGAAGTGGGGTATCCGCAGCCCCTCCAGGTCGCTCTCCTCGATAAAATCGACTCCGGGGCCAAAGTAGTCGGTGAGTAAGCTCCGGTAGAGAGTTCTGAGGCTATCCAGGCTCACTGGTTTTCCCTCCTCCACCTGCTTGTGGGCAGCTGCTTCAAACTCGGCGAACATGGTTTGCCGGAAGAGGGTGGCCACAATGTCATCGGCCTGTTTGGCCGCCACGTAGTCAGCAGTTTTAGCATCTTCTGCACCTTCGATCAGGTACTTTGCCAATAGCTGTTCGTTGAAAGTGGAGGCCACTTCCGCTTCAAAGATGGTGTACTGGTAGTGGGAAAAGGGGTTGTTCCGGGCGGAGTACCAGGAGTGCATGGAGTGGCCCGCCTCGTGGGCCAGGGTGAAGAGATCCCGCAGCACATCCTCTTTGTAATTAAGGAGGATGTAGGGATCCCCGGCGTAGCTTCCGGCACTAAAAGCGCCTGAGCGCTTCCCTCTGTTTTCATACCGATCCACCCATCTACCGGAGAGGCCGGAGCGCAGGGCCCGGCAGTACTCATCCCCCAGGGGTGAAAGGGCGTCAATCACCGTTTCGATTCCCTTTTCATAGGGGTAGGATGTTTTAACATCCCCCACCATGGGCATATAGACGTCCCAGTGGGAGAGCTTCTGCTTGCCGAGCCGGGAGGCTTTAATCCGGTAATAGCGGTGGAGGAGGGGGAAGTGTTCCCGAACCGTGGCTACCAGATTGTCGTAGACCGATTCGGGCACGTCGTCAGGAAAGAGGGCCATGGCCCGGGCGGAGGGGTATTTCCGAACCCGGGAGAGGTAGATATCCTGCCGGATACTGCCGCTGTAGAGGTTGGCCAGGCTGTTTTTATGGCCATCATAGAGAGAATAAAACTGCCGGTAGGCTCGCTCCCGTACTTCCCCATCGGGATGCATCAGAAAGCTGCTTAAGGTGGACTGGCTTAAAGGTTTTTCTCCCTCCGGAGTTTTAACAGTACCAAAGTCAAAATCGACATCGCAGAGGCTGGAGAAGGTCTGGGTGGGTATTTGCCGAACCTCTCCCTGCATGGCCAGGATCTTCTCTTCCGCCGGGCTTAAGGTGTGATCCCGGAAGCGAAGCAGCTTCTTCAGGGCAATCCGGTACTCATCAAAATCGGGCCCGGCGATCCACGCTTCGATCTTTTCCGAATCGATGGAGAGAATTTCCGGGGTGGCGAAGCTGGCGGCGGCGGAGAGGGAGGTGGCCACCTGCATGTACCGGGCAAAGCGCTCCTGGTTTTTGCTATCCCCGGCATCCTCGGCGGTTTTCAGGTGTGCCCAGTAGCCGAGTCGCTCCTCCAGCAGTTCCAGCCGGCTCGACTCATCCAGCCAGCTTTTCAGCTGCTGCGCCGAGTTGCCCAGGGTCCCTTCCCAGGCCGCAATGCCGGGAACCGCCGCCTCCAGCTCTGCCAGGGCGGCTCTCCACGCTTTTTCATCGGGAAAGAGGCTGGAGAGATCCCATTGATCCTCTATTGCCACTTCGCTCCGTTTAGGTATTTCCTGCTTTGTTTTGTCCTTCATGCTGCTCTTCCTTTTCCATTTAGGTTTTTTAAGGCGGCGCTTACCGGTATCAACTCCTGCCAAGTGCTCCCAGGAGGGCGGCCATGGCGCTTCCCGCCCGTCCCCGATGGCTGATCCGGTTTTTTTCATCCTCCGGAAGCTGTGCCACGGTTTTTCCGTATTCCGGGAGGTAGAAGAGGGGATCGTATCCGAATCCTTCGCTACCCGAGGGTTCGGAGGCGATAATTCCCGGAAAGGTCTCCTGAACTGAAAAGATCCTCTCCTTTTCGAGAATGATAACCATGCAGCAGACAAAGTGGGCCTGCCGCTCCTTCGGTTCTTTCACACCTTTCATCTTCTCCAGCAAGTACACGTTTCGCTCCGGAGTAGAGAGAATCTTTCCATCCGGTGCGTCTCCAAACCGGGCAGAATAGACCCCCGGTGCGCCATCCAGCGCCTTCACCGAGAGACCCGAATCGTCGGAGATGACCGGTTTGCCGGTAAGCTGATAGAGGGTCGCTGCCTTACCCAGAGCGTTCTCGAAGTAGGTATCCCCCACCTCTTCGTGCTGGAATCTGATGCCCAGGCTCTGGGGGGCAATGATACGGTGACCGGAGAAAATCTTCTCCATCTCCACCACTTTATGCGGGTTGTTGCTTGCCAATAAGAGTTCCATAGGGCAACCATACTTTACCGGGAGGCTTTGTTCAAGGAGTTTCGGTTCTCCTGGTTCTCCTGGTTCTCCTGGTTCTCCTGGTTCTCCTGGTTCTCCTGTTTATCCTGCTTTACCGGCCAGCCATTCTCACGCTTGGTACTCTTCTTTTCCGGTAACAAGGTGTTGATTTTATAGAGAGAAGAGCTGATGGTTCCTTTGGGGATCCCGATAACCTGGGATAATGTTTGGTGCGAGGGGCTCCAGCTTCTGTTTCTCAGCTTGTCCAGGGCGTGTAAGAGCCTCTTTTTCAGGATTCTATTCTGCTCCTTTAGTTGCTGCTTCTCTTCCGGATCATCACAGTAGGCAAGTTTGATCTGGGTTTCGATCATCCTGGTAAAGATCATGTTTTTTCGCTGAACCAGGGTATTAAAACGGCCTTTCCTATCTATCATTCTTTCCCTGCAGTGGGTTATCTGTTCAAGTAGTTCTTCGGGGTCTTTATCGGTAACGGTGCTAATGGCATCGATCAACCTGTCATCGATATATTCCGATTCTTTCAAAGCGAAAATGAGCATTCGCTTGCGGTAGGAACTCTTCCCAATCTTTCCCTGCTTGTTGGTCTGGAAAAAACGGGCAGCTTCCACCTCCAGACCGTAATGGGGGCTCTCCTGAACAAATTCGGGTGTACGAAACTGTCTTACCGCTTCCAGGGACGGTTCTGCGCAATTACAGTGGAAATGGATTTGATCATGGTATCGCTTTTTTCTGAACCTGCCAGCGATGGCTTTGCATCGCATGATCACCGATTTGCACAGATAGTGTTCTAAAGGATAACCGTAATAGTGAAACTCATAAATCAGTTTGGGGATCTGGTGAAAAAAATTCAAGATAAAATAGGTAAACTGCTCATCCCGCTCTTTGAAGAACCGTTTTGCAATAAAGTAGCAGTACGCTTCCGCCTCCTTTTTGAGGGGGAGCCACTCTGCTTCCCCCTTCTGGTAGGCCAGGTACTGTTTTGTCAGATCGTACTTCTTCTCCTTGCTTTGATACATAGGTTTCTCCTTGGATACTGTTTCTTGTTATAAGCAAATGGTATGCCAAGAATTCTATGTAAATCGTGAAAGATTTGTAATGAAAGGTAAGAAACGCCTTTTACAATAAACAACCGCTCCTATTCCCGGAAGTAGTCGGTTAGAAGCTTCTCAAGCTCTTCTCGTGGTGTATCGGAACGGAAACTTGCTGCCTGCGGGTGGCCTCCACCTCCAAAGCGGGATGCCAACTTTCCCATATCAATGTAGCTGTTGGATCGAAGACCCACGGATATACCGCCTTCAGCTTCTTCCCGGAAGAAAACCACCCCTTCCACTCCTTCAATGCTCTGGAGCTGACCATAGATTGTATCAGAGTCCCGCTGCCCCTCGCCTATCTCCAGTTCATCCTGCCGGGTAAGATAGGTAAAGATAATCTTTTCTTTGGGAAGCAGTCGGGCCCTATCCAAAACCCTGCCTGCCAGGCGCCTGGAGGCAAGGCTCCTGTTGCCAAACATGGTCTCATAAGCCCCCTTGGGACTTGCCCCATAGGAGCAAAGACGGGAAGCAGCAGAAAGAATATCCTCTCCTTCCCCGGTTATGTGACGAAAAAATCCTGTATCGGTGACAAGGCCGAGCAGTAAGAGCTCCGCTTCAAAGGTGGTGGGTTTTTCACCAAGGGCCTCAATAATGATCTGAACCATATAGGTTACCGAAGGGGCTGTTGGATCGATAAAGGATAGATCGCCAAAGGGGTTCCCCGAGGAGTGATGATCTATCACCAGGGTAAAACGTCCTGCTATCTCTTCTTCCAGATTGCCGATTCGCTCCGGGGAAGCGCTGTCCAGGATAAGAACTGCCTCTTTAGGACCCTCCTCCCTATCGTGACTTGCCCCGACCTTTACCGGTGGGATGTGGCTCTGGAACTGTTCCTTCAGGTGGTTAATCTCATTTCGTCTGAACGGTCCGGGGGAGATGAGAGAGACCTGCTTTCCCTTCCTCTCCAGGAAGGATCCCATAGCCAATTGGCTCCCCAGAGAATCGCCATCGGGATCGGAGTGTCCGATTATGTGGTAGATATCGAAGGTGAGAAGCGTATCAAGGAACTCCTGTGGTACGTCATGGATTGGCATGGCTACTCCTGAACAAAGGGTGGGCTACGGGGGAGATATCAGGGCAGCGGGCAAGCTATCCGACGGCGGGCAAGCCAGCTGTCCCATTTTGGAAAATCGCAGTGCAGTGTTACAAAACAAAGAAAAAGGCGTCCACCCGAGGGCGGATCGCCAGGTTTTCTGGAGTGTAAAAGCCTAAAACTCAAGCTCCAAGCTCTCTACCTCGAACCGGTCATCGATATTTCCCAGGCTGGAGGCATCCCCCCAGGTTGAGTCGCTGGGGTTCTTTCGGGCATAGATGCGGACATGACTGAATGCTCCCTTGTTCCAGAAAATGGAAAAGTAGGGGTAGGTAGCTTCGTTACCAACTACAAGTTCCGCTTTTGGGACATCACCGGTTTCTCCCGCTACGGAAAACCACTCCTTCGGCACATAAAAAACTTTGAAATCAAAGTTATTGGTCATATAGACAACCCGGTAACCCATTCGATGGTTATAAATCTTCGAGATAGGCACAGTTTTGACGAATATCGGTGATTCCTCAGCTGCAAAGGCTGTGAGCCCAACAAAAGCAAGGAGAAGAACCAGGATGCTTATTGCGATCGCTTTTTTCAAGACATTTCCTCCTTTGGACAATCCTCATCTTCAGTATAGCGGTTCTCAGCAGGTAAAATCAAGCAGAAATTGCATCCGGATCATGAAAAAGTATCTCCAGTGCATCTTTGATCGTAGTCACAAACAAAAACTCCACCTTGCTTAGAACTTCTTGGGGTAATTCTTCGGTATCCTTTCTATTATCTTCGGGAAGTAGAATCCTGGTCAGCTGATTACGCACCGCTGCCAGACTTTTCTCTTTTAAGCCGCCGATTGCCAGAACCCGGCCGGTTAAGGTTACCTCTCCGGTCATGGCAATATCCTTCTCGATTGCCCGCTTGGTAAGGGCTGATAGAATCGCACAGGTGAGGGTAATGCCCGCCGATGGCCCATCTTTCGGAATTGCTCCCTGGGGAACATGGATGTGAATATCCCGCTGGTCAAGCAGCTTGGGATCCACCTCAAAGGTTTGAGCGCAGCTTTTGATGTAGCTGAGAGCGATTTGGGCGCTCTCCTTCATCACATCACCCAAGTTGCCTGTCAGGATAAGTTTTCCCTCCCCGGGCAGCAAGGCTACCTCTACCGGGAGGAGCTTTCCTCCAAGCTCGGTCCAGGCAAGTCCATTGGCCAGTCCGGGATGTTCATTTCGGTAAAGCAGGTCGTTCTCGAACCGGGGTATTCCCAGGTAACGCTGTACCGTCTTCGGGGTAATAACCGCCGAGAAGCCGTAGGGTTTCTCGGCACTTTCCGCGACTGCCTCTCCGGCTCCCTCCTCCTGGGAATCCAAAGCCCCAGGAGAAGGCGAATCCTCCTCCAGGGCCAGCTCTCCCTCCCGGGATGGTGACTCTTCTGGAAGAGGGATAATCAATGAGCCTTTCTTGATTCCCTCCCGAGCACTCTTACGGATGATAGAGGCTATCTCCCGCTCCAGATTACGGACCCCCGATTCCATGGTATAGCTTCTGATAATGGTGGTGATGGCGCTTTTCTGGAAGCGGATTGACTCCTCCGTCAGGCCGTTCTCCTTCAGCTGTTTGGGGATGATGAAATCCTGGGCAATTCGGGTCTTCTCATAATCGGTGTAGCCGGGAATTTCGATCACCTCCATCCTGTCCCGCAGGGGCAGCGGAATGGAATGGACCGAATTGGCGGTGGTAATAAACATCACCCGGGAAAGGTCGTAGGGGACTTCCAGGTAGTGGTCCACAAAGGTACTGTTCTGCTCCGGGTCCAGAACTTCCAGAAGGGCCGATGCGGGATCTCCCCGGAAATCGCTGCTCATCTTGTCTATTTCGTCCAGGAGAAAGACCGGGTTTACCGTCTTCGCCTTTTTCATGGATTGAATAATCTTGCCCGGCAGGGCTCCCACATAGGTTTTTCGGTGTCCCCGAATTTCCGCCTCATCCCGGACGCCTCCAAGGCTGATCCGGACAAAGTCCCTGCCCAGAGCCCGGGCAACAGAGCGGCCCAGGCTGGTTTTCCCTGTTCCCGGGGGCCCAACAAAACAGAGGATAGGTCCTTTGATCCGATCCTGCAGCTGCCGGATGGCAAGAAAATCGAGAACCCGCTCCTTCGCCTTTTTCAGATCGTAGTGATCCTCGTTAAGAATGGTCTCGGCTTTTACAATATCGTGGTTCTCTATGCTGGTTTCACTCCAGGGGAGGTCGGCAATCCACTCCAGGTAGGTGCGCAGCACCCCCGATTCGGGGCTCATCGGTTGAAGCCGGGCGAGGCGGGAGAGTTCCTTATCACTCTTTTCCAGAACCTCCGGAGGAAGTTCCCGCACTTCCAGTTTCTTCTGCAGCTCACCGGCTCCTGAAGGATCCTCATCTCCCTTTCCCAGCTCCTTGTTGATCTGTTTCAGCTGCTCATTGAGGAAGTATTCCCGCTGGTTCTTTTCCAGCCGCTGTTTAACCCTGCCATGTATCTTGTTCTGCAGCTCCAGCATCTCGTTTTCCGCTTCGATCGAGACGATTAGGAGTTCCAGCCGGGTGGCTGGATCCTTCTCGGCTAAAATTTCCACCTTTTTCTCCGAGGAGAGTTTAGCGTTTGCGGCAATGAGGTTGGTCAGTCGATCCGGGTATTCCGCCTTCTCGACCGAAGAGAGAACTTCAGGACTAAGCTTTTTACTCTGTTTCGAGTATTTTCTGAAGGAGTCCCTTGCCGCTGCCATGAGGGATCCAAGCTTCCTGTCTAAATCTTTGATATCCGGGATAGGATCTACCAGAACCCGCTGGTACTCCTTTTTACGGAGAAACTTCCTGACCGAGGCGCGCTCTTCCCCTTCCGCCAGAACCCGCAGGGTGCCGTCAGGAAGCTTCAGCATCTGCAGAATTTTACCGATTGTCCCGGTTTCAAAGAGTTCCTTCTCCCCCGGGACTTCGCTTTCCACCTTCTGACAGAGGAGAAGTACCTTCCGGTCCGTCTCCATTGCCGTTTGCACCGCTTTTATCGTCTCTGCCCGGCCAGCAAAGAAGGGGACAACCATTTGGGGAAATACAACAAGCTCCCTCAGTGGTACCAGAGGGAGCTCGGTTTTACTTCCTTTTAGTGAAAGGTCTTTTAATTTCATGCGCTTTTCTTGCTGAGAACAATCTCCGGAGTTTCCGATTTTTCTATCACATCACGGGTAACCACAACCTGCTTTGCTCCTTCGATGGAGGGAATCTCGTACATGATCTCGAGCATTACATTCTCCACAATGGAGCGCAGCCCCCGGGCTCCGGTTTTCTGGTCCATGGCCTTTTCAGCGATAGCCTCTACCGCACCATCCTCAAAAATGAGATCAACTCCGTCCAGCTTCAAACTGGTCTGGTACTGACGGATGATGGAGTTCTTCGGCTCCGAGATAATGCGCACAAGATCATCCTTGGCAAGATGGGAGAGAGCCACCTGGATGGGCAGTCGGCCAATAAACTCCGGGATCAGCCCATACTTGACCAGATCGTCGGGATGAAGGGCCTTGTAAAGGGTTGCCAGATCCTTATCGCTCTTTCCAATCACCTCTGCGCCAAATCCCAGAGGGTGCTGGGCAATCCGCTGTTCGATAACTTTGTCCAGTCCCACAAATGCCCCTCCCACAATAAAGAGGATATTGGTGGTATCGAGGCGAATCATCTCCTGGTTGGGATGTTTTCGCCCACCCTGAGGGGGAACCGAGGCAATGGTACCTTCAATAATTTTAAGGAGGGCCTGCTGGACTCCTTCACCGGACACATCCCGGGTAATGGAGACGTTCTCTCCCTTTCGCCCTATCTTGTCGATCTCATCGATATAGATAATTCCCCGTTCAGCGGCACTGATATTGTTTCCCGCTGATTGAATCAGCTTAAGGAGGATGTTTTCCACATCTTCGCCCACATAACCAGCTTCGGTGAGGGTTGTGGCATCAGCGATGGAAAAGGGTACCTTCAATTTTCTTGCCAGCGTTTTTGCCAAGAGGGTTTTACCGGTGCCGGTGGGGCCCAGAAGGAGCACATTGGATTTCTCGATTTCAATGTCCTCTTCAATGATACTCTTCTGACCAATCCTTTTATAGTGGTTGTACACAGCCACGGAGAGCACCTTCTTGGCATTTTCCTGACCGATTACATACTCATCCAGGTAGCGATGAATCTCCTGGGGAGTAGGAACATCCTCAAGAAAGTCGGAGGAGACCACATCTTCTTCGTCGTTGAGGATGCGCATACAGACGTGTACGCATTCATCACAAATATAGACCCCCGGTCCGGCAATAAGCCGCCGGGCGTGTTCGCTGCTCTTTCCGCAGAATGAGCAAGCTTTAGCTGCATCGTTCTTGTTTTTCGCCATTACTTCTCCCTGGTAAGTACCTTGTCGATAAGCCCATACTGCACCGCCTCTTCGGCAGAAAGGAAGTAGTCCCGTTCAAGGTCCTTTGCAATCTCCTCTTCACCCTTTCCGGTATGGTTTGCAAAGTAATCGATAAGCATTTTTTTCAGCCGTACGATCTCCTTTGCCTGGATGCCGATATCCACCGCCTGTCCCTGGGCACCGCCCCAGGGCTGATGAATAAGAATCCGGGAAGAGGGAAGGGCCATCCGTTTTCCCGGGGCGCCGCAGGTAAGCATCAGCGCTCCCATACTTGCTGCCTGTCCCATACAGATAGTCTGTACGTTTGGTTTGATATACTGGATCGTATCGTAGATAGCCAGTCCGGCGGTAACACTTCCGCCGGGTGAATTGATATATAAACTGATATCCCGCTCCGGATCGAGAGACTCAAGAAAGAGCAGCTGAGCCACCACCAGATCGGCGGTAGCGTCGTGGATCTCCCCATCAAGGAAGATAATCCTGTCTTTCAGGAGCCTGGAGAAGATATCATAGCTTCTCTCTCCTATACCGGTCTGTTCAACAACGATCGGTACAAGGTTGTGCATCTGTTCCTTCATTCCTGCTCCTCTCTCTTAGAAACTACTGATTATCCTGGATGAAGTCCAGGTAATCCTTTTTCTCGCCCTTCTTTACCTTGTTCTTCTCAATCAAGAGGTCGATGATTTTTCGGTTCCGCAGATCATTTTTTACCATATCCAGGAGGTTGTTTTTTTCAAAGGTCTCCTTCAACTCGGCAAAATCCTGACCGCTCGCTTCCGCTTCTTTCTTCAGCTCCTCTTCAATTTCATCATCGGTAACTTCGGGTGCTTCCTTTTCATTTATTTTTTCCAAAAGGAGCTGAACCTTGATGCTCTTCTCCGCCTGGGGCTTCCACTCCTCCAGAAGTGCTGTTTTATCCTTACCCTGCATCTGCAGAAACTGAAGCAGGTTCTCCTCGGGCATTCTGGACTGCTGTACAAAGCGGCGCCAGGAGTTTTCCAGCTCTGCATTTACCATGGAAGCGGGAACGGGAATCTCTGATGCTTCAATGATCTTGTCAAAGATAGCTTCGCTTTTCATCTCCCGCAGCTTCTTCTCCAGCTGATCTTCCAGCTGCTTCTTTGTATCTTTTCGAAGATCCTCCAGAGTTTCATACTTATCACTCACATCCTGGGCAAGCTCATCGTCCAGCTCTGGTATATCCTTCGCCTTGATAACCTTGACAGCAACCTTCACCTTTACCGATTTGCCCTGCAGATCTTCATAGTCGTAATCTTCAGGAAAGCTTTTTTCTATGACCTTCTCATCGTCCTTCGCCATGCCGATGATCTCGTCATCGAATTTATAGATGTTGTACTCACTTCCGGCGGTGAAGACAAAATCCTGGCGGCGGCTATCCTCTTTCTCGTTACCTTCTTCATCCAGCTCCACGTAGTCGACGGTGACGATGTCATCCTTTTCTACCCTGGCTCCTTCGTCCTTCTCCACCACCATGGAGTTCTGTTCCTGGATCTTCTCAAGCTCCCGGTTTTCGTCTGCCTTTTTTACCTTTACATCGGGGATCTCTATCTCGTAGCCCTCATAGGCTCCCATCTTCACTTCCGGGTAGACATCGTAGACAACCGAATAGGTGAAGTCCTTACCCTCTTCGATTTTGCCCAGCTCTTTTTCATCGGCCAGTTCGGGCTGTGAGTAGGGGAGGGGTTTCTCTTCAATCTCTTCAAACACCTTCTTAAGGCTCTCCTCGATGAGCTGAACCGTAGCCTCTTCCCTGATTCCCTCGCCATACTTCTGCTCAAGAATTTTCGGGGGAACCTTTCCTTTTCTAAAGCCCCGTATGTGGGCGTTTTTTGCATACTTTCCAAGCAGATTGTTGTACTGCTTCTGGGCAGCCTCCTTCTCTACAGTAACTGTCAATTTTACCGAAGAGTTTTCCTGGGGCTCTACCTCTTTGTTCGCTATCATGCGCCTAACCTCTTTAACCTATATGTTTGCTAACTGCATCGTTAGAATATACACAAAATTCGGGATTGGGAAAACCGTCTGGCCCGCTTAACCGCTTTCCCGGGGCCACTGTTTACCGGCCCATAGAAAAAAAAGCGGCCAGGAATCTTTCCTGGCCGCCTTACTAGAAAGAGCGAGAGACGGGAATTGAACCCGCGACATCCACCTTGGCAAGGTGGAGCTCTACCGCTGAGCTACTCTCGCAATCATACATCCCAGTCCCTTTCTGTGCGAGAGAAGGGACTTGAACCCTTACGCCTTTCGGCACCAGATCCTAAATCTGGCGTGTCTGCCAATTTCACCACTCTCGCAGTGATTATCACAGAACAGCTTTCAAGGTCAAGCACCGGAAACCTGTTCTGTATAGTGAGCCGTGAAGGGATCGAACCTTCGACCCGCAGATTAAGAGTCTGCTGCTCTCCCAGCTGAGCTAACGGCCCAAAATAATCTCTTTTACGCCCGGCAGGATTCGAACCTGCGACCGACGGATTCGAAGTCCGGCACTCTATCCAGCTGAGCTACGGACGCATTACCGAGGGTGGGTAACGGGATTTGAACCCGCAACAACCAGAACCACAATCTGGTGCTCTACCGTTGAACTATACCCACCATAGATACGCAGGAGCAAATCTGCCCTATTTCATGGGTTTTGTCAATAGAAATCCGGGATCTTTCCGGTGTTCTCATAACGGTGGCGTTTCGATTGCAGCTGCACTGTATCTTACTGGAATAGCCGATAATGTCAACACCTGAAAACTTCAGAGGCAGGCATAGGGCAGGGGGGAGGGCAAGGAATAGGGCAAGGAATAGGGCAGGGAAAAATTTCTTGATTTTTTTCTTGAATACGTATACAAAACAGGGTATACTGGGTGCACCAATAGAATAGGAGTCATTAATGAGTGATATGTACGCCACATCAGGAAAAGTTATTCGGGTTGATCTTACAGCTGGATCAATCCAGGTAGAAGATATACCGGAGATTGTTTTAAGAAGGTACTTTGGAGGGAATACCCTGGGCCTTTACTACCTGCTCAAAGAGCAGAAGGCGGGAATCGATCCCTACAGTCCCCAGGCGATGATCACCTTTATGGCATCATTTGCTACCGGATCTCCCGGGCCGGGCTTGAGCCGGCTCTGTATGGTGGCGAAATCTCCCGTTACCGGCGGGTATGGAGAGACCGAAGGGGGTGGATGGTTTGCCCCGGAACTCAAATTTGCCGGCTACGACGGGATCATTGTGACTGGCAGGGCGGAAAAACCGGTCTACCTGGCCATTATGGATGAGAAGATAGAGATAAGACCGGCAGAGCACCTCTGGGGGCAGAAGCTGAAAGAGGTCCACGGGATGATTCAGGAAGAGCTGGGGGACAAGAAGGTCCGAATAGCCCAGATTGGAGACGCAGGGGAAAAGCAGAGCGTTTACGCCTGTGTTATCAACGAGTTAAAGCACGCCAATGGCCGGGCGGGAATGGGTGCAGTGATGGGCAGCAAAAACCTGAAGGCTATTGCTGTCCGGGGAACCACCAGGAAATTGAAGCTCCACGATGAAGCCCGGGCGAAAGAGATCGTCAGCACCTTGACCAAGGAGTGGAAGGATATTCCCAACACCTTTCCCATGTACGGGACCATGCGGGGTATCAGGGCCACCCAGGAGGTGGGAGTTCTCCCCACCCGCAACTTCCGCCAGGGGGTCTTTGAAGATTTTGAAAATCTCGCAGAAACCACCTACATGAATACCATCCTGAAGGATACCGGAACCTGTTACCGCTGTCCCATCAGCTGTAAACGGGAAGTTGAGTTTGATGACGGGAAATATAAGGCCGATCCCGCCTATGGCGGTTCGGAGTTTGAAACCACCATGGCTTTCGGTACCTGCACCGCCGTGGGGGATCTGAAACCGATCAGTGTGGCCCACCAGATGTGCCAGGAGCACGGACTCGACACCATCTCTACCGGTGTTTCTATCGCCTGGCTTATGGACTGTTTTGAACACGGCCTTATTACAAAGGAGCAGCTGGATGGTCTGGAACTGCGCTTCGGTAACGCCGAGGCGATGCTGGCCATGCTCGAGAAGATCTGCAAACGGGAAGGGGTGGGAGATATTCTTGCCCAGGGACTCCGGGTGGCCATCGATCACTTTGGCCCGGAAACGGCGAAGTTTGCCATGCATGTAAAGAACTCCACCTTTCCTGCCCATGATCCCCGGGGAAAAGCGAGTCTTGCTTTAGCTTACGCCCTGCCATCGGCGGGACCGGACCACATGGAGGTTCAGCACGACCACGTCATGGCTACCGAGGGGGGAAGCAGCCTCTATCAGGCCATTGGTATCAATGAACCCCTGGAGGCCACCGACCTCTCCCCGAAGAAGGTGAGAAACTTCTTCATCAACGAGTCTCTCTACAACGGCTACAACGCTATCGGAATATGTTACTTCTGTCTCAGGCCCAACGGCCCCTTTACCATCAACGGTATCTCCGAATATATCCGGGTGATTACCGGGATGGAGAGCATGAATCTCTGGTCCCTGGTGGAGATCGGGGAAAAACATACCACCATGAGCCGCATCTTCAACCTTCGGGAGGGGGTGACTGCCAAGGATGATACCCTGCCGGATCGGATGTTTGAGCCCATGGAGGGGGGCGGTCCCTGCGGCGGCAAGTTCATCGACCGGAATGAGTTTGAAGCGGCGGTGAAAACCTATTACCGCTTCAATCTCTGGAACGATGAAGGGGTACCCACCAAAGAGTGCCTCTACCTGCATGAGCTGGAGTGGCTCATTGGGCAGTATTGACAGGGCCGGGCCCGGGAGGAGTTATGACTAAAGTGTGGGTAAAGGGGGAGTTTGCTTTCGGACTCCCCAAGGATTACCAGGAGGTGGAGCTGTCTGAACCCACCTTCGATGCGGTATTCGATCGTTTCCAGGTGAAAGAGAAGATCCGTCCCCACCTGCTTCCCCTGATAAACGATACGGTAAGGAAACTGGATGCTCCACTTTCCGAAGGGGACAGGATTATTCTACAGTCTCCCTATTCCGGGGGCTGATGATGCCGGAGGCTTGAACGGAGGCTTGCCCGGGGGCGTGAACGGCTAAAGCTGCTTCTGGTACAGGCTAAAGCTGCTTCTGATACATCCGGTGCACCTTGAAGGGTTTTCCTCCCAGGGTGC
>CAYMWV010000019.1:14396-32336 GCA_964394395.1 uncultured Sediminispirochaeta sp.
TAAAGCTGCTTCTGATACATCCGGTGCACCTTGAAGGGTTTTCCTCCCAGGGTGCCGGCGTCCCGGAGCATCAGGCCTGTCTGTTCCGAGATCTGCACCATTTCCACATCATCAAAGCCTCCTTCCTCTACAATCCGGGCAAGCTCCCGGTAGAGCAGGGCGTTTCCCCCTAACCTCTGGTAGTGAGGGAGGATCCCCAGGCCGTTAAAGAGGATCTTTCGGCTTCTCTTCATCCCCTGGATCAGCCGGAGAATTGAACCGGGATCAAGGTGCCCCCGGTTTTGTATCAGCACCGGGGAGATATCAGCAAAGCCGAAGGCGTAACCAATAACCTTACCGTCGTAGGCGAGCAGGGCGATGAGATCGGGCCGAAGCACGGTAAGCAGATCTTTTTCCACCTGATCCAGCTCCTCCTTTGTCAGGGGATAATCCTCCACATGATGATTCAAGGTTACGCCGTAGAGCGCCTTGATATCATCTACGACCTTCAGCACCTCCCGCTTGCTCTTGAACCGAAGGACCGAAAATCTGCCCCGTTTCGCAACAATCTCTGAGAGCCGCTCTACCCGCTCGGGAAGCTTCATCGCCTCCGGAGGAACCGAAAATGAGTGGAGGTCCACCAGCTTGGTGAATCCTCCCTCTTCAAGAAGCTTCCGGTAGTAGGAATAGTTGTACCGCATCATGGTCATTGCAGGGAGATATTCAAAGCCTTCGATGAGAACCCCCGCACCACCGGCGCCACCGGAGAGCATGGGGCCGGCCAGGGCGGAGAGGCCATGTTCTTTGGCCCATTCCTTCATTGCATCGAAGATGGCAGTGGCAACCTGGAAATCGTCAATGGAATCAAAAAAATCGAAGAAGGCGTAGCTTGTTCCGTGGAATTGGTTGTAGCGATTGTTCTCACAGATAAGAAAACGGCCAACAACCTTCTCCCCCCGGCGGACCAGGAAGAACTCCCCCGCCGAATGGAGAAAGAAGGGATGTTTTTTCCTCAGGAGGATGCGCATCTCCAGGTCAAAGGCGGGAACGTAAAAGGGGGAATCCTGGTAAAGCTCTTTCGGAAACTGAATAAACGCCCTCTGCAAGCTTCGTTTTTTTCCTACTTGAACTAACTTAATTGAACTTGCTTTTTCTTCCATCTGCTATCTTATCTCCTTCAGGTAATAGTATACCACAGGAAGGCCGGTGAATGTTATCGATGGGCTTTGATGCCTTTCATTTACTTTACTTTTCAGGAGATCCCCAGATACGCCTCCACTGCTGTTAGCTCCGGTTTTACACTCTTTGGCATGGCAACTGCATCTTCAACAGCTTTCATATCCTTAAAGCCGATACCGGTTAAAAGGATCACCGCCTCAGCTTCGGGAGAGATCTTTCCGGCGGCCAGGTCAGCCATGTAGCCTGCCCAGGCGGTGGAAGCGGCCGGTTCGGCAAAGGTTCCGGTGAGCTTGCACAGCTCCAGTTCCGCCTCAATGATCGCCTCATCGGTGACCTGGGTGGCCCAGCTGCCAGCTTCATTGATGAAGTCTACAGCCATTCTGCCGTTGGCGGGGCTTGCCACACTGATGGAGTCCGCTTTGGTGGTGGCAGCCTTCAAGGCCAGGGGCTTTCCACTCTCCCAGGCTGCAGAGATGGCGTTGCTTTCTTCGGATTGCACGCAGATCATTTTTGGGAGTTTTTCGATGAGTCCTGTGTCCCGCAGATCCTTGAAGCCTTTGACCACTCCGCTGTAGATCACTCCATCTCCCACAGGGACGTAGATGTACTCCGGAGCCCGGCGGCCGAGTTGGTTATAGAGTTCAATGGAGATACTCTTTTTCCCCTCGATGGTCATGGGGTTGTAGGCGGTGTTGCGGTTGATGCCGCCGTGCTTTTCGGTAAACTCGATGGAGAGGCCGAAGGCGTCATCATAGCTGCCCTGAACGGGAACAACCCGGGCTCCGTAAAGCACCGACTGCATCAGTTTGTTCCGGGGGGCCGTTTCGGGAACAAAGAGGACGATCTCCATCCCGTAGGCTGCTCCGGCGCAAGCCATGGCGCTGCCAGCGTTGCCGGTGGAGGCCAGGGCTACTCTCTTCTCCCCAAAGTGGTGGGCCTGGCCCACTATCAGTTGACTTGCCCGGTCCTTGAATGAGCCTGAGGGGTTCATTCCATCGTTTTTAATCAGCAGCTTCGGCGCCTTATACTTCTCCCGCAGCAGTTTGGGGCCAAAGAGGGGGGTGTTCCCCACCGGATACGCCTCGGGGCTGGGGATGGGGTAGGGAAAAAAATCAAAAAAGCTCACCTCTTTACGATGGCCCAGCTCTTTCAGATATTCGGGGTCGATCACCGCCCGCAGGTTTCCCCGCTGCATCTCTCCGGGGGCTGCATCGCCGGCACAGGCGGGGCAGCGGTAGATTATTCTGTTCGAGGGGTACTCGGCTCCGCAGTCGTTGCACTTGTAGGTAAAGGAAAAGTTCATCGTTCGTCCTCCTTAAGCTATTTTGTAGTAGTAAGTCTCCGGGACAGTGGAAGTCCAGAAAAAAGGACCGGCGGCGGGCCGGTCCTTACATAGGGGTACGTGAGTCTGACCGCCGGTTTTCCAGCGGCCACCTGTCACCATCACTCCTTAGAGCAGACCCACCTCGGCGTTGAACTCCTCGATCAGCTTGTCGATCTGGGGAGTGAGAGCCTGAATGTTGGTCCAGTAATCCTTGTCGTACCACTGGGCATTGATCTCTTCGTAGGTTTTCCCCTGCTGCTCCACCCAGGTGTAGTACTTCAGGTTGTGCACCCGAAGCGCTTCCCGGTAGCCCAGCTCCAGAGTGTAGTCGATGCTCTGCCGCATCAGGCTGGAGTTGAAGATCTGGGCGGCCCGTTCGCTGGTGAGCTTGCCATCCCTCTCCCGCATTTCGGTGATTCGGCTGGGGTACATCTCGAAGGAGTCAGTGAGGATGGTTACCACCACATCGTCCTCATCCATTTCGTAGTATTTGGCCATCTTGATGGCTCCCTGTACGTTGGCGATACCGCTGATTCCCAGAAGATCCGCCTGCTCAATAAAAGAGGCGGGTACACCGATTTTTGCCATGTACTCTTTCCCCTCATCCTCATTGAATAGCCGAAGCAGATCCATGGAGTCATTATCATCAATGGCGATTACCATGTCGGTGTTCCGTACGTTGTGAATCCAGGGAACATGCTTGTCGCCGATTCCTTCAATCCTGTGGCCACCAAAGCCGTTGTTCAGCAGGGTGGGGCACTGCAGCGCTTCACCGGCGGCAATCTTCAGCTCCGGGTAGAGCTTCTTCAGATAGTCTCCAGCGCCGATGGTTCCGGCCGAGCCGGTGGTAGAGAAATAGCCCTTGAACTGACCCTTGGGGCCCAGCTCTTTCTTTACCATCTTTTCAATGGAATCCCCGGTTACTTCATAGTGCCAGAGGTAGTTTCCAAACTGGTCAAACTGGTTGAAGATAACGATGGAATCTCCCCGCTCGGCGTTGAGCTCGTGACACTTGTCAAAGATCTCCTTAACGTTACTTTCGCAGCCCGGGGTTGCAATCACTTCGCCGGCAACCTTTTTCAGCCAGTTGAAGCGCTCGGCGCTCATCTCCTCAGGGAGGATGGCGATGGAGTCACATCCCAGAAGGTCGGAGTTATAGGCGCCGCCCCGGCAGTAGTTACCGGTGCTAGGCCATACAGCTTTCTGCTTGGTGGAGTCGAAGTTTCCGGTAACCAGGGAGGGTGCAAGACAACCGTAGGTGGCCCCAACCTTGTGGGCTCCGGTGGGGAACCATTTGCCAACCAGGGCAAGGACCCGGGCTTTTACACCGGTGATCTCCCGGGGAATCTCGATGTAGTTTACCCCGGTATAGGTACCGCCGGTCATGGTGGGTTCATTCTGCCAGGTGATTCGGAAGAGGTTGAGGGGATTTATATCCCAGAGTCCCACACCCTTCAGCTCTTCTTTGATCTTTGCAGGAATCTTTTCCGGATTCTTCATCTGCTCGAAGGTGGGATAGATGACACCTTTTTCCCGGCACCGCTGGACATTTTTCTTTCGTGCATCTGCATGCATTGTTAAATCAATCATTTAATAGCCTCTCGTATATATAGTTTATTTTACGTCAATCGATGATGCAATGGTTAGTGTGCATCAACATACAACAGATTTCTTATTTACGCAATCGTAAATGGGGTAACATGGTGAAAACAGTAATATCGGTGCAAAACTTTCGGTATCCGAAAGTTTTTCCCTCTATATCACCTCCTTGGCATTCCTCATTTTATACTCCGTCGGAGCGGTTAGGTCAAGAGAAAGGTGCAGAAAATGTTGCGAATTGTTGCATTTCTTGTTGACAACACTCTGAAAGAGGATACAATACCATAAGAATCAAGCATATAAAGCAAGCATATAAAGTAAGAAAATCTTCTTAACAACGATGAAAGGGGTGAATATGGGTGATCTAATGCGGCCTGTTTCCTTTAGGGAACTGGTGAAACGAATCTTCGGAGAGTATAAAAGGTCTAAATCGATATTTGGAATACCTGCATCAAAATTCTACACACCCGAATCGGGTAAACGAATTTCTGTCTTTCATGGCAGCTGTTCTTCTCCCATGGGTCCTGCGGCGGGTCCGCATACCCAGCTGGCTCAGAATATTATTAGCGCCTATCTCTCCGGCGGCCGTTTTATGGAGCTCAAGACGGTGCAGATCCTCGATACCCTGGAAATTGACAAACCCTGCATTGATGCCCGGGATGAATGTTACAACACCGAGTGGTCCACCGAGTATACCCTGGAGAAGGCTTACGATGAATATTGTAAAGCGTGGGTCCTTCTCTATATTCTGGAAGAGCTCTTTGAGTCCGGAGAGGGAGAGGGCGCTTCCTTTATCTTTAACATGAGTGTGGGGTACGACCTGGAGGGGATCAAGACTGAACGGATGGATGATTTTATTACCAAGATGATCGATTCAGCGGATAATCCGCTCTTTCAGAGCTATCTGAAGGCTCTCGATCAGCTGGCGGCGGATCCATCTTTCCTTAATGGAACCGGCCTTGAGAGCCGGGCCGGGGCACTCAAAGGTTTGTCGGGAAAGATTAGTTCTAAAATCAGCCCCTCCGTAACCCTCTCCACCATGCACGGCTGCCCCCCTGATGAAATTGAGGCGATCTGCAACTACATGCTCACCGAGAAGAAGATCCCCACCTATGTGAAACTCAATCCCACCCTTTTGGGTTACGACCGGGTTCGGGAGATCCTGGATACTCTTGGATACACCTACCTTCACTTGAGCCGGGAGGCCTTTGGCCACGATCTTCAGTGGGACGCCGCCGGTGGGATGCTTCACCGATTGACGGAGCTGGCGAAGAAGGAGGGGCTCACCTTTGGTGTAAAGCTTTCCAACACCCTCGGTTCCATTAACGACCAGGGCCATCTTCCCGGAGATGAGATGTACATGTCCGGCCGGGCTCTCTATCCCCTCACCATCAACCTGGCCGCCCTGGTGTCGAAAGAGTTTAACGGCGAGATGCCCATCAGCTATGCCGGTGGAGCTTCAGCCTTTAATGTGAAGGAGATTTTTGAAGCGGGGATTCGTCCCATCACCCTGGCAACGGACCTCTTGAAACCGGGCGGCTACTTCCGTCTGGCGGAGCTTGCGGAGATTACCGATAAAAGCGATGGCTGGGGGAAGTCGAAGGTGAATGTGGCAGCTGTGGAGGCCATGGCTGCCCAGGCGCTCTCGGGAGAGAAGCTGATTAAGGATTTTCGTGGGAAAAGCCGGATCGAGACCGGCGAAGCTCTGCCGCTTTTCAACTGTTATGTGGCTCCCTGCAAGATCGGCTGTCCCATTGGTCAGGATGTGCCGGAGTATATCCGGCTTACCGGTGAGGGGCGCTACCAGGAGGCGCTGGACCTTATCTACGAGAAAAACGCCCTGCCCAATATTACCGGGCAGATCTGCGACCACCAGTGTCAATATAACTGTACCCGACTGGATTACGAAGGGGCGGTGGAGATCCGGGAGATCAAGCGGATCGCTGCAGAGAATGGTTGGAAAGAGTACATCCACCGGCACAACAAGAGCACCAGGAAAAACGGCCGGAAGGTGGCGGTGATTGGCGCCGGACCTGCAGGCCTTTCTGCGGCCTATTTCCTTTCCCGGGAGGGATTTGATGTCAAGGTGTTTGAGAAACACGACTCTGCCGGCGGGGTGGTGCGTCACGTAATCCCCCACTTTCGTCTCCCCGTCTCTTCCATCGAGCGGGATGTGGAGTTTATCGCCTCCCACGGGGTGGAGTTCGAGTTTAATGTTGATCCAAAGAGCATCAATATTGACGGGCTCATTGCAAAGGGTTTTGAATTTATCTTTCTTGGCCTGGGTGCGGAGAAGGGGAATATCATGGCCCTGGACGGCTCGGACGAGCGAGTACTGGAGTCACTGGATTTTCTCTGGGAGTACCGGAACGCTCCTGAGAAGGTGAAGCTGGGCAAAAATGTCATCGTTGTGGGTGGAGGAAATACCGCCATGGACTCTGCCCGGGCAGCTTTGAAGGTGCCGGGGGTAGAGAAGGTGACGGTGCTCTACCGAAGGACCAAAGAGCAGATGCCGGCGGATCTGGAAGAGTATGAAATGGCCCTGGATGATGGAGTGGAGTTCCGCTTCCTCCGGAATCCGGAATCTTTTGCCTCCGATGGCAGGGTTACCTGTCGGGTGATGGAGCTGGGCAATATGGACTCCTCAGGCCGAAGACGCCCGGTGGCTACTGAGAAGAGTGAAACGGTGCAGGCGGACTACATCATTACCGCCATAGGCGAATCGGTGGATACCGAGGCGCTGCGGAACATGGGGCTGCCCATGGCTAGCGACGGCTGGCCGGTGGTAAACCCCCACACTCTGGAAACAGAGATTCCCAAGGTCTACCTGGGAGGGGATGCCCAGACGGGACCCTCCACCATCGTTCGCTGTATCGCTGCAGGCCGGAAGGCCGCCGATTCCATCTGCCGTACCGTGGACAATAACTGGACCCACGAAGAGCGGATGCCCGAAAGTGGTGGACGACCCGAAACAGTTCTCCCCAGGAAAGGGCGGATGCTGGAAGCGCTGGAACCGGAAAAAGCGGGGGATGCGGCAGTTGCAAAACGGGAGGCCGAGCGCTGTCTGGAGTGCAACTACGTCTGTAATAAATGCATAGAGGTGTGCCCCAACCGGGCCAACATGGTAATTGAGAGCCCGAAGCTGCCGGGGTACAGCGATCCCATGCAGATCCTCCATATTGACGCCTTCTGTAATGAGTGCGGAAACTGTGGAACATTCTGCCCCTGGAACGGAAAGCCCTACAAGGATAAATTGACCCTCTATAACAGGATGGACGACTTTGAGAGCTCCGATAATCCCGGTTTCTTCATCGATGGCGGAACCCTCTATCTCCGGCAGAACGGGGTGAGGAGTGAATACTCCATCAACGGCACAGGGGAAATCTCCGGCGGTCTGGTGGACCGGCGGGTTGAAGCGGTGATCGGAAAGGTGTATCGGGAGTATGACTACCTGCTGACCCCGGTGGGTGAGTGATCAGGCGATAGTTCAGGAAGGAGAGATTGAAGGAGAGATTAATGACCATATTAATAGAGAACGCCCGGGCGATGCAGTTTGAACCCCCCAGGGTTTGGGAAAAGGCTGACATCGTCATTGAAGATGACAAGATTGTTGCGGTAGGTGAAGGCGCCGGCGCCTCCTGGAAGGGCCGGGCTGATAAGGTGATCGACGGCTCCGGAAAGCTGGTCTACCCAGGACTGGTCTGCAGCCACCATCACTACTACTCTGGGCTTTCCCGGGGGGTGATGGCCAATGTGGGACCCACTCCGGACTTTGTTTCCACCCTGAGAAACCTCTGGTGGCGGATGGACCGGGCCCTGGATGAGGAGACTGTCTACTACTCCGGTCTTATCTGCAGCATGGATGCGATCAAGGCGGGAACCACTTCGGTCATTGACCACCACGCCAGCCCCAATTACATCAAGGGGAGCCTGGCCACCCTGAAAAACTCCTTCGAGGAGGTGGGTCTTCGAGGCATGACCTGCTACGAGGTGAGCGATCGAAACGGCCTTAAGGGAATGGAAGCGGGGATAGAGGAGAATGTGGAGTTTGCCCGGCTCCTTGACGGGGAAAAGGCAAAAAACGGCAAACCTGGTCTGATGGAAGCGGCTATCGGAGGACACGCTCCTTTTACTATCCCCGAGGCGGGACTCAAAGGGATGAAGGAAGCGGTGGAGACCACCGGCCGGGGAATCCACCTCCATCTGGCTGAAGGCGCCTTCGATACCAGTTTCAGCCACCTCCATTTCAATAAGGATCTGGGGCGGCGTCTGGCGGACCACAACCTTCTCAATGACAAGGCGATTCTGGTTCACGGTATCTATCTCTCAGATGAGGATATCAAGCTGATCAATGATGCCGATGGCTGGCTTATCCACAACGCCCGGAGCAACATGAATAACGGGGTTGGATACAACATCAACCTGCCAAAATACAAGAACCTTGCTATCGGTACCGACGGGATCGGGGCCAACATGTTCGAGGAGTTTAAGTTTGCCTTCTTTAAGCACCGGGACGCCGGCGGCCCCATGTGGCCCGACAGTTACCTCCGGTTCCTCTACAACGGGAACCTGATTCTGGAAAAATACTTTGGTGAGCAGTACGGCAAGCTGGAAGCGGGATACAAGGCAGATCTGGTAATCAGCGACTATATGAGTCCCACTCCTTTGGCGGGAGAGAATATTGCGGGACACATCACCTTCGGTATGACCAGCACGGATGTTAAAACGGTTATTATCAACGGCCAGCTTGTACTGGAGAATGGAGAGTTTCCCTTTGATGCGGCAAAACGGTACGCCGAGGCGGCCCAAGCGTCAAAAAGGGTGTGGAATAATATCGACAAAATCGCTGAAAAACAGTAGGCGAAGTAAATACCAAACAGAGGAGAACAACGATATGGGAATCCAGGAAGATATCCTGAAAAAAGCGAAAGAGTACCGGGACTACACAGCCCAGTTACTTAGTGAGATGGTAAAAATCAAGAGCTACGGCGGCGATGAAGAGGCTGTATGCCGGAAGATCGTGGAGATGTGTGAAGATGCGGGCTTCGATGAGGTGCGGATCGACGGTCTGGGCAGTGTAATCGGCCGGGTTGGAAAGGGACCGAAGCAGATCGCCTTCGACGCTCACATTGATACTGTTGAAGTGGGGGATCCTGACCAGTGGGATCTGGACCCCTTTTCCGGCCTTATCAAGGATGGCCTGGTTCACGGCCGGGGCTCCAGCGATCAGAAGGGTGGCGCCGCCAGTATGATCGCCGCTGGACGGATCCTTAAGGAGCTGGGCTACGACGGTGAGTATTCTGTCTATTTTACCTTCACGGTTATGGAAGAGGATTGTGACGGAATGTGCTGGAAGTACCTCATCGAAGAAGAGAAGTTCAAACCCGATTTCTTTGTATCCACCGAGCCCACCAGCTGCCGGATCTACCGGGGCCATCGGGGTCGGATGGAGATGGTGGCACGGCTGAAAGGTGTTTCCAGCCACGGTTCTGCCCCCGAGCGGGGTGTGAGTGCCGCTTACAAAGCAGCCCGGGCTGCCCTGGCCATGGAGAAACTGAATGAAGATCTCCAGCCTGATGAGGATAAGTTTCTCGGCAAGGGTACCATCGTGGTAAGTCAGATTGATGTAAAGGGACCGAGTCAGTGCGCCGTGCCCGACCAGGCCATGCTCTACCTGGACCGACGTCTTACCTGGGGTGAGGATAAGGATCTGGCCATCAGTCAGGTGAAGAAGTACATGGCTGAAGCTATTGGAGAGAGTGAAGATACCATCACGGTCGAGATGCCCATGTATGAAGAGCTGGGATGGAAGAAGCTGGACTACCACCAGGAACTCTACTTCCCCACCTGGAAGATTCCGGAGAACCACGAGATTGTGCAGGCCGGTGTTTCCGCCTACAAAGCGCTCTGGAAAAAGGAGCCGGTGGTGGATAAGTGGACCTTCTCCACCAATGCCGTGGCAACCACGGGACGTCATAAAATTCCTGCCATCGGTTTTGGTCCGGGAGATGAAAACCAGGCTCATGCACCCAATGAGATCAACCGGGTGGATGATCTGGAGATATGTTCTGCCTTTTATGCCATGCTTCCCTATTCGTTGGAGGGGAAAAACTAGTATATTACTAGAGTATTGAAAGAGGTTTGCCCGTTCGGCTCGTCGCCGGGCGGGCTTTTCGACGGTTCGCCGGGGTGCCGGCGTGAAGTGAGGATAGGGTTTCATGAAAAATGACATCAGTATCCCGGTAAAGCGGGTAGATGCAGCGGCAAAAAGCGCAGGAGATGCGAAGTATCTTTCGGATCTTGAGTTTCCTGGGCTTTTATATGCAAAGGTGCTCAGAAGTGAGAGGGCCCGGGCAAGAATTACCAAAATCACCGTTCCTGCTCTTCCAGAAGGCTATTACTACATCGACAGGAGTGATATCCCCCAAGGGGGAGTGAACAAGATTCTGATGATCAAGGATGATTGGCCGGTGTTCGCCGACGGCCAGGTCCGGTATATCGGTGAGGCCATCGCCCTTGTGGTGGGACCGGACCGACAGAAGGTTTTGGAAATCCTGGATGATATCAAGGTTGATTACGAGGAGCAGGAGCCGGTTTATTCCATTGAGGAGGGTTTGGCTCTTAAAGGGGGCCCCATTTTTGGAGAGGAGAACCTCTACGGTGATTTTCAGATCCGTAAAGGGGACCCCGACGGGGCCTTTACCCAGGCTGCCCAGGTTGTGGAAGAGGAGATCTCCTCGGGATTTCAGGAGCACATCTACATGGAACCCCAGGGAGTGGTGGGAACCCTGGAGGAGGGGAAAATCACCTTTTACGCCTCCAGCCAGTGTCCTTTTTACATCAGAAAGGCGGTGGCTAACTGCCTCGGCGTTCCCCTGGAGGAGATCCGGGTCAAGCAGACCATAACAGGCGGCGGTTTTGGAGGGAAGGAGCACTTCCCCGATGTAATGGCCACCCCTGTGGCGGTGGCGGTAAAGAAGATTGGAAAACCCATCCAGCTGGTGCTGGACCGGATTGAAGATATCAGTTACACCCCCAAGCGGCACCCCAGCAAGGCCCGTTTCAAGACAGCCCTTGACGGGGATGGGAATATTATTGCCATGGATATTGATGTGCTTATCGATGCCGGAGCGTATGAGAGCTGCTCTCTGGTGGTGCTGCAGCGGGCTATCTTTTCCTCCAACAGCGTTTACGATATCCCCAATGTGAAGATCCGGGGCCGAGCGGTGGCCACCAACAATGTGCCCTCCGACGCATACCGGGGCTTTGGGGCTCCCCAGGGACTCTTTGCCATCGAGATGCACATGAGTCATCTGGCGGATAAGCTGGGGCAGAGAGCTGACCAGTTCAAGAATCACTATTTTATCAAAACCGGGAGTGTGACGGTTACCAATGGCACCATCAAAGAAGAGGTAAAACTTCCGGAGATGCTGGAGAAAATTAAACAATCCTCCGATTTCGACCGCAAACTTTCCGGGTATAAAAAAGGGGGGGGCCGGGGTATCGGTATCTCCATCTTTAACCATGGCAGCGGTTTTACCGGTAACGGTGAGGCGGTCATCATCAAGGGAGTGGTGAAGATGCGGGGCCGCAGCGACGGTAAGGCGGAGCTCTTGGTCAGCAACGTGGAGATGGGCCAGGGCTTGTTGACCACCTTTCGGAAGATTGCTGCCGATGTTCTTGAGATCGCTTATGAAGATGTGATCTACGACAACCCCGATACTGATCTTGTTCCCGACTCAGGTCCAACTTGCGCCAGCCGGTCGGTAGCCATCGTCGGCTATCTGGTGCAGGAGTGTGCCAAAAAGCTGAAAGAGAAGTGGGACGGCAGGAGCGAGGCCGAAGCGAGCCACCAATATCAGCAGCCCCCGGGAATTGAGTGGAACCAGGATACCCTGCAGGGGGACGCCTATCCCTCCTTCGGCTGGGGGATTAACGTTGTTGAGGTGGAGGTAGATCCGGCCACCTATGAGGTTTCCACCAAGGGTATCTGGTCAATTTTTGATGTTGGTAAGGCCATTGATGCCAAAATTGTGGAAGGTCAGGCCCACGGAGGGATCATCCAGGGTCTGGGCTACGCCAGCCTGGAGAAACTGGAAACGGTGGAGGGCCGGTTTAGGCAGAACACCATGGCGGACTACGTTATTCCCACCAGTATGGATTTTCCCTCCATCGACAACCAGCTGGTGGACAACCCTTACCCCTACGGCCCTTCGGGTGCCAAGGGAGCGGGGGAGCTGGTCTTTGACGGCGCCGCCCCGGCTTATGCAGATGCAATACAGCACGCCATCGGCAAGCCTGTGGACCAGATTCCGGTTACTCCGGAGTATCTGATGGAGGTGATGGAAGGATGAGTAAGATAAGCTTTACCCTTAACGGGAAAAAGATAGCGATAGAGTATGATCCGCTGCTGCGGCTCCTTGATCTGCTTCGGGAGGATCTGAAACTGACTGCAGTGAAAGAGGGTTGCGGAGAAGGGGAGTGCGGCGCCTGTTCTGTTCTCAAAGACGGGGAAATTGTCAACTCCTGCATGGTTCCGGTTGGAACGGTGGAGGGCTCGGAGATAGTCACCCCCGAGGGGCTTAAAGAGAGCGACCGGGGGAAGTGCATCATCGAAGCTTTTTCCGACTCCGGGGCGGTGCAGTGCGGTTTCTGTACCCCCGGAATGCTTATGGCAGCTGATGCCCTCTTAACGAAAAACTGTGCGCCCACGGAGGCGCAGGTGCGGGAGGGACTCTCCGGAAACCTCTGCCGCTGTACCGGCTATGACATGATTGTCCGGGGAGTATTGCTCGCCGCCGAAAGGGGGAAGGGATTATGGTAAATCAGGGAAAAAAAGCAAGTGATATCACCGGCTACCGCCCCGCCGATCTGGCAGAGGCACTGCAGATCCGCAAAGAGAGCGGGGCCATCCCCTTCGCAGGGGGGACGGACTTGATGGTGCGGTACAAAAGCTGGGCGGGAACCCGTCCCGCCTTTCCCGGTTCTCTCCTCTTTTTGAATCATCTGAAAGAGCTGCAGGGAATCCGCAGCGAGGGGAAGGAGCTCATCTACGGAGCTGGGGCAAGCCTGACGCAGATTATGGAATACCCTGATACTCCGCAGATTCTATCCGAGGCTGTCCGGGGCATTGCCGCCCCGGCGCTGCGCAATGCGGGCACCATGGCGGGGAATCTGGTAAATGCCAGCCCCGCTGGGGACTCCATCTGCGCTCTTTACGCTCTGGATGCAACGGTGCTGTGTAAAAGCAGCAGCGGCGAGCGGAGTATCCCGGTGATGGACTTTATCACCGGCCCCGGAAGGTCCCTCCTGGCTGCCGACGAGATCGTCACTGCCATCAAGGTGCCGAAGCTGGAATGGAGTCACAGTTTCTACCGGAAGGTGGGGACCCGGAAGGCCAACGCCCTCTCCAAACTCAGCTTTTGCGGTCTTGCCCGGATTAAGGGCGGTGTCATAGATGATATTCGTATTGCCATCGGGGCGGTGGCGCCCACGGTGGTGCGGAGTCTGGAGCTGGAGAAGCAGCTAAGCGGCCTGGATAAAGGAACCTTTGAAGAGACCGCCGGAAAGGTGGTGGAGTCCTACGGCGCCATGGTGGTGCCCATTGATGATCAAAGGTCTACCGCCAGCTACCGGAAACAGGTGGCCCTTAACCTGTTGAAACTGTTTCTGGAGAAAGAGGTAAGGGGAGCATTATGAGCAAACTCTTATTAAAGGATATCTACTACCTTCACCGGGGAGGAGAGGCCGAGGGCTTGTCTGGCTACGATCTTCTTATAGAGGATAAGCGGATAGGAAAGATAGCAAAAGAGATAGATTCTGCCGGGGTCGACCGGGTGATTGACTGCTCCACCCACGTGGTGCTCCCCGGGCTGGTGAACACTCATCACCACTTCTACCAGACCTTGACCAGGAACATTCCGGCGGTGCAGAACGCCAAACTCTTTGACTGGCTGGTCTACCTCTACGAGGTGTGGAAGAATCTGGATGAGGATGGGGTCTACTACTCCAGCCTGCTGGCCATGGCGGAGCTCTTAAAGACCGGCTGCACCCTCTCCACAGATCACCACTATCTCTACCCCCGGGGCTTCAAGGGAGACTTGATGGGCCTGCAGTTTCGGGCCGCTGAGGAGTTGGGGATGCGCTTTTCCCCCACCCGGGGCTCCATGAGCCTCTCAAAGAAGGATGGGGGACTCCCCCCCGATACGGTGGTTCAGACCGAAGAAGAAATAATGGCCGACAGCGAGCGGGTGATCGGCCAATATCACGATAAGAGCGACCTCTCCATGCGCCGGGTGGTGCTGGCACCCTGCAGTCCTTTTAGCGTAACCGAACAGTTGATGAAGGATTCGGCGGCCCTGGCCCGGAAGCACGGGGTGCGGCTTCACACCCATCTGGCTGAGACCCTGGACGAGAACGATTTTTGCGTGGAAGTGTACGGCCGCCGGCCGGTGCAGGTGATGGCGGACTGTGACTTCCTTGGGGAAGATGTCTTCTTCGCCCATGGAATACACTTTAACGATCAGGAGCTGGATATCCTGGCCGAGACCGGCAGCCACATCGCCCACTGCCCCTCCAGCAATATGCGGCTGGGCAGCGGCATCTGCCGGGTTTACGAGATGCTTCCCAAGGGAATCAACGTAGCCCTGGCGGTGGACGGATCGGCCAGTAACGACACCAGCGACCTTCTGGGCGAGGCCCGGCAGGCCCTGCTGCTGCAGCGGGTGAAGTACGGCAGCGGCGCCTTGACAGCGAAGCAGACCTTCACCATTGCCAGTGAGAACGGGGCGAAGCTTTTGGGCTACGATACCCTGGGCCGCCTGGAAGAGGGATATGGCGCCGATATGGCCATCTGGGATGTGAACAAGCTGGAGTACGCTGGAGCCCAGTCGGACCCCCTGGCTGCCCTCCTTTTTTCGGGATACAACCACGGCACCGCCTATACCATTGTAAACGGTAAGGTGGTGGTAGATCAGGGAGAGCTGAAAGGATTTGATGAGGCTACATTGACAGAGAAAGCCAACGCCATCGCTGCGGGGCTTTTACAATCGAAATAGGAGAAGATGGTATGGTAAAAGAGTACCTGAAACCGAAGAGCATCGACGAAGCTCTGGCGATGAAAACGGAAGGGGGAGCAGATGCGCTCTTTCTTGCCGGAGGAACCGAGGTAAACAGACTCGCCTCCCCGGCTGCAGCCGGAGGAGATGGAAGAAAGATTATTGATATTGAGCCCCTGGGACTTGAATTGGGCCTTAACAAGATTGAAAAACGGGGAAAAAGCGTGGTTATTGGCGCCATGGTTACCCTGCAGCAGCTCCTCGACGAGTCCGGGGTGCCTGAGAGCATCCTGAAAGCTGCCTACTACGCCGGAAGCCGCCCTCTGCGGCACATGGCGACAGTGGGTGGGAATATTGCCGCTGATAGAGTGGACAGTTATCTGCTTCCTCCCCTGCTTGCCCTGGATGCCAGGCTTCTCCTGGCCGGTGAGGATGGAGATCCTGATGGTGAAGAAGTGGAGCTGGCTTCCTGGCTGGAGCAGAAACGGGGCCTGATCACAGCAGTGATAATCCCCGAGCCCAGCCGCTGCGTACAGCTTGCCCGGATCAGCCGCACCGTGCAGGGGCCGGTTATCCTCACCGCCGCCTATAGTTGCAGGGAAGCCGGTGGGGCTCTCTCCGCCGGTGGCTCCAGTGTTACGCCTGGTTCCAGCTCCGCAGGCGGCCCCGGCCCCGCTGCGGATACCAGCACCCCACACTTAAGCCGCCTGGTAATAGGTGGCCTTCCCTCTCCCCCCCGGCGCTATGGCACCATCGAGAAAGCCCTGGATACCGGGGAGATTGGCGACGCTGGGACGCTGGAAGCTCGGGTAAAAGAGGCGGTAGAACCGAAGAGCGACTTTCTCGGTTCGGCCGATTACAAACGATATATTGCAGGAATCACTGCAGGAGACCTTTTCCGCTCCTGCACCTGTAAAGGGAGGGTATAAGTCATGGAACTGAAGTTCACCCTCAACGGAGTTGAGAAGCACGTAATGGCCCGACCGGGGGAGAGCCTCCGGAAGGTGCTGAAAGGTTTGGGAATGCTATCGGTCCGGGACAGCGATGACGGTGAAGGTTTCGCCGGCAGCGACCTGCTCTTTATTGACGGAAAACCGGCCTACGCCAACCTCATCCTGGCCGCCAGAGCGGAAGGAAAGAGCATCCGCACCGCCGAATCCCTGGTAAAGGGGAAGAAGATGGCCGTGGTTCAGCAGGCGATGATCGACGCCGGCTGCGTTCAGTCGGGATACAACAGCCCCGCAGCGGCCCTGGCCCTGGCAGATCTGCTGGAGCGCAAGAGCGATCCGGGTCGAAGCGATGTAATTGACGCCCTCTCCGGGGTCTTCAACCGGGCCACCGGGTACCAGCAGTTTTTCAAGGCTGCAGAACTGGCCGCCGGGCGGCTGAAAGATCCTTCTTACACCGCACCTATAGCTCCCGAGTTCCGGGACGATCTGGATGTGGTGGGCAAAGTGCGGCCCAAGGTGGACGGAGCCAAGCTGGTGACCGCCCGGAAGGCCTTTGTGGAAGATTTTGTGGAAGCCGACGCCTGCATCCTGAAGATGCTTGGGAGCCCCCACGCCCACGCCTATATCAAGAGCATCGACACCGCCGCCGCCGAGGCAATGCCCGGCGTTGTAATGGTGATCACCCATAAAAACTGCCCCGACTCATGGTACACCTTTGCCGGCCAGGGTTTTCCCGAACCCTCCCCCTACGACAGACGGATGTTCAACCAGAAGGTGATGCACGTGGGCGACCGGGTTGCTGCGGTAGTGGCCGAAAGCGAAGCGATCGCCGATGCTGCCCTGGCCGCCATCAAGGTGGAGTACGAGGTCTTAAAATCGATCTTCACCGTGGAAGAGGCTGCGGCCCCGGATGCTCCGATACTCCACGGCGGCACCGTTGAATATGTGGCCGGCGCCCCGGAGAACCTGGATGAATATAATAAAAAGGCCAATCCCAGGGACGGGAAGATCATCTACCAGTTCCCCATCCACGGCGATCCCCACAACAATATCGCCGCCAGCGTCAGTGATGGTATCGGCGACGTGGAGAAGGGTTTCGCCGAGGCGGATGTGGTGATTGAGCGGGAGTACTCCACCAGTCAGGTGCAGCACACCCCCCTGGAGACCCACGTGGTCTACACCCGGATGGATGGAGAGCGGCTGGTGATCCACGCCTCCACCCAGGTACCCTGGCATCTGCGGCGAATTGTCTCCACCATCCTGGGAATCAGCGAAAACCAGGTGCGGGTGATCAAGGAGCGGGTAGGGGGAGGCTACGGCTCCAAGCAGGACATCGTTCTGGAAGAGGTAGCCGCCTTCGCAACCTGGTCCACCGGCCGGGGCGTCTATTATCATTACAGCAGGGAAGAGGAGTTTACCAGTAACTCCACCCGGTTCCCCATGAAGGTGAAGGTGAAACTGGGGGCAAAGAGGGACGGCACCCTTACGGCAGTCTACATGGGCGTCCGGGCCAACAGTGGAGCTTTCGGAAACCACTGCCTCACCGTTCCCATGAACGCCTGTTCCAAGAGCCTGCCCCTGGTGAAGTGCGACAATTTCAAGTTCGACGTCTACACCTGGTATACCAATATACCCCCCACTGGAGCCTACCAGGGCTACGGCGCCCCCAAGGGCTCCTTTGCCCTCCAGACCGCCTTGGCAGAGCTGGCCGAAGAGCTCAAGATGGACCACCTGGAGCTGATCGAAAAAGTGCGGGTAGAAGAGGGCACCATGCTGGAGATCCTCAAGTGTCTCGGCGAGGGAAGGGAAGGAAGCGCCGCTCCTGTGGGCAGCTGCGGCCTATCTCCCGCCC
>CAYMWV010000020.1:0-31067 GCA_964394395.1 uncultured Sediminispirochaeta sp.
CCGACTCAAATATACCAAGAATCATCAATATGGAGTTTGCTTTCCCCCTGGACTCTGATGGAAATATCCAGGAGCTAAATGTTGATCCTTAAACCGCCGGTAGTTTTGAAATGCAAAATGTGGTAAAAAATGGATTACGGAGCTGGCGATTCTCCCGGACCGATGAAAACGATACCGGCCGGTATGAGGGGACCATCTATCTGGAGATCCACATCCGCTAGCCCGAAAAACGTACCCAGAAGGGAGTCTATTGTGCACCTTGAAGCTGTCGCCTTTGATATCGATGGAACCTTATACCCCAATATCCGCATGTACTATCATGCATTTCCCTCTTTTTTTATGCATCCCCGGCTGATGCTCAATTTTGCCAGGGTGCGAAAAGAGATCAGAAAACATCCTGTCCGGGAGCCCTTTCGGGATGCCCAGGCGAGGATGCTCTCCAGGAATCTGGGCTCTGACTATTCCAGGGTGGTAAAGCTGGTGGAGGAGAAGCTCTACAAGAGCTGGGAACACAGCTTTCGGGGGCTGAAACCCCTGCCGGGGGTCCGGGAGACCCTCCTCTATTTCCGAAGAAAAGGCTTGAGATTGGCTGCTTTGAGCGATTTTCCGGTGGAACGGAAACTGGCTCACCTGGGACTGGAAGATCTGATGGATATAGCTTTCTGTTCCGAGGATTCAGGGAACCTGAAACCCCATGAAGCACCATTCCGAAGGCTGATCCACGATCTGGATGCCCCCCCCGAAAAAATTCTCTATGTGGGCAACAGTTACCGCTACGATATTGAAGGCGCTTCCGCTGTGGGGATGCGCACCGCCTGGTACACCAGAAATCGGGACAAGGGAGCAGCGGATTTCGCCTTCTCCCGGTATAGAGAGCTGCGTAGCTGGGTAGAAGAGATCCTGGGGGGGGCAATTGAATTGACAACTTAGCCTTCCTGAGTAACAATGTCAGTGGACAAAACTGGGAGAGGTGTATGGTATTCTCATTGGGAAATGTAATAACCCTTTTAATTGTGATTCTGATTCTGACGATCTACCGTCAGATGGACAGAAACAACCGCTCGTTAGATAAAATCAGACGCTATTCCGACAAAATCAAGGACGAACTGGACGGCTTTGTGGACGGAAAGACCCAAGAGGTAAAAAACCTCTCCATCGACCTGGATGTTCATCAGAAAACCGGTAAGGAGATTCTGAAACGGATCATCTCCATTGAGGATGAACTGAAGAAAAAGGCGGACCATATCGAGACGGTGCATCAGCGGATGGCGGATTACAATAACGCTCTGGATGAGCTGAACCGGATGGCCGGCCGGGTGGATGAGAATCTGAAACGGCTGCAGGATGAGTCCGATTTTGTGGACAAGGTGGGCAAACGGGTGAAGGAAGCGGGAGTAAAGATGCTGCAGCTGGAAAAGCAGATTCCCGGGCTTTCAGAGCAGTTTTCCAAAGAGAACCGCACCGCCCTTCAGAAAGTTGCCGCCGAAGTACTGAAGCAGAGTCGTGGAATCGCCGCCGGGGTGGAGAAGAAGGTTACCCTGGCTGATTCCAGGCTTGAAACATTCCGGGAAAACCTTGATCAACTTGAGTCTGAAAGAGCTGCCATGGAAGCGGAAACCCTTCGTTCCATTCAGGAGCATCTTGATGAGTCCATCTACCGCACCGAACAGAGGGGTGAGGAGCTCAAAGAGAACTTTTCCGGGGAGCTGCAAGCCCTTCTTGAACAAAGCAGAAGCGAAGGGGAATCGTTGCAGGGAGAGCTCTCCTCAGGGCTTAATCGGCTCTCTAACAGCCTTGATGATGTGAATAGCAGGATGGATGAGAGTCTGGAGAACTTCAGGGAGCGGGTTGCCGGAGTTGAACGGCTTTATCAGAGTTCTCTTGAAAAAGCGGCGGACCGGGGCCGATCTCTCGAAGATGAGGCGCTGGAAGCGCTGAAGAAGCACTTCGAAACCCGGCGAGGTGAGACAGAGAAGGAGCTCTTCCAGCGCTTTGAGGAGACAAAACAGGAGGCGGACGCCTCAAGAGAGCAGCTTTTGGAGGGGTACCGCAGCTTCCGGGCCGAACTGGATAGTTCCCTCAATGAAAACCGGGAGAACCTGGAAAAGCAGGAACTCCTTTTACAACGACTGGAAGAGCGTACCGGAGAGCTGGAAACGGATCTGAAGCAGCGGCAGGAGTCGAAGCTTCAGAGCTTCGAGGAGAAGATCGAGAAAACCTTCTCCGTGCTGGAGGATAAAATCTCCGGCTGGGAAGAAGAGGTCTCCTATCGATTCACCCGGATCGAAGAGGTCAGTGCCGATATCGATTCCCTGGAATCAAACCTTCGGGACTCCATGGAGCGGGTATCCGGACGGGTCCGGGAGGAGTTTGGCCGGTTCAAAGAAGAGATGGCTCAGTGGCGAAAGGAAGAGCGGGAACGCTCTGATGGAGATCTTTCCGGTATTCGGGGAGAGATCCAAAGCACCGAGGAGCAGATCAACCAGCTGAAAGAGCGGGCCTACGAGAATGTTGAGGAGAAACTGCAGCTCTTTGAGAGTGATTTTTTCAGCGATCTACAGCGAAGGGCAAGCCAGATGGATGAGCGCTTCGGTTCCTGGAAGTCCGATGTGGATTTGAAACTGGAAGAACTCGCTTCGGAGGGAGAGAACAGCCGGAAGAAGCTGGAGTCGGAATATTCGGAGAGCTTGAAAGAGCGGCTTAACGAACTGCAGAGCCGCATCTACGGCCAGCAGGAGAAGTTTGAACAGCAGGTGGCTGCGTTTCAGGAGAGAATCACTGGCAGGATGGATAACACCCATCACGCCTTAGATGGTCTTGAGGAGGGGCTGAAGGCTCAGATAGAGGAGGCAAAGGAGAGCTCCAAGAACGCTTTCCAGAAGGAGTTTACCGACCATGAGACCACTGTTACCGGTCAGCTGAAACGGCAGGAGCGGGAACTCCTAGGCTCTCTTACCGATCTCTCCGAGCAGGTTCAATCAAGGAAGCAGGAGCTTTCACAGATGGTAGAGGCTGCCGAAACGGACCTTAAACAGTGGCAGGAGAAGATACTCCAGGAGATGGAGGAGACTTCAAGCGACCTTTCGGGCAGGAATGAAGAGCTGCGTCGCTCTTCGGAGGAGGAACTCCAGACGGTACGGCAGGATTTTGCAAGCCAGCGGGACGATCTCATTCTCCAGACTCAGGAAGAGCGGAGCAGACTGAAAAATGAACTGAAGGAGATCTCTGATACTATTCTGGAGTTTGAAAACGACCTGAAAAAACGGACCGAATCAGCCCTGGATAGCTTTAACCGGGAGTATGAGACCTTCATGCTGGAGGTTCAGAAGCGGAACCGGGACTTTCAGACAGATCTGGACAAACGGATCAAGGACTTTAAAGCCTTTGGCGGGGAGACCCGGGAGAAGCTTGAGCAGCAGCAAAAGAAGCTGCTGGGGAAGGTGGAAGAGAACGCCGCCTCCCTGGATGCCCAGCTGGCGGATATTGACAAGCGGCTCAAACACTTTACCGGTCAGACCAGGCTTTTTGAACGGGCGGATAACCTGAAAATCAGCCTCCAGGAGACCATTGAAGATCTCAAGGGAGAGGTTTCCCGGGTGGAAGCACAGAGTCAGGAGATTCGGGAGACAGAGCGGAAGTTTCAGTCCATCAAAAAGCTTGGAGATGAGGTGAACGGCCGGCTTAACCGCTTCCTCACCGAGAAACGCAGACTTGAGGAGATGGAGGGAGACTTCAAGAAGCTTATCAACATCAGCCAGGCGGTGGATGTCAAGCTGGATCAGGTCACCGGCAGTCATGACGAGCTGCAGGCCATTCAGGCCAGACTCCGGCAGCTGGAAGAGCTGGAAAATGAGATTGAGCAGCGCTATGAACGGCTGGAAAAGCGGCGGGATGTGATGGACACCACCATCGACGGGGTGGATGCCAACTTCCAGAGAATGACCGACCTGGAGGAGCAGCTTAAGAGCCTTGATAAGCGGCTGGTAGATATCCCCGGTTCGATCGATGAGATGGCCCGCAGAATCGACACTCTGGCAAGCAACAAGAAGAAGGCTGAAGAGACGATTGAACGACTAAAGCAGCTGGATGAAATCCTCTCTGATTCAGAGAAGCGGATCGATGAGCTGCAGAAAGCCCGGGAGTGGCTTGCCCGGACCGAGACCCGGTTGGAAGAGGTGAGCAAACAGGCGCAGGAACAGGTTAAACTCCTCGGTTCCATCATGAAGGATGACGGAAAGGGGGGAGGCGAAACCGCCGGTGCTCCGGGAATGAATGCCCGGGAGCTGGTTTCCCGCCTGGCTCGACAGGGGTGGACGGTGGACCAGATCTCCCGGGCTACCAAGCTCAGCCGGGGAGAGGTGGAACTCATTCTGGAGATGATCCCCAATAAAGGGTAAGGTGCCCTTCTTTTACAAGAAATCACAGCTTTCTCGAAAAAAACTTGACGTCCGGGATAGGGGCTTAGTATTTTAACGGTGAGCCGAAAAAAAGGGCTATTCAAAGTATATAGAACACATAACTTATAGAGGTACTTCATGTCAAAGAAAGATATAGCTGTGGACGGTGAAGAGGGGAAGGAGAGCCCGAAAAAAGTTCAGCCTGAAGAAGTTCAGGAAGAAAAAGAGAATGAAGAGATGAACGAAGAGATGAACGAAGAGTCCCAGCTTGATGCGTTGCAAGCGAAGGTAGAAGAGCTTGAGGCTGAAAACAGCGAGTTAAAGGATCGCTATCTTCGGAAACAGGCAGATTTCGAGAATTTTCGAAAAAGGCTGCTCCGGGAGAAGGAAGAGTCGGCTAAATATGCAAATACCGCTCTCTTGAATGATCTTCTTACTATCATAGATGATTTTGAACGGGCCATAAAATCATCCCAGGAATCTAAGGATTTTGAGAGTTTTCACTCCGGAATAGAGATGATAGAGAAGCAATTTGTCGGGATGCTGGAGAGAAAGTACGGCCTCTCCCGTATGGAGAGCGAGGGCAAGGAGTTTGATCCCCAGCTTCATGAAGCAGTAGGGATGGTGGAAAGTCCCGACCATGCGATGCAGACCGTTGTGGAGGCGTACCAGCGGGGTTATATGCTCCATGACCGGGTACTGCGTCATGCAAAGGTTCGAGTAGCTATCCCGGCGGTCAAAGAGGGCAAGAGTGAGGAAACAGATGCCGACCAGGATGGTACTGAGGAAGATGAATCATAAGGCAGCAAAAGCTGCTGAAGAAATAATGAAAAGCTAAGAGAGGAGATATAGATTATGGGAAGAATTATTGGAATTGATTTAGGAACAACCAACTCTTGTGTTGCAGTTATGGAGGCAGGTGAGCCTGTTGTTGTTCAGAATGCCGAGGGGCAGAGGACGACTCCTTCTATTGTGGGATTTACCACCAAGGGGGAGCGTTTGGTGGGACAGCCTGCAAAGAACCAGATTGTCACCAATCCGGAGAATACCGTTTACTCCATAAAGCGATTTGTGGGCCGCCGTTTTGGAGAGGTTCCCGGGGAAACAAAGATGGTTCCCTATCAGATCAAGGAAGTTTCCAACGGAGATGTGCGGGTTCTGGTTCACGACAAGGAGTACTCTCCCCAGGAGATCTCCGCTGCGGTGCTGCAGAAGATGAAAAAGACCGCCGAGGATTATCTTGGAGAAACCGTAACCGAAGCTGTTATAACCGTTCCAGCCTATTTTAATGACTCCCAGCGTCAGGCCACAAAGGATGCGGGAAAGATCGCCGGTCTTGATGTAAAGCGGATTGTAAACGAACCTACCGCAGCAGCTCTGGCTTACGGTTTTGGCAAGGAAGGGAAGGATGAGAAGATCGCCGTATATGACTTTGGCGGAGGCACCTTTGATATCTCCATCCTTGAACTGGGGGACGGTGTTTTTGAAGTAAAATCAACCAACGGAGATACCCATCTTGGGGGCGATAATTTTGATCAGATGATCATCGATTGGCTTGTTTCCAGCTTTAAGAACGATCAGGGAATAGACCTTTCCCAGGACAGAATGGCCCTTCAGCGCCTCAAAGAGGCGGCAGAGAAGGCAAAGATAGAGCTCTCCAGCACCCAGACAACGGATATCAATCTTCCCTTCATTACCGCCGACTCCTCCGGACCAAAGCACCTGCAGTATAATCTTACCCGGTCGAAGTTTGAGCAGATGGCTGCCGATCTGATTCAGCGGACCAAGAAGCCCTGTATGGATGCATTGAAGGATGCGGGCGTTTCTCCCTCCGATGTGGATGAAGTGATCCTTGTGGGAGGGTCAACCCGAATTCCCGCCGTGCAGAAGCTGGTGAAGGAAGTTTTTCAGAGGGATCCCCACAAGGGAGTTAACCCCGATGAGGTGGTGGCCATTGGGGCTGCTATCCAGGGTGGAATTCTCGGTGGAGATGTGAAGGATGTGCTGCTGCTGGATGTAACTCCCTTGAGTCTGGGAATTGAGACCCTGGGAGGAGTGTTCACCAAGCTGATTGAGCGGAACACCACTATCCCTACCCGGAAGAGTCAGATTTTCTCTACTGCCGCAGATAATCAGACCGCAGTTTCGGTCCATGTCCTTCAGGGAGAACGGGAGATGGCCAATCAGAACAGAACCCTGGGCCGTTTTGACCTGGTGGGTATACCTTCAGCACCCAGAGGGGTTCCGCAGATTGAGGTTACCTTTGACATAGATGCCAACGGTATCGTTCATGTATCGGCCAAGGACCTTGGTACAGGAAAGGAGCAGAAAATCAGGATCGAGTCCTCCTCTGGTCTCAACGAGGAAGAGATCAACAAGATGGTGAAGGACGCAGAACTCCATGCTGAAGAGGACAAGAGGGAGCGGGAAAAGATCGAGGTCTTCAACGAGGCGGACAGCATGATCTACTCCACCGAAAAGAGCCTCAAGGAGTTTGGTGACAAGATTGGTGATGATGAAAAAGAGAAGATCACCAGTGCCATAGAAGCGCTTCGGGAAGTGATGAAGGGTGAAGACCTGGAAGCGGTAAAGGCGAAGGTGGAAGAGTTGAAGCAGGCCTCCTACAAGCTTGCCGAAGAGGTGTACAAGCAGGCAGGTGATCAGCAGCAGGATGGCTCCGGGCAGGGAGCTGACCCCGGAGCGGCAGGAGCTGCTGGCGGTTCAGACACTGCAGGAGGGGCCGATTCTGGCAGCTCCGGAGCAGAGGGTGACAGTAATGTAGAAGATGTCGACTACGAAGTGGTCGACGATGACGATACCAAATAGCGGAGCCGTAAAAGGTGGCAAAACGGGATTATTACGAAGTTCTGGGGGTCCCTAAGGGGGCCTCCAAGGACGAAATAAAGAAAGCTTACCGGAAACTCGCAGTAAAGTACCATCCTGACAGAAATCCGGATGATAAAAAGGCTGAGGACGCATTCAAAGAAGCTAGTGAAGCTTACGAGGTTCTGGCTGATGAGAAGAAACGCCAGGCCTATGATCAGTTTGGATTTGCCGGAGTCGAGGGAATGGGCGGTGGCGGTCATGACTACTCAACCGTTTTCCACGATTTTGAGGATATTTTTGGTGACTTTGGAGATGTCTTCTCCAGCTTTTTCGGAGGTGGGGGGAGATCCAGAGGCGGCGGTCGGAGTCGGAGGAGCAACCGGGGGCCGGATCTTCGTTATAACCTGGAAGTTCCCTTCAAGGATGCGGTGTTTGGAACCAAAGTGGAGATCAGCTACAGTCGTAACGCAAGCTGTACCTGCTGCGGCGGAACTGGAGCTGAGTCGGGAAGCGGCAAGAAAGTGTGCCCCACCTGCGGAGGCAGCGGACAGGTAAGAAGAAGTTCGGGCTTCTTCTCTATTGCATCTCCCTGTCCCACCTGCAACGGTGAAGGATATGTGATTGATAATCCCTGTAACTGCTGTCATGGAAACGGCCTGGTAAAGAAACAGCAAAAGATCAAGGTTACCATTCCGGCGGGAATCGAATCGGGCAAGAGGATTAATATACCCGGACAGGGTGATAACGGCCCTGGTGGCGGATCTCCTGGAGATCTCTATGTCTTTATCCAGGTGAAGCCCCACACCCATTTTGAACGGAACGGGAACGATCTCTACTGTGCCATTCCCATCTCCTTTACCCAGGCGGCCCTGGGGTCGGAGATTCAGGTTTCTACCCTGGATGGGAAGCGTTTGAAGCTGAAGGTTCCTGCCGGCGCCCAGAACGGGAAGATTCTTCGTATAAAGAGCGAGGGTGTGCCTTTCGTTCATGGAAACGGTAAACGGGGTGATCTCTACATCAAGATCATGGTAGAGGTGCCGAAAAAGCTCTCTTCAAAAGGTAAACAGCTTCTTAAAGAGCTGGCGGATCTGGAAGGGGAGAACTCGACTCCTGATCCGGTTCCTCTCTCTACTCTTCGCTAACAGTTGCCCCAATGGTAGATGGGTATCTTCCGATTCTTGGCTTTCTATCCCTCGGATATACCCATATCTACGCATCTCTTCTTCAACGTCATGAGTTTGGTATCCCCCTTGATGATCCATCGGTGATAGAGGAGATGGCAGAACTGGTCCGGTTTCATCAAAGCCTCACTGAATATATGGTGCTGCCAGACCAGGAAATGGGAAAAACTTGCCCGGTGGTGCCCGGATTTTCTGTCAACCGTGCTCTCCTCCCATTTTTCTCTACCCTCCGCAGTTCGGTAAAGCAGTGCAGGGCTGATTTGGAGCTGATGATGGAGGAAGGAGAAATTTTTCTTTCCCAGGGAGCTTTTACTTTCCCCATTACCGGAGCGATTATGACCCTTCTTGATCTCCACAGAGAAAGTCTTGCCACTATCTGCCGGGACAACCCCGTCTGGCCGGTTTCCAAAGAGAGGTCGATTATTGTAAAGGGGAGTAACGAGGGAAAGCGATACCGATGCTCCATCTATGCAGAAGGCTCTGGAACGTATGGAGGGACCCAGCTCTTCTTTCCCTCAGCTCCCCGCTTATAGTCAAAACCAGGTAAGGTAGCCATCCTTTTTATCCGATACTCTTGTAAAGCCATCTTGAGGAGTTGTGTGTGAAACCTGTTTTGTTTGTATTTTTGACATCACTTTTTGTTCTCTTTGCCCTGGCTATTCTTCCTGCAGCTAGCGATGAGGTGGAAGAAATTGATGTGGAAAAACGTCTCCTCTCCATAAAGGCGGACAAGGCGGGTATGCCTCCCGAGCAGTTTGATACCTCCGGGGATGGAGAGATAGATTATATGCTTATCAGCGATCCAAAGGGTAAGAAGCTGTACGAGATTCTTGATTATAACCGGGATGGGATCATGGATGATTTTCTCATCTACAAGGAGGGGACTATAGTTAGACGGGAAATTGATTCAAACGGTGATGGGCTTTTTGATATCTGGGTGAGCATCAAGGATGGTTCGATGGTGGAGAAGCTGCAACAGGATAGTAATTTCGATGGTGTGATTGATAAGGTCACCAATTACGGGGAGGATGAATAAGTTGCCTCGGGGAATCTACGGTTTTCACGCCATTGAGGAGGCTCTGCGAAAAAGTTCCGGCGCCGGGCTTGTGAAATACCATACATCAGCTGCCCGGGGCTCAAAGCGGGTCTCTGCCATTCTGCGGCTTGCCGGTGAGAAGGGCCTTACTCTGAAAGAGGTGTCTCAGGATGAGCTTGACCGGGACAGCTCCGGTGGTGATCACCGGGGTGTGATTTTCTTTCCCAAAGCCGGTTCATCCGGAGAGAGAAAGGTGGCGATGAGTTTTGACCACTGGATAGAGCACTTTGCGTCAGAGGAAGGAGAGCAACTTTTACTGATCCTTGACGGTATTACCGATCCTCAAAACCTGGGAGCTATCTTGCGGAGTGCCGACCAGTTTGGAGTCGACCTGGTTATTCTGCCTGAGCGTAGAAGTGCAAAAGAGAGCCCGGTGGTTCATAAAATCTCCTCCGGAGCCAGCTCCTGGGTGCAGACGGTCACTGTGGTTAATCTGGTACGGGCAATTGAGCAGCTGAAAGAGGAGGGTTTCTGGATTTATGGTGCCGATATGGAAGGGGAGCCGGTGTGGGGTTCCAAGTTGGGTGGAAAAACGGTTATTGTCATGGGATCGGAGGGTAAGGGGCTCTCAGCTCTGGTGAAAAAGAGCTGTGACGGCCTGCTTTCCATCCCTACCACCGGTCATGTCGATTCTCTCAATGTTTCGGTAGCTTCAGGGATCTTTCTGTATGAGTACCGGAGGCAGACATCTGTTTAGCGGCTATTCGCTGTATATGTTATTCGCTCTATGTGCTATTCGCTGAAAAAGGCGTTCCCGATATCGGTTCTGTATTTTGCATCCCGAAAAGCAAGCCGTTTTACCGCTTCATAGGCTCTGGTGTTGGCATTGATGAGGCTATTTCCCAGGCCCACCACGGTTAAACATCTACCGCTGCAGACACTCTCCCTGCTTGATTCATCTTTTTTGCTTCTTCCAAAAAAGATCAGGTTATCCCGTTCCGGGAAAGAGGGGAGGGGTGGGATTTGGATTTCCTGGTTTCTCTCTTCAGGATATCCTGGCGCAGCAAGGACCACCCCAACTGCAGAATTGCCGTTTTGGGAGAGAGTGAAACTGTCTAAGCGCTCCTCTTCCAGAGCCTCAATAAGATTTCCAAAATCAACAGAAAGGAGCGGCATGATAACCTGGGCTTCCGGATCTCCAAATCGAACGTGGTATTCAAGCAGTTTTGGCCCTTCCTGGGTCAGTATAATGCCAAAAAAGAGGACTCCCCGGTAAGAAAGGCCCTCCTCTTCCATCCCTTCAAAGGTTGGCCCAATAATCTCCCGGGAAATTTGCTCCATCAATTGGGGTGTTAAGAGCGGGACCGGCGCAATTGCCCCCATGCCGTTGGTAGCAGCACCCTTGTCGCCCTCCTCAGCCCGTTTGTAGTCTGCACTACTGGCAAGAATCTTCCAGTGTTTCCCGTCGCTGAGCACAAAGATGGAAAGCTCTACTCCGATATGATACTCCTCCAGGAGAATGATATCTTCTGCCAGCAAACGCTCCCCATAGCTTTGCAGCTTAGAAGGATCGGTGGAATCGAACATGATCCGGCTTCTGGACAAACCATTCTTTTTAATCACCATCCGTTTGCCCCCGGTATCTTCCAGAGCTGTACAGAGTTCTTCGCTGTTTTTTACTAGCCTACCCGGAGTTGTGGGGATACCGTACACTTCCATGAAAGCTTTTGCATAACCCTTATCTGATTCAAGTTGGGCAGAGGTGAGCGGGGGGCCGAAGCTTGCAATTCCTGCCCCCTTCAAGGTATCTACTACCCCATTTTTCAGAGCTTCTTCGATCCCGCAAAATACATAGTCTATTGAATAGCTTTTACAAGCCTCCAGCACAGCTTGCGGGTCGGCAGGATCGAGCTCTGGAAGGTTTTCACAAATTTCATCGGTTCCAACATTGCCGGGAGCCGCATAGAGTCCGCTGATTCGCTTGCTTTTTGATATCATCCAGACGAGAGCATGTTCCTTCGCCCCGGATCCCAGTACTAAAATCCGCACACAAGCCTCCCGTCTGGATAAAGTGCATTAAAAGAGATTCTTTTTTGTCCTTGAATGTGATGTTTCGTCATGGCTATTATGGTACCTAACATAGAGCTTCGGATAGGGCAACGCTAACACTCTTTAAACAAAAAGGTCAATAGTAGCAATCTGTCAACCACTCTCGTATCACCGTTCTGTACTCTTCTTCTGTTTCACAGGAAACGATTTTTCTCCGAAGAGCCGCTGAGCCAGGAAGTCCTTTACTGTATTCAGCCATCTGCTTTCTCATCTCTTTGCACGCCCTCACTTCGCCTTTATCTGCTACGGTGTAGGAGAGCTGTTTTAATGCGGTCTCCATAATGGTCTCCAATCCGGGCGCTTCTTCCGGATCCCCTTTCTCCAGGAGCCGGATGGTTCTCTCGAAAATGAAGGGATTTCCCATAGCTCCCCGGGCAAACATGACTCCGGCACACCCCGTCTCTTCCAGCATCGCTCTGGCTGCCTCTGGAGAGTGGGCATCTCCGTTTCCAATAATCGGCACCGGTGCAGCTTGCACCAGCCTTCTGATATGGCTCCAATCAGCTTTTCCGCTGTAGCCCTGACTTCTACTCCTCCCGTGGAGGGTGATCATCACCGCTCCGGCATCAATCGCAGCATCAGCAGCTTCAAGATAGTTGATGGAGTTGCAGTCCCAGCCGGTTCGAATTTTCACCGTCACAGGGCAAGGTGCGTCCCGGCTTAGCACTCTGACAATCTCACCGATTTTCTTCGGACTCTTCATTAATGCCGAACCGGCACCGAGCCGGGTGATTTTAGGGACAGGACAGCCGCAGTTCAGGTCAACCAGGCTAGGATTGGCCTCCAGGATAACCGGCAGGGCCCTCTCGGCCTGTTCGGCTTCGGATAGAAAGATCTGTACTCCCAGAAGCTCTTCTCCTTCGGTTCTCTCCAAAAGAGCGATGGTTTTCCTGTTCCCCCGGGCCAGGGCTTCTCCGCTGATCATTTCGGTAAAAGTGAAGGGAGCTTTATGCTCCAGGCATATTCGTCTAAAGCCCCGGTCGGTGATTCCCGCCAGGGGAGCAAGAAAAAGATTGCCCGGGATTGTTACACCTCCGGGCAATGGTATGGGATGGAAAAGGGAGCTCATGACTATTGGTTGATGCCAAACACCTTAAGGCTGTTTTGATAGAGCTGTTCGGTAAGCTCCTCGGTGGAAACTCCCCTCATCTCGGCAAGATATTCAGCGGTAGCGTGAAGATAGGAGGGTTTGTTCCGTTTCCCCCGGTAGAGGGCTGGAATCATGAAGGGACTCTCTGATTCAATCAGCATCCTGTCCAGGGGGACCTGCTTTGCTGTCTCCTGCAGATTCCTTGCATTGCGGTAGGTTACATTCCCGGCAAAGGAGATATAGAGGTTTAGATCCAGGGCTTTCTTTGCGTATTCCCAATCCTCGGAATAACAGTGAAGGATTCCCCCCTTAGGTGGCAGTTTATCCGACAGAATATCATAGACATCTGCCCCGGCTTCCCGGTTGTGGATGATTACAGGGAAGTCGAGGTGGTTAGCAAGCTCAAGCTGGCGGATAAAGAGCTCTATCTGGCTGTCTTTGTTGCCAAATTTGCGATAATAGTCCAAACCTATCTCGCCAATGGCTACAACCCGCTCCTTTTTGCTCCCTTCTTCAATTTTCATCTCCCAATCTTTACCAGGATTCTGAACTTCCGAGGGAGAAACGCCGATACTATGATAGACGTGGTGTGCGGAAGAGAGGTTCTCATACACTTGGAAGAAGTCGTAGAGGTTGTTGCAGATGCTGACAAGTTGCTTCACTCCAGCCTGCTTTGCTTCCTGAACGATGATGAGTTGTTCAATCGGGTCCTCATTAATCAACCCGATATGCGCGTGAGTATCAAATAGCTGCATACGATTGTTCCAGTTTATGTGGTTTGAGTATACTTTACATATACCGTGGATAATGTATCACGTAGAATGGGTGCCGTCAATTGTATTTGACAAAATTTTTCGGTCATGGTAATCTTACGTGTTTATTTGTTCATAATGTAACGTTTTAAGGAGTGTCGATGTCACCGGCAAAAGGAAAAAGAGAGAGGGAAGGAACTGTACTTACGCAGCTCTTTTCCTTCTTCCGCAAAGGCTTACGGAGTATTGGACGCTTTTTTGCCAGCCTATATAAAACGGGAAGACAGCGTTTTACCATTATGCTCATTCCCCATTCCGAAAAAAGTATATTCAATTTTCGGGTTTCGGTTTTTTCACTCCTTTTTTCCGGCTTCCTTCTTGGCGGTGTGATCGTAACCTTCCTCTTTTTCAGTACCCGTTTTTCTGGATTGAGTGAAATGGTGCAGGAGCGGGAAGGAGCACTTGAGATCTCCCGGTCCAGTCTGGAGGAGATCCGGGAAGAGATTGTGGAGTTGAAAAAGGTGTCCAAAGTCTTTGAGTCCTCCCTGAAAGAGGCGATGAAGAGCTTTGGAATCAAGGGGGATGTGAAAACTGCATCAATCCTTGACGGTGGCGATCTTGGCTCTTTTCTGGATATTCAGGAGCAGGGTGAAGGAGTTGCCAGGGAGATATCCGAGTTGCGATCCCTTCGGGATTTTCTTGACAGCTCCAGCAGCGATCTCTTGCGGATAAGCGAGGTTATGTCCAGCCAGGGTGATTTGCTGGTTGAGCTGCCCACCTTGTGGCCTGTAGAAGGCAATGTTGGAAGGATTACCAACTATTTCGGGCCGGAAGTGCACCCATTTACCCAACAGTGGTACCTTCACAAGGGGATTGATATTGCCTTCAGGCGGGGAAAGCCGATCATTGCAGCTGCAAATGGAAAAGTTGTGGAGCGTAAGTACGACGCCATGGGTTTCGGGAACTATATTGTTATTCGTCACTCCTACGGCTTTGCCACCAAGTACGCTCATATGGATAATGTATATGTAGAAGAAGGGGATATTATTACGCAGGGGCAGAAACTTGGAACCATGGGGAATACTGGACTTTCCACCGGTCCGCATCTCCACTTTGAAGTGCGGATAGGCTCCCAGGTTGTTGACCCCGAACGTTTTTTGAACGTACAATCCGGCTTACGATAAATACGGTATGAGCGATTATCTGGATCTTGATGGTGCATTCATTAATTCTTTGGTTGGAGAAGGTACTCGTTTTGACGGAGAGATCAGCCTGAAAGGTTTGCTCCGGATTGATGGCGATTTTCGGGGTGCGGTCAACGCCGCTGATAAGGTACTTATCGGCAGTAAGGGACGGGCGGAATGTTCGATCAAGGCTGGTACAGTAGTTGTTGGTGGCATCCTGAAAGGTGATATCCATGCGGAAGACAAGGTGGTCGTCCTCTCCTCCGGAATGGTAATTGGGAATATTTCTACCCCCCGGCTGGTGGTCGAAGCGGGGGTAATTCTAAATGGAGAGTGCACGGTTTTGGGTGAGAGGATGGGACAAGTTACCGATCACCGGAATGGAACAGCTAAGAGAGGGGATGAAAAGGATCTGAATCGTTATAATCCTGTAAAACAGGATCAGCGGACAAGCGTCGGCGGGACTGTGGGGGTATGGCGAAGATAGAGAGCCTGGGCGGATCTCTTTTTCGCCGAAAAAAAGCGGCTGGAGAAAAGAGTTCGGCTGCAGAAGAGTCTAAGCGGGTAAACAAGCCCTTCCTTGAAATCTTTGGGCAGGAAGAGATAAACACTGTCTCTCCCGGAGGTGCCCTTTTTGAGGGGCCTTCGGATGGAAATGTTGAGGAACTGCTGGATAAGGTCCATTCCCGGGGGGAAGAACTTCGGGATCACCCCACAATGGAAAGGATTAAATCCTATCGTGAGTCTGTTGCAGCCTTTCTTGCACATGTTGTCCGCTATTCCCTGGAGGCCGAGACGGTGGAAGGAGCCAGGTTCAGTCCCCTTAAAAAACAAAAACGATACACTCTGGTAAGGGTGGTGAATGAGAAGCTGGAAAAACTGGCCGCCGGGGTTTTACAGAACCAATTGGGGCAATTAGAAATCCTTCGCAGGGTTGAAGAGATTAACGGTCTTCTGGTGGATTTCCTGCACTAATAGGCCTGGCTGGGAAGGGAGCGAAATGGATGAGCGATGAGCAACTAAATGAACAGTTACATGAAGAGATAGAGGTACAGGAGCCACATCTGGAAAATGGGGATAATCGGGAGAAGCGCTTTGTAATGGTTAAATTCCCCTACTCCAGTGAGACCATGCGCTGTAGTATCGCTCCTGACATGGAGATTGAACCGGGAGATATGGTTATTGTCCCCAGTCGGTACGGGAAGGACCTTGCCAGGGTTCTTGGGCCTCTCCATTGTAAAGAGTGTGCTGATGATTCAGTTCCTGCGGTGGACCGGAAAGCTAACAATGGTGAGCTTGCTAACTATGAAAAGAATCAGCGGAAAGAGGCGGAAGCATTTGACATATGTAAGGAGAAGATTGCCGAACATAAGCTGGAGATGAAGCTGGTTTCTGCCCATTATCTACTTGATGAAGCAAAAGTGCTCTTCTTTTTTACCGCCGAGTCCCGGGTTGATTTTCGTGCTCTGGTAAAAGACCTTGTTTCGGTATTCAAGATGCGAATTGAGTTGCGTCAGATTGGTGTACGGGACGAGTCCCGGGTTTTAGGCGGGGTCGCTGTTTGCGGACGTCCCTATTGCTGTCACGGAGTGACGGATCATCTGAAACCCGTTTCCATCAAGATGGCAAAAGAGCAGAATTTATCCCTCAATTCAATGAAAATCTCCGGTCCCTGCGGGAGACTTCTCTGCTGCCTCTCCTACGAATTCGATCTTTACCGGGAAGAGAAGGGTAAGGTTCCCCATGAAGGTGCGAGAATCAGGTTGAAAAACAGCCAGTTCAAGGTGGTGGAGGTGAATATCCTTACACGGAAGATCAGAATGGTAGGACCGGAAGGAATGAACATCGAAGTTCCCTTTTCTGCTTTCTCCCGGGGAGAAAACAATAACTGGATTGTTGACTATGACCCTGAAATTTGATAAGGTGCCACACTGCATAGAGATATGATTTTTAATTACGGAGGAATATACATTGCCTGCAAACAAATCTGCCGCTAAGCGGCATAGACAGAGTGAAAAACGCCGGATGCGCAACCGAAATCTGAAAAGTACGGTGCACACTGCCCGGCGCAAAGTGGACAGCGAACTGAAAAGTGGTAACAAAGAGGGTGCTGAAGCTGCATTCAAGGAGTATATCCGACTTGTTGACAAAGCCTCAAGAAAGAGTGCCCTTCATAAGAACACAGCGGCCAGAAAAAAATCGAGGCTCAGCAAAGCTATTAACGCTCTCCAGGTTAAATAGGTAACTGCTTCAGATTCGTATGGAGTCCGGGGATAAGCTCACTAAAGCAGAAATAATCGAAGGTATTCATGAACGGTTAAAGGTGAACCGTAATGATATTCACGATGTGCTTGACTCCTTTTTCGAGGAGCTGAAAGGTGCACTGCATGATGATAAGATAATAGAACTTCGCGGTTTTGGTACCTTTGAGATCCGCACTCGTAAGGGGAGGGATCGGGCGAGAAATCCCAAAACCGGTGAGATTGTCCCGGTTCATACCCATGGGGTTGCTGTGTTTCGCCCCGGGAAAGAGCTGAAACAGCTTGCCTGGCCCCTCAGAGGGGAGTCTTCCTCTGATCGTCCCGATGGAGGGGATGAGTGATTCGAAACCTTTCCCGGGACCATTTTTTTCCCCGGATTAGGTCGCTTGGTGTCGATCTGGGGCTCCTTCTGCTCTCCTCCCTTCTTTTTTCCCTGGCTTTTCCTAATCTACTATCTGAGACTGGTTTCTGGCCCCTTGCTTTTATAGCCCTGGTTCCTGCAGTGCCGGTAATGGATCGGGCTTCCTGGCGGGCGGCTCCGTTTTATGGACTTTTTTACGGTTTTACCTCCTATGCCATATTCAATTATTGGCTTACTACCTTCCACCCCCTGGCAATTCTCATAGTACCGGTGATATACGCCTTCTACTATCTTCTCCTGTTCCCACTTTTAAAGGCAGTCGGCCATTTTTTTCCCACCCATCCCTATATCGCCCGCACCGTTGTGTGGACCGGATATGAATTTTTGCGGACCCTTGGTTTTCTTGGCTACGCCTATGGTATTCTGGGCTACACCCTCTATCCGGCCCCTGTTCTTATCCAAATTTCCGAACTCTTTGGTGTCTGGGGGGTAACCTTTCTCTTGGCGGGGTTCAATTTTTTTCTGGGAAGTTTCTGTTCCCATATCCTCTCTCTTTCTGATAGGTCAAAGAAAGGGTTAATCTCCTGGCTCAAAGAGAAGCGTTTGGTGGCTTTAACGCTGCTGCTCCTTTTAGCGGCAACGGTGCTTTTTGGGATCCTGGTTCAGCGAAGAGATTATTCAGACCAACGGCAGTGGAAGGTCGCCTTGATTCAGCACAATGCGGACACCTGGAAGGGGGGGCTTCCCACCTATAGACGCAATTTTGAGATAATGGCTTCATTAAGTGACGCTGCATTGGAAAAGCACAATCCTGATGCGGTTATCTGGTCAGAAACTGCCTTTGTTCCAGGAGTGGATTGGCATACCCGATTCAGGACTGACCAGGAACGGTATGCTCTTGTGACGGATCTGAGAGATTATCTGGCGGAGAAGAAGGTTCCCTTCGTTCTCGGTAATGATGATGGTCAGTTGGCCGATCCGGGTAAACCCCCGATTCTGCCGGATGGAAGCTATAACCGGGTGGATTACAATGCAGTTCTTCATTACGAATCGGGGGAGCTCAAGAACACCTACAGGAAAACCCATCTTGTTCCCTTTACCGAGAACTTTCCCTATGAGAATCTGTTTCCCCGGTTTTATCAACTGCTGGTGGATAATGACTATCATTTCTGGGAACCGGGAAGGGAGTACACGGTCTTTGAGACTGGAGATGGAGTGAAGTTCTCCACCCCTATCTGTTTTGAAGATATCTTTGGCTATCTATCCCGAAGGTTCGTCCAGGAAGGGGCACAACTTATCGTCAACCTGACCAACGACTCCTGGGCAAGGTCGGTGCCTTCCCAGATGCAGCATATGGCCATGGCGGTGTTCCGGGCGGTAGAACTTCGAAGGAGTGTGGTAAGAAGCAGCAACAGCGGGATGACCTGTGTTATCAATCCCGATGGAGTTATCACCGGAATGCTGAAACCCTTTGTGGAAGACTATTATTATGGGGAGGTTCCCATCTATACCGGCAGAGATACCCTCTATTACCGCTGGGGAGATTGGTTTGCCTGGCTTATGCTCTTTGTCGGACTCTTTCTCCTTGGGATAGGAGCAATCCGTGCCATGGTAAGCCGGAAGAAAGATTGACAAGAACCATTTCATATAGGATGATAATAAGAGGTAAGGATTAATGGACGAGAAAACCAGAGTACTGATTGTCGACGATGAACCAATCAACCTCGATTTTTTTGATGTAATGCTCAGTAAGCTCGGTTTTGAAGTGGCCCGGGCAGATGATGGAGAGGAAGCTCTTGAACAGGTAAAAAGCTTTTCTCCCGATCTGATCATTTTAGATAACGTAATGCCGAAAATGTCCGGTTGGCAGGTTACGCGGATTATCAAACAGGATCCGCTCTATGAGAAATACCACGACATCCCTATTATCATGTTTTCTGCAATGGATGATGTGAAAGACAAGATTGAAGGCTTTGAGCTTGGGGTAGAGGATTACATCACCAAACCCTTCAATTTCTCCGAGGTTCTGGCAAGAATCAGAGCTGTTCTACGGGGGAAGGAGCTTTATCGCCGGGTTCTCTACCGGGAGCAGGAGATGATGACCGCCGCTGAGCTGCAGAGGCAGTTTTCCGATTTTGCAGATCAGATCAAGAGTCCTTTGCAGGATATCCTGGGGGGTGCCGAAAAGGTGGATTGCGGCTCTGAATCCTCAGCCAGAGAGTTCACGGAAACGGTACGCAGAGATCTGGGAATGATTGTGGACGCCCTCTCTGATCTGGAAACAGAGCTTGCAGAAAGGCGTAGTGGGGAGATTGAGAGGGAGACCTCCTTGCGAGAAATCGATAGCAGGTTTGATTCCCATTTTCGCATGTTGAAGGAAAACGCCGACTCCATGGGAGAAGTGAGGGAGTAAAATGATCAGTGAAGAGAAACGGCAGGTGCTGGAACTGTTTACCGAAGGCAGAAAACAGTATAAATTGATGAATTTCTCCTCTGCCAAGGATTTTTTTGGTAAGGCTCTCCAGATCGACAATGAAGATGGCCCCTCAAAGGTCTATTACGCCCGGTGCAAGCACTATATTGATAATCCGCCCCCGGAGGATTGGGACGGCGTTTTTGTAATGCAAACCAAATAGCATATCCCTTAAGGACGACATATCATGAGAAGGCAACAGAATAAGAAAAAGGGGCGAGGGACTGCAACCACCCTGGGACCTCAGACAGTCCTGAAAGGAACCCTGAAATTCAGTGAATCTCTCACCATCAAAGGGCTCTTTGAAGGGGAGATAGAAGCCACTGGCCACTTGTTAGTGGAGAAGGGTGCTACTGTGGGCGCAGATATCAAGGTTGCCTCCGCAGTGATTTCTGGTACAGTCCGGGGAAATGTCCTAGCCGAAGAGAAGCTGGAGATGGAGATGCAGGGCCAGGTTTTTGGTAATGTGAGAACCCGGCGGCTTCGGATAGCTGATGGAGTACTCTTTGAAGGCTCCTGTGAGATGATAAAGGACCCCGCCGGGGTGGATGTTTTTTCTACCCGGGGAGAGAAGCTGAAAAAGACGGTTACCAGCGTTTGATGAAGCGTGTTACTGCGGTCATCCTCTCTATTGGAACTGAACTGACGGAGGGTACAATACGGGATGGTCATGGGCAGTATCTCTCATCGGAGTTCACCCTCCGGGGTATTACGGTTCTCCGGATGGAACAGCTGCCCGATGCGCCAGGGGTAATTAAACAGTTTCGGCTGGCCGCTGAGGAGGCGGACCTTCTGGTTGTGACCGGGGGACTGGGCCCTACAGCAGATGACATTACCCGGGATCTTTTTGCCCGGCTTATTGGAAAAGAGCTGGAGTTGCGGGAAGAGGTGTGGGATACCGTTGTCCATCGCTTTCCCCGGCTCTGCGGTACCGCAAACAGGAGACAGGCCCTGATTCCTCAGGGCTGTGAGATTCTGGACAATCCCTACGGCACAGCCCCGGGATTTGCCGGAACCTATAAAGCTTGCCACTTCTTTGCGCTTCCCGGCCCCCCCCGGGAGCTCTACGGAATGGCAAAGGATCATCTATTGCCTCGGCTTGGGGCACTCTTTTCGATTCCCCCCCGGGAAGTGAGTGAAGCATCGGTGTTTCTCCTTGGTGAGTCCAGGCTTGAAGAGGCGTGTAAGGAAGTTTACCTTTCCAACCCCCTCTTGAAAGAGCTGGAATGGGGTACCCGGGTGCAGGAACGAAAGATCAGTCTATACATTCGGGGGGGAGGTGAGAAAGAGAGGAGTAGATTTCTCTCTTCCCTGGGTGAGCGAATGGGAAAAGAACTGATACGGATGGGGAATTGCAGCGCTGAGGAGCTTCTTTTGAAGCGACTTGAAAGCAGTGATTTACAGTTTGCCTGTGCCGAGTCGTGTACCGGAGGGATGGTCGGCAGCCTGATTACATCTGTGGCAGGGAGCAGCCGATGCTTCACCGGTGGTGTGGTTGCCTATTCCAATGGTTTGAAGCGGCAGCTTTTGGGGGTCCGGTCCGAAACCCTGGAGAGGGAAGGAGCGGTATCTGAAAGCTGCGCCCTGGAGATGGCCGAGGGGCTTCTTGGCCTAGAGGGCGCCGATATTGGCTGTTCAGTAACCGGTATTGCCGGACCTTCCGGAGGAAGTGAAGAAAAACCGGTAGGCACCGTCTGTTTTGGACTGGCTGGAAAGGGCCGAGAGTCAATGAGCCTTACCCTGCAGTTTGGCTTTAATCGTGAATCAATCAGGAGGAGAGCAGCGGTAAGTGCAATGCTCCTGACGGAAATTTTTATAGATGGGAATGATGGACTTGACAGATATAAGTTCTGGCAATATAGTTAGACAAACCGGATACATCCCGCAATATTTCAGATCAGCTTATTATATTCCTTTATTCCCGGAAAAATGAAGCGGAGAACGTAGTCAAGATGAGTGAAGAAGAATCAGTAGTAGAAGAGAAGAGTCAAGAAGAAGAATCCAATCAAACATCGACAGTTGTTGCCAAAAGAAAGCCGAGGCGAAAAAAGGTTCGGGTGGAGCTCATAAAAGAGTCGGCGGATCTTGATGAGGAGGAAAATGGTTCCTCCGAATCTTCGGAATCCGAAACTCACAAAGAAGATAGGAGTGAAGAAGATATCCCCAGGAGCCGGGGAGGACGTCGAAGGGGCAAAAAGAGCTCCGGAGGCGGAGGCAACCAAGAAAACAAACCCAGACTGTGCATTAATGATCTTGCCATAAAGACTGTACCAGATTTACGGGATTTTGCAGCAACCCTTGGTATCAGCAAAGATACCCTTATCACTATGAAGAAGCAGGAGATCATCTTTGCAGTTCTTAAGAGCCACACCCAGAGTGGTGGGGCCATTTCTGCATTTGGTTCTCTTGAGATCCTGCCCGATGGTTACGGCTTCCTGCGATCCCCTCAGAACAGCTATCTACCCGGTCCGGATGATATCTACATCTCTCCCAGCCAGATCCGGCTTTTTAACCTGAAGACCGGAGATACCGTCTCTGGACAGATCAGACCCCCCAAGGAGGGAGAACGCTTTTTTGCCATGCTCCGGGTTGAAGAGGTCAATTATGAAGATCCGTCGGTGGCCCAGACCAGAGTCTCTTTTGATAGTTTAACTCCCCTCTATCCGGATACCAGAATCAACATGGAAAACGGTGTAGCCGACTTTTCCACCCGGATGATTAACCTCTTCTCTCCAATTGGAAAGGGGCAGCGGGGGCTCATCGTATCCCCCCCGAGAACCGGAAAAACCATGCTTCTGCAGAAGGTTGCCAACGCCATTACAACTAACCATCCGGAGGTCTATCTTCTTGTCCTTCTGATTGATGAGCGGCCGGAAGAGGTCACCGATATGAGAAGGAATGTCAATGGTGAGGTTGTTGCCTCCACCTTCGACGAGCAGGCAACCCGGCATGTTCAGGTAGCCGAAATGGTAATCGAGAAGGCAAAGCGGCTGGTGGAGCATAAAAAGGATGTGGTGATCCTGCTGGATTCTATAACCAGGTTGGCCAGGGCATATAACCAGACCGTTCCTACCAGCGGTAAAATCCTCTCTGGAGGTGTGGATTCCAACGCTCTCCACAAGCCAAAGCGCTTTTTTGGTGCCGCCCGGAATATCGAACACGGCGGCAGCCTAACCATTGTCGCTACTGCCCTGGTCGATACAGGGAGCCGGATGGATGAGGTGATCTTTGAGGAGTTCAAGGGAACCGGTAACATGGAGATTAACCTGGACCGGAGAATGAGCGATCGCAGGCTCTTTCCTGCCATCAATATCAAGAAATCCGGAACCCGGAAAGAGGAGCTTCTCCTTACCGAAGAAGAGCTGAACAAGATGTGGATTCTTCGGAAAGTTATCAATCCCATGGATGATATTGAGATAACAGAGATGCTCATTGACAGAATGAGGAAAACAAAGAATAATGAGGCCTTCTTGAGGTCTATGAATACCACATCGGGTGAGGTATAATAGTAGGGCTATTACAATGATATGCATTTTCCTGCCGGCAGAAGGTTCTGCAGCAGGGAATATTGATATTTGATCCATGGAGGAGTTGTTATGAAGAGCGGGATTCATCCCAAATACGAAATGACCAAGATCACCTGTGCCTGCGGCAATGTGATTGAGACCAGGTCCACTGCAAAGGATGTGGAAGTGGAAATTTGTTCCGCCTGCCACCCCTTCTTTACCGGAAAGCAGAAGCTGGTTGATACCGCCGGTCGGGTAGAGCGGTTTAACAGAAAGTACGGGATCAAGAACCAAAACTCTTAGTGGTTCTTTCCCCTCAGAACGTCCTGTTCAGTGCTGTAGCTCTGAAGCAGGACGTTTTTTTATGCTCCAAATCCGGTATCCTAGAAGCAAAAGCAGCAGAAGAAGGGGAAACCAGTCCCCTAAGATCATATAAGCGGTTCGGTGTTCCGGTGGGGTGATGGGGGCTGCTACTGCCAGGGCTCCGTTGGTGTAAAGCGGAAGGGCTGCGGTAAGTTCTCCGCTGGAGAGGATAAGAGAGGTAACACCGGCATTGGTAGAGCGGGCTAGAGCTCTGCCGGTTTCAATTGACCGGTACCGGGCCGCTACGAAGTGTTGGGTCTCTCCGGTTACCGTTTTTGACCAGCTGTCGTTGGTTAGGTTGATAAAGAAGGAGGCTCCCAGCATTCCCTGGTTTCGGGTTATATAGGGGAAGCAATCTTCAAAGCAGATGGGAGTACCGATAAGTACCGCTTCGGCCTCTTTTTCCACCGGCATCAGATCCTCAATTGAACCCGGGGTCCAGCCGGCATTTTGCAGCCCCACCTGGTTCTTTAAAAAGTTTCGGAAGGGTTCGAAATCCCAAAAGGGGACTCGCTCTGCAAAAGGAATGAGCTGGCTCTTTCCGTAGGTTTTTACCGGTACACCCTCCGGGTTGATCAAGGTGGCACTGTTCATCGCCTCCCAGCTCTCCTGGTCAAGGATATGAGGAACCCCGGTTAAGAGGGGCACCCCGATTTCGGCAAGAAAAGGAACAAACGGGTCGGCGGCGGGCTGTTTCTTATAGTACCCCTCAGCTCCGTAATAGGGATACTGCAGGCTATTCTCACTCCAGACTACCAGATCTGTGTCCGGAGCATCCTCTAAACCCTCCCGGGTAAGCTCTTGCCCCTTCTCGATACTTCTTAACGCCTCCCCGTCCCGCCAGAAATCGGCGTTGGTCTGTACAAGAAGAAGCTTCATGGTGTCGTAATCGGCCAGACGAAGTTTCTCCTGCTGGTAGAGAAAGAGTCCCGAAAGAAGGAAGAGAGCGGCTGTTGCCGCCGCAAAGGCAGCTTCTTTGGGCATCTTGCCGGAAAGGATCGCCTCTCCTGCATATGCAGCAACCAGGGCGACCAGGAAGCTGATGGGCCACATACCCGCCAGAGCCGCAATTTGTGCCAGGGGTAGAATCCCCCCCATGGGATGGGAGAGGTAGTTCCAGGGAAAGGCAAGGAATCCTATACCCTTGAAAAACTCATAAACAGTCCAGGCAGCGGCAAAGAGGAGGGGCCTTATCTCCTCTTTCTCCTTGGCGATAACAAAAAGCATGGGGCTGAAAAGGAGGAAGTAGAGAGCCATACCTAAACTGACCCCTGCCAGGGTCCAGAGGGAAAAATCCTCAAAATAGAGCATCCAGAAGAGCTGCAAAACGGTTCCCAGAAGGGCGAAACTTACCCCGGCAGTTATGGCCGACGACATCTTTGAGCAGCGCGTGAAGGCTATGTAGAGGGGAGTAAGAGCAATCAGCACCAAAGCTGGGGAGCCGTAATGGATCAGCTCGTTGGGCATTGACAGGGTGTATACAATCGCAGAGAACCCCGCCAGAAAGAGGGGTTTTGTCACCAATCTGTTCATGGAAGTATCATACTGATTAAGTGGCTATGTATCCACCCTGTAATAGGAAGGGGGCTAAGTAAAACCACCGGTTTTACCGGTGGTCGTTTATTTTAGTTGCAATGACCCTCTTTTTCCATTACCATGAAGTTGACCTATTTGCGTTAAAGGACGCCTATGAAGGAATTAATTGCTCGCCACAAGGCGGAGTACGGATGTGAACCTGAAGTTATCGCCTCAGCACCGGGTGTTCTCAATATTATGGGGGAACATACCGATTTTTCAGAGGGTTTTGTATTAATGACTGCCCTCAACCGCAGCTGTGAGGTGGCTATCTCGCGAAGAAAAGATAATTCTCTCCGTTTTTATGCTGCCGATGTTCATGAGCGTAAGCGAACTACTGTGGCTAACCTCAAATATAAGCGGGAGGATCGTTGGGCCAACTATCCAAAAGGGGTGCTCTACGAACTGATGCAGCTCGGTTGTGATTTCAAGGGCCTCAATATCAGTTTCAGCGGCAATATCCCCCAGGGTATTGGTCTAGGCTCTTCTGCAGCCCTTGGGCTGGGGACTGGAATGGCCATGCGGGAGCTCTTTGGCTATGAACTTGAGGATATTCGGCTGGTTCAGATCGTTTATCTCTCAGAGAGTGCCTTTATTGGCCTGCCTGAACAGATTACAGACCAGTTTGTCTCCTGTTTTTCCCGGCCAGGGAAGGCTCTCTTCCTCGATCTTCACAATCTTGAGTATAAACAGGTGCCGATGGAACTGAAGCGGGCACACCTGATCCTGACAAACAGTAATGTGAATCAGAATTACGCAAAGGAGGAGCTCTCCGAGCGGTATGATGAAGCACTGGAGGGTATTGCCAAACTGCAAAGTCACTCCAGGGGTAGATCATTACGGGAATACAGTGAGCAGGAACTGAAGGAGGGAGTTTCAGAGCTTGCCGAGTCAGCTCGCCGCCTCTGTCTCCATGTGATAGGGGAGAACCGGAGGGTCAAGGAGGCCCGGATAGCCATGTCAAGCGGCGATCTGGCCGGTTTGGGAAAGCTTATGACCCGCTCCCAGGAAAGTCTGCGGGACAATTTTGAGGTTTCCTGCCCCGAAATAGATTGGCTGGTAAAAAGAGCAGGGGAGGTAGAGGGCTGTTATGGATCCAGATTGATCGGCCCCGGTTTTGGAGGCTGTACCGTAACGCTGTTGGAACGGGACTCCCTGACCGAATATAAAGAGCGGCTGGAAGAGTACGAACGAATTTTCGGCTTTCATCCGGATATCTTTGTCTGCGATCCTTCGGATGGGGCCAAGATTCTCTTTTCAAACCGATGATTAATCCTATATAGTAAGCTATGCGGATATTGCTTAGCAATGATGATGGAATCAGGAGCTCTGGCCTCGAAATCCTTCGTAGATGGCTGGAAAAGGATCATGAGGTTTGGATAGCTGCCCCGGAGGAGGAGCAGAGTGGTAAAAGCCATTCTGTTACCCTCCGCGATCCGGTCCGGTTCCGTAAAGTAGAGGATCAGGTTTTCGCCTGCGGAGGAACTCCGGCGGATTGTGTGCTTTTCTCACTTCTGGGAGCTCTTCCCCTGTCTTTTGATATGGTGGTCAGCGGTATTAACAGGGGGCCTAATCTGGGGACCGATATCATTTTTTCCGGCACCGCTGCAGCAGCGCGGCAGGGAGCTCTCTCCGGAATCCCCTCAGTGGCTGTTTCGGTGGCTCCCATGCACCCTCCCTGGCCCTTTGAGACAGCCGCCGAGTTTACGGCCTTAAACCTTGAGCTCTTTAAATCTCTCTGGACGGACGATCATTTCATCAACATAAACGTACCGTTTCTGAGCGCTGATAGCGTGCCGGAGGTTGCCATAACCCACCTTTCCCGCCGTATCTATGACGACAAACTCACATCCATGGTTGGTCCCAGGGGCGAAACCTATTATATGTTAGCGGGGGATACGGTTCATGCGGAAGATGAACCTGGTTCGGACTGGGAAGCGGTTGGAAAGGGGATTATTTCGGTTTCCCCGGTGTTTCTTCATCCCATGAACCATCGAGAGATCGAGCTTTACCAGTCCAGCTCTTTCAAGGTGCCGAGCTGTGAAGAATCTGCTTGAAACAGGAGTAGCTTTTTATCGAGCCAAGCGCTATGAAACAGCGCTGGACTACTTTACCTCTCTGGAACTGGACCCTTCACAGGAACCTGATATAGCCTACTACCTGGGGCTCTGCTATACCAAATTGGAAAAGTATGATGAAGCTTTACTTTACCTGGAACAGGTTGTAACAAACCATGACGATTTTCTTCATATCTACCAATGCCGAATGATGCTCGGCTACATCTACAATATTACCGGAAGATATCGGCTTGCCGAATTTGAGATGAGAGAGCTTTTAGAATCGGGATTTGAGTCACCCCAGGTCTATTCCACCCTCGGTTTCGCCCTATTCAGTCAGGGAAAGCACGATCTGAGCCTGGATTACTATCTGAAAGCGCTGGAACTGGAGCCGGGTAACATGAATGCCCTCAACTCTGCCGGTTACACCATGGTGGAGATGGAGAGAGAGCTTGCGGAAGCTTCTGGTCTGATAAAGAGTGCTCTTGAGGCGAGTCCGGAGCATCCTGCCTATCTCGATTCCCTGGGATGGGCGCTCTTTAAGCTGGGAAGGTTGCGGGAGGCGAGACGAACCCTTAAGCGGGCGTATGAGCTTTCTCATGGAAACAGGATCATAGCTCGCCATCTGAGAACCGTGATTGACAAGATTGGAGACGAGGAAGATGATTAAGGGTATGAAGAAAGGTTTTCTTCTCTTCGCTTTAACAGGGGTACTGTGGTTTTTCCCCTTGCCTCTTCCCGCTCAGGAAGGTGCTGCCCAGGAAGAGTCCCTCCAGGAGGATTCGGCTCAGGAAGGGGTGACTGGCGAGAATGGAGAGAGTATCTTTATTGACATGGAAGCGGTTGATGCGGATGAGGCTTTCATGTCCGGCCTCCGTTCCTTCCATAACGGAGAGTATGCCAATGCGCTCCTCTCTTTTGAACGCAGCCTTTCCTGGAAGCCCGAACGTCCTTTAACATGGTTGTGGCTTGCTAACACATATTATCGCCTCGGACTGCCCGACCTGGCGATCAGTCAGTGGCGGCGGGTCATGGAAACTGAATACGCCACAGCAGCACTCCGGGATCGCCTGGATGCTCTCCTCTACCAGAAGAGTCTAGGTCCTCAGCTCTCCCCAGTCTCCCGGTTCGTGGAAGTTGATAGCTTGGAGGGAAGTACCGAAGAGTTTAACCTCTTTCTTGGACCTACATCAGTCTTACCTGGCCCCGATGGCGGAAGCTACATCGTCTCCTTTGCTTCCAACGAGCTTGTCTTTGTCAGCATAAACGGAATTGTGGAACGTCGGATTCGGGGAGGGCTCGAAGGCTTGAATCGCCCCTTTGATGCGGTAATTGGCCCAGAGGGAAGGCTTTTTATCTCCGAGTATAAGGGGGACCGGATAGTCAGAACCAACCAGGAGGGGGGTGCAATCTTCCGTTTTGGAGGAAAGGGAAGGCAGGAGGGGGAGCTTTTAGGTCCCCAGTTCCTCGCCTTTGATGGTGAGGGTTATCTCTATGTCAGCGAACAGGGCAACCGGAGGATTTCCAAATTCGACAGCGAAGGGAATTTTATCCTCAGTTTCGGCACCCGGAGCGGCTCTTTCCCCGGTTTTCGGGAACCTACCGGCTTGGCAGTGGTGGAGGGGATTCTCCATGTGGCAGATGGGAGGAGAAAGCTTATCTACCGCTTTGATCCAAGCGGCAACTATCTTGGAAAGAGTGGGGGGGATCTTTTCACCGCTCCTGAGGGACTACGGAATGTGGGAGAGGGGAAGATCCTTGTATCGGACACCGAGAGATTGCTGCTATACGATCCGGAGGCTGATACGGCGGAGCTTCTGGTGGAAGCTCTCCCGGGAAGCAAGATGGTAAATGCCGATTTTGATGTCAACGGTAATCTGGTCATCTCCGATTTTTCCCGGAATGCCCTGATCAGGTATGCCGATTTTAACCAGCTCTACGGAAGTATGGTGGTCCGGATAGAGAGAGTTCTGGAAGAGCGCTTCCCTCGGGTAGTTGCTGAGGTTTCGGTAGCCTCCCGGAGGGGTGATCCGATGATAGGCATGGAGTCGGTGAATTTTCTGCTTACCGAAAACAGGATAGAGGCTTATGATGTGGAGTTTTTGGGGTCGGTGGATACGCTTGATGAAGGAGCGCTGGCGATTATTGCAGAACGATCCCCCGCTGCGGAAGGGTATAGTACAGCCTTTGGAGAGGGACTCAGTACTATTGGAGCTGAATCTGCCGGACGTTTTGATTTCTCCTTTGTGGAGGCCGGAGAGGTTCCGGTAAGGAGTGTGGAATCGACTCCCTATGCCGATCCTCTCATTGAGGCGCTTCTCCGGGGAGCGGGAAAGGGTTCGACTGGATGGCAGTGTGATACTGCTATCCGCCTGGCCGCATCGGGGCTGGTGGATGAGACGAAAAAGCGGGGTATCATTCTCTTCGCCTCCGGTGAGCCTGCTCGTGACGGTTTCGGCAGGTATGAGCTGGTAGAGATAGCCCGATTTCTCGATGTCAATCACATCACCTTTTACGTTGTATATCCCGGTAGCGGAGCGGTGCCCGATGAATACCGTTATCTGGCGGAGAAAAGCGGAGGAAAGGTGATTCCGCTTTTTCGTCCTGAGGGGATAGCTAGTGTGGTGGAGGATCTCCTGTCGGTGCGTGGGGGGCGCTACCTTCTGGAATATACCAGCCGGCTTGATGATGACCTGGGGCGAAAGTATCTTCCTGTGGAAGTACAAGCTTTCCTCTATGGCCAGAGCGGCCGGGGGGAGTCCGGCTATTTTGCTCCCTTGCAGTAGGCCCTCTGGTGAAGCATCCCTTAAAGCGGCTTCATAAGAGGTGGGAAGGGCTCTGTCTTCGCTGCGGCAAGTGCTGCTATGAGAAAACGATAGAGGATGGGGTTCTGGAAGTGCATGATGATCGACCCTGTCCCTGCCTCGACACTAAAACCATGGAGTGTCGGGTCTATGAAAAACGCTTCTCCTACATACCCGAATGTTCCCGGATGACCCTCCTTAAAGCAATTTTTGCCTCCTGGCTTCCCGAGTCATGCGGCTATGTTCAGTGGGCGAAACGAATTCACCTTCGACCTTGACTAAGCCTTTCCATGGCAGTACCTTTTTCATAGTATGAATAATCCAATCTATTTTGATAATAATGCGACCACTCCGGTGGATCCTGAGGTAAAAACCGCTTTTATTGATGCTCTTGAGCTGTTTGGAAACGCCTCGAGTATGCACGGTTTTGGTCGAACAGCCCGACAAGCCGTTGAAGAGGCCCGTTCCAGCCTCGCTGCACTTATCGGCGCGGATACCAAGGAGCTCCTTTTTTCCGGGGGAGGGTCGGAATCGAACAATATGGTTTTGAAGAGCGTGCTTCATCCCGACCATCCTCGTCACCGGGGAAAGGTGATCATCAGCACCATCGAACATCCCTGCGTTCTGGAGAGTGCCCGGTATCTACAGAAGCTGGGGGTGGCTGTTTCAGAGATCGGGGTGGACCCGGATGGAAAGGTCGACCTGAAGCAGCTTGAAGGGGAGCTGGATGAATCGGTTGCCCTCATTTCCATCATGCTGGCCAACAATGAGATTGGTACGATCCAGGATATTGGGAAGATATCCGGGATGGCGAAGAAATACGGAATTCCCGTCCATACCGATGCGGTACAGGCGGTAGGAAAGATTCCGGTGGACGTTGATCGGCTGGGGATTGATTATCTTACCCTTTCGGCCCATAAACTATACGCACCCAAGGGGGTGGGGGCTCTCTACCATCGGCCTGGAGCGCCCCTCTTTCCCCTTATCCACGGGGGACATCAGGAGGAGGGCCTCCGGGCGGGAACGATCAACGCCCCCTCGATTATTGCTTTCGGCACTGCTGCTGCCAAGGCCTCCCAAATCCTGGAAGAG
>CAYMWV010000021.1:0-28387 GCA_964394395.1 uncultured Sediminispirochaeta sp.
CAATGCAAAAACCATGATTATGCGGAGCATCGCGGAGCGCTAGCGAGCAGAATCACGGTTTTTGCAATTGGATTTGCTCTTAGTTTTGCCAAATTGAGGATTCCTTAATTCTCCTGGGATGCTGGACGGAAACGGCTCCTCCTCTTATACTGAAGTGGCCATGGCTACACCACTGCTGCAGCAGCTCCGGCGCGGTATCAACAGGATTCTTCTCTCTTTTTTCCCCCCCCGGTTTGAGGAGGGCTCTATTCCCGAGCAGCTCTGGAGGAGCAACTTTTCCGAAAAAGGGGCAAAGCGCGGTTTTGAAGAGGAAAGCAGCCCCTCTTTCTCCTCCTTCTACCGGGACAGATCTTTTCGATTGCGGTTCAAGCGCCCCGGTATCTTCGCCTGGGCCGATTACCGCCGCTACCGTTACCGCAATTTTGTGCTGGAGCTGGAGTTGGAGTTTCCTAACCCCCCATCTGCTTCTTCCCGACCCTTATCCACCCCTCCGGAGCAGAGTAGTGATGAAGCAGCAGTAGCTGCAGGGATCATCTTCCGAAAGGGCAGCGAAGGCACCTACTACTACTTCCTTCTCTCTGACCGGGGCTATTTCCGCTTCGACCTGGTTTTTAACGGGCACCCCCGAACCCTTATTCCCTGGACAGCTCTGGTTTCCACCGCTCCGGATAGATCATCGGTCGGAAAAGATCCCTTGGGAGATCCTTCGGAGGAGCCGTTGGAGAAGCCGTTGGAGAAGCCATTGGAGGGGCCGCCTTCAAAGAGGAAGATAAAGGTGATAGCTCTGGGTACCAGTTTCTATTTTTTTGTTGATGATCGCTGGGTGGGGGAGCTGGAAGAGGATAGCATTGAATCGGGGATGGTGGCTCTGGCGGGACAGTGTTACCGGATTACCGATGGAAAAGAACCTATCATCAGCTTTACCAGTCTCAAGCTTGAATCGAGACCGCCGGAGGTGGAGGTGGAGTATCTGCGGTGGACCCGGGCGATTAAGCCCGATCCCCAGCAGAGAATTATTCTTGCCAGACGGCTTCTCGGCTCGGGGAATCCGGGTCCTGCCCTGGTGCAGCTTCGACGGGCCTTTACCGGGGAGAGAGAACCTGATCCTTCAGAGCAACTCCTCATTGGCAGGACATATCTCCTTCTGGGGATGTATGATTCGGCCCTCTCCTCTTTTGAATCGCTTCTATCAACCAAGGCTGCTCCGGATGCTGCCATGGGTGCAGAGGTGGCGGCGCCGGCGCCGGCAGAGGCAGAGGTGCTGGCACCGGCAGAGGTTGCAGTGACAGCAGAGGCCGGGATATCTGGTGAGCCCGGGGGCGAGATCTACGAAGAAGCGGCGGTGGGGAAGGTGGAAGTGCTTTACCTGCAGAACCGCTTTGATGATCTGGACCGTTTTATCCGGGAGCTGCCTGGATCGGTCCAGGAGCTTCCGCTGGTGCAGAACCTCCTTGGAAACAGCTGCTTTGCCCTTGGCCGTTTCGAAGAAGCGCTGACTTCCTACGAAGCTGCTTTTACCGGCGACCCGGCCATTCCCCGGTACGCCCTCAATGCCGGCGGGGCTGCCGAACGGGTCGGAACCATCGATAGGGCGCAGTCCTATTACCGGGAGGCGGCAAAGGAGCTTTTTCGTCAGGAGGAGTGGGAGGAGCTTGATGCGGCCCTGGTACGGCTCCGCTCCCTCGATCCTGACGATCCGGTGGCCGGGGCTATCGAGGGGAAAATTTGTTTCCAGGACGGCGATCTGGAACAGGCAGCCAAATGGCTTCTTCCCCTTTCCGGGAGAGAGAGCGATGACAGTGCGGTCTATTACCTCTCTGCTCTTATCTATCTTCACCGTGGAGACTTGGAGGCCGCATCCCGGCAGCTGGACCGGGCCCTTGATCTGGAGCCTGCCTATCCCCTTTACCGGTTTAAACGGGCGGAGATTGATTACCTCTCCGGCCAAGGAGATGAGGCTGTTGTTCGCTCCATCCTAGAGGCCGATTCGGAAAATGGCTGGGCCTGCAACCTCCTGGGGTTGATCCTCCTGGAGAAGGGCCGCAGCTCTGAAGCGAGGGAAGCCTTTGAAGAGGCTCTGAAGCTCCTTCCCGAAGCCTCCGATATTGCTGTCAACCTATCCGAGGCCTTGCTTCAGCAAGATGGGGCGGATGGAGCTCTCCAGCTCCCCTGGTTTGAGAATCCCGGGGATGATCTTCTCCTGATCCACCGCCGGGGGGTGCTGGAGATAAAGGCGGGAAAAATGGAGCGCGGGGCTGATACCCTTCTGGGAGGTGTGGAGCTGCTACGCCGGGATGGGGATGCCACCTCTTCGGCTCTCTCCCTCCAACTCAGGGAGGATGCGGCTGCTGCCCTGCTATCCGTTGACCGGGTACCCGAAGCAGAGCGGCTTCTCTCCCGGTTAATCGAAGAGGCTCCAACCGCTTCACGATATCTCCTCCTTGGCCGGGCGGCCCTGCGAATTGGAGAATACAGCCGGGCTGAGGCCTCTCTCCGGAAGGCTTGTGAGGAGGAGCCCCGGGACCCCTTCTATCCCTTGGAGCTGGCCCTTCTTCAGTTTGACCGGGCAAGATACAGCGAAGCGGAGAAGCTTTTACACCGGGCGGAGTCTCTGCTTGAAGCTGATGTAGAAGATGATGTGGAAGATAGTGTAGAAGCTGGTAAAATTCCGGCACCCGGGAAAACGGAGCGGGATCTTGCCAGCCGGATTACCGCATTTCGGGAAACCTTGTACCACCAGGGCGGCAGGGAGTATCTCTGCAGCGGCTGCAGCCGAAGCTGGTGGGTCCCGTCGGACTTGAAAGCCCCGGAGCGTTTACGCTTGAAGGGAGAAGCTCCCCCAGAAGCTCCCGCAGGCCGCTGCCCCTCCTGTGGGGATATCTACTGTGTCTCTTGCGGTATGGCAACCCTGAAGGATGGTCGTTTTCACTGCCCCACCTGCGGTGTCCCTCTGAATCTTAACGATGAGGGCTTGAAAATCGCCATGCTGGAGTGTCTGGACGCCCAGGAAAGGGAGTAAGCTTTTAATACTGTCCCCGAAATAGCGCAAAAAATGGAAGCCAAGAGTCTGTAAGTTACTCCATGGAATGGATGTAGAGGTGATTTGAGCGAAGCTGAGGGCGTCAGTTCCTTTTTCTTGCTATAAAGCGCCAAGAGATAAGCATTTACCAGGCATTTTTGCGCTATTTCGGGGACACTACAGATTACTTTTGTTATCTTTCAATGGGGAGGGCTAAGGATGAAACAGAAATCCCTTACCGTGATGCTTCTTCTCACCATCCTGATGATCACATCACACCGGAGCGTTTCTGCAGAGACCATGATTGTGGGGGGAGAGATGGTTTACCGCTACCGAATTAGATCGGATAAGCAGGAACTTCTGGATGCCTTCCCCCAATATGAAAATGAATCCAACAGTCAGCTTCTCCTCTCCCACGGCCCCGGCGCTATCATTATGGAAAACCGGGCAAGGCTTGAGCCTTTTGAGAGCAGGATTCCCTTCCCGGTGGGCGAACGGTACCGGAATGACCCGGAGATGGAGCGGTATCTGGAATATGCAACCCGGCAGACCGGGGTTCGCATCACCATTACCGGAAACAGCCGCACAGAAAGCCCGGTGGAGAAGGTAAACAGTATCAGCGATGCCGGGGTCCGGACCCTCCGACGGAAGGCTATCGCCCTGACTGGGGGGGCAAAAAACCAGAGAGAGGCGGTGGAGCAGATTATTCTTGCCCTCCGGGAAGATATCCGGTACCGGCTTAATGTCTCTCCCGAACCGATCAAGGTGCTGCAAAGCGCTCTTGCAGACTGCGATGGCTACTCCAATACGGCGGTCCTTCTCTTGCGGACCCTGGGAATTCCCGCCCGGATGGTAGGTTCCTGGATCCCTCCGGGGCACCTGTGGGGTTATGGAGCTGAAGGGAGCGGCGGCTTTCACGCCCATCTGGAGGTCTACTATGAAGATGCGGGATGGGTGAGCCACGATGTGCAGGCGACGCTCCATTTTGTTGATCCCTACCATATTGTGGGCTATCCCAGGTCCGGAGTCTCTTTCGAAGCACTTTCTGATGATGATGGCAGGGTCATCCTTGGTCTTAGTGAGAGGCCCAAAGGGGAGAATCACTTCTTCCGGCGAAAAATTGCGGGTGAATTCCTTGATCCACTATTCGTTGGCTCGGTGAGAGGTCCCGGGGGAGAGCTGCTTCGGGACTCCCCCAGAAGCGGCGACTGGATCTATCTGCGGGGAGCCCGGGGGAGCGGAGAGGGGATCCTGATTCTTCCCTCCGGGCGCTTTACCCTTCCCGGAGGGGAGTTCTTCTACACCGACAATCGGGGTCTCTATCTGGAGCATCAGGTAGATCTTTCGGGGCTTTCTCCGGGAGATGTGAAGGAGCGGCAGTTCGACCTGACCGGTCAACCCGATTTTCTGCTCCAGCTTTCACCCTCAGTCAGGAAGATCTACCGCTGGCACCGGGGAGGTGCTAAGCAAGGCGGTACTAACCGGGATAGTACTAACCGGGGAGAGTGGAGCCTGGAGGCGATACCCCTCTCTTCGGATGGTTCTTTGCGGATCTTCTCCACTACGGGAGAGTGGATTATCTCCACCGACCGGGAGGGGCGGAACAGCCGCTACCGCTTTACCCCCTCAACTGGAGCGGGGGAAGAAGCCGGGATCGAAGATCTTGAACCCTATCTGGAGGCAGGTTACAGCTATCTGCGCTTTGATGGTGACTTTGATCGATCCTACCGGATAAAGCTGCTGGATCGCTCAGGGAGGAGTTTTGACGCCGGGAGGGTGGGAGAATCGGCGGTGGTCATGATCCCGGAGGGGAATTTTGACCGCCTTTTCTTGCAGGAGAATGATAAACTGCTCTTTACCACCCTCTCACCTTCCCTGCTTGAAGAGGGATTCAGCCTCTCTCCGGTAGATCCGGAGCGCTTCTCCGCTTCCCTTCTTCTTCCAGACTTGTCTGGCGGTAAAAGCGGGATGATTGTAGAAAAGGCGGGAAGCCGCTTTCGCATACTGCTCCGTCTTCAGGGGCGGGGTGAGAGGATTGAACTCCATTATCCTCCAGCCGCAAGGGAGGAGCTGGGAGAGCTCTCGTTTATGGTGGGCAGGAGCGAAATGACTCCATTAAAAGATCTTCTCCGTTGACGCAATCTTTTTCGGAGCCTATCATGGAGCTGTGGCCGGGGATCAAACGATTTCTACTGTTGTAACCAGTTCCAGAATTCTCGAGTTCCTTGCGGAGCGAGGGGCGGTTCGTCCTTCGGAGATTGCCAGGGAGCTGAAACTGGTGAGGGCCAACGTGCATCGACTTCTGGCGACCCTGGAGGGGCTTGGCTTACTTGAGCGACGGGAAGATGGCACCTGCATTCTCACCTTTAGCTTCTTCGAACTGGGGAACACCGTTCCCCACAGCAGGAATCTGATCGACCCGGCCCGGCCTCCGATGTTGAAACTTGCCCAAGAGAGCGGCCATACGGTAAATCACGGAGTTGTTTACGATGATGAGGTCCTCTTTATCGACAAGGTGGACCCTCCCGCCTACCTGAAACTGCATCGGCCGATAGGAACAAGCCAGCCCCTCTACTGCACCAGCCTTGGGAAAACGCTTCTCGCCTTTCTGCCGGAGGCGGAGCGGGAAGAGATACTTGGCCGGATCACCCTTCACCCCTGGACTGAGCACACTATCACCAATCGCAGCTTCCTGGAAAAGGAGCTGGAGGAGGTGCGCAGGAAGGGCTATGGGGTGGATATGATGGAGTTGAGCATCGAACTCAACTGTCTGGCCGCCCCCGTGCTGGACCCCCGGGGGACGTTGGTTTCAGCAATCAGTATCTCCGGAGTTGCCTCCCGGTTCGATCAGAGGGCAATGGAAAAACACCTTCCTGATCTTTTGGAAACTGCCCGGGAGATCTCCTCTCGGATCACTTAAGAGCTGTTCTTTTTCAACACACGACCACCGACGGCGGCCAGAGGCCACCGCAAGCCCTCTTAAAAGGGGGCTTGAGTAAAACCGGAGGTTTTACCGGTGGTCGTTTCGCCTGTTTCCTCACGGTTTCTTCATGATTTCTTAAAAAGATTGCAACTTTTCCTTGACAGAAAAAAACTATCCCCCCTAAAATAGAGATGTGTTACACAATATAAACAGCAGTTCAAATATTGATACAAAGAGTTATGCACCAGCTACTACGGTGATAAAGGCTTTCGGGCTCCTCGAGTATATTGGCTATGCCCAGCCGGTGCAGCCGGCACAGATGGTGAAGAGCCTTGGACTGACCCGGGCAAATGTGTATCGCCTTTTAACCACCCTGATGAAGATCGGTTATGTGGTCCGGGAAGAGGCTGGATATATGCTCAGCTTTAAACTCTTCAAGTTGGGGAGCACCGTCCCCTTAAGCCGAAACCTCCGAGAGATCGCCAAACCAAGAATGGCCCAACTGATGAAAACCGCAGAAGAGAATATTTATCTTACCGTGCTCTGTGAGGATACGGTCATCGCTATTGAAGAGGTAAAGAGTTCCCACCACCTCACCCTCAATCCTGATGTTACCTACACCTATCCCCTTAACTCCTGTGCCAGCGGAAAGCTTTTCCTTTCCGCCATGGAGGAGGAGAATCGGGAACGGCTTATTTCGGCATTACCCTTTGAGAAGCGGACCGAATACACCATTACCACCAGAGAAGGGCTGCTCGATGCGGCTCGGCAAGCGGCAGAACAGGGTTACGCCCTGGAAATACAGGAGTTCAGTGATGACCTGAACAGCATCTCCAGTCCCATTGTTGATTATCGGGGACAGGTGGTGGCAAATATCTCCATATCCGGACCCGCAATGAGATTGACTCCGGAAAGAATGGTGCTTCTCTCCGGCTCCTTACGGGAGACGGCGAGTCAGATTAGTGAAGAACTGGGTAGAGGAAATTAGGCGTAGCGCTTCCCTCCCGGCAAAGATACGCTATTTTAGAGGAGTTTTTTATGGATCAAGACAAGGTTTTTGCACCGCTTTCGATAACGAAAGCCCCGGATATAAAGGTTCTTCCCCCGGGACCCAAGTCACAGGAGATTCTCAATTATCAGAATGCCAACGAGAGTTCGGTGGTTTCCTATTCCAAAGGGATGCCCATGGCATTGAAGAGCGGGAAAGGGGCGACCCTGGTAGATATGGACGATAACGTCTATATCGATATGTTTGGCGGCGCCGGAGTTATGGCTATGGGACATGGTCATCCGGCGGTACTGAAAGCTGCCCATGAGCAGATAGACCAGGTAACCCACACCCTGGACATTCCCACCCCCACCCGGCAGAAGATGGTAAATACCCTGAAGAATCTCCTCCCAAAAGAGCTGACCCGGGTATTCTTCGGCGGCCCTACCGGAAGTGATGCGGTGGAGCAGGCTGTTAAACTGGCCCGGTACAACACCGGCCGGTATGAACTTATCGCCTTTGAGGGAGCCTACCACGGGATGACCGGTACCTCCCTGGCCCTCACCTCCGATTCAAGCCACCGGGACGGTCTGGGCCCCCTCACACCGGGAATCAAGTTTATTCCCTACCCCTACACCTACCGTAACCCCTTTGGATGTCCCGATGAGAATGTGGACCTGCAGGCTGCAGAGAATCTGGATCGGGTTCTCTCAGACAGCCACTCCGGCTACAGCAAGCCCGCCGCAGTTATCCTGGAGTCTGTCCAGGGAGAGGGGGGAACCATCATCCCCACTACCCGGTTCATGAAACGGGTACGGGAGATCTGCGACAAACACGATGTACTGCTTATTTGTGATGAGATTCAGGCAGGACTGGGACGGACCGGAAAGATGTTTGCCTTCGAGCACTTTGATATTGTCCCCGACATTGTCACCCTGAGTAAGGCTCTCGGCGGGGTCGGGTTTCCCATCAGCGCCATCGCCTACAAAGAGAAACTGAACACCTGGCCGCCGGGAAAGACCATTGGAACCTTCAGGGGAAATATGGTCGCCTTCGCCGCTGGGGCAACCGCTCTCAACTGGATGGTAGAACACAAGGTGTGCGAACACGCCACGGAGCTGGGCAAAAAGTGCATGGTCAAGCTGAAAGAGCTGGAAAAGGAGAGTTCCATTGTGGGCGAGGTTCGGGGAATTGGTCTCATGATGGCCATCGAGATGGTAACCGACAAGGAGAGCCGCACCCCTGCCAGCGACTATGCAAAGAAGGTTCGAACATATGCCCACCAGCGGGGCGTGATGATTGAAGTTGGCGGACATCACAACAATGTTGCCCGACTTCTGCCTCCCCTTATCATCACCGAAGAGTTGGCCATGACAGGTATCGAGATTATCGCCGGGGTTATCCGGGATATCGAGAAGGAAGTAAGGGAGAGCTAGTGTAATGGGAAAGAAAGCACGTTATAACCTGGCGGTTGTGGGCGCCATGGGAGTGGTGGGGAGTGAAATGATTCGCACCCTGCAGCGACGGGATTTTCCAGTTGCCTCCCTGCGGCCCCTGGATATTGCTGCCAATGCGGGAAAGACCGTCACCTTTCAGGGAAAAGAGTGGGAAGTCCTGGAGGCAAAGGGGGAGAACTTTGAAGGTATTGATATTGCCATCTTCTCTGCCGGTGGAGATGCCAGCCAGGCGCTGGCACCGGAGGCGGCAAGACGGGGAGCTGTGGTGGTGGATAACTCCTCCGCCTGGCGAATGGATCCCCAATGTCCCCTGGTGGTGCCGGAAGTAAACCCCGCCGACCTGAAGTGGCACAAGGGCATCATTGCAAACCCCAACTGCTCCACCATCCAGATGGTGGTGGCTTTAAAGCCCCTCCACGACTACGCCAGGATCAAGCGAATTGTAGTATCTACCTACCAGGCAGTGAGCGGGGCTGGCAATGCTGGAAACGATACGCTGACCAACGAGTCTAAAGGCTATCTGGAAACCGGAGAGATTCAGACCGGAGGAAAGTTTCAGACCCAGATCGCCTTCAACTGCATTCCCCACATCGATGTTTTTCAGGAAGGGGGAAACACCAAGGAAGAGAACAAGATGATCTTCGAAACCAACAAGATCATGGGTGATGATTCCATTAAGGTTTCTGCTACCTGTGTGCGGGTGCCGGTCTGGTACGGCCACAGCGAGTCGATAAATATTGAGACCGAGAGAGAGTTGAGTCCCGAAAAAGCGCGGGAACTTCTTTCAAATGCACCGGGGATCAAGGTGATAGACGAACAGAAAGATGCCGGCTATCCGACACCCCTCTTTTCTAACGATGAAGATTTCACCATGGTGGGCCGGATCAGGAAAGATGAGAGTATCGACCGGGGCCTCAACCTCTGGGTTGTTTCAAATAATGTGAGGAAAGGGGCGGCCCTCAATGCGGTACAGGTTGCTGAATCGCTGATCGAACAGGAGATTGTATAGCCTTATGGAGTTAGGGGATATCCGGAAACAGGTTGATAAGCTTACGGATGAACTGATCGAACTGCGCCGGGATTTCCACATGTACCCGGAGCTGGGATTTCAGGAGCATCGAACCGCCGAAAAGGTGGAGAACTATCTTCGGGAGCTTGGTCTCGAACCGAAACGGATCGGGGGAACCGGTGTTACCGCCCTGATCCGGGGGAGCGGCTCCCGGGGTGGAAAGGGTGGAACCGGCGATAGCGGCTCCCGGGAGCCGGTTCTTCTTCTCCGGGCTGATATGGATGCTCTACCCATTCAGGAGGAGAACGATATCCCCTACGCTTCAAAAAATGAGGGTGTGATGCACGCCTGCGGCCACGATGCCCATACTGCCATGCTGCTGATTGCGGCCAAAGTGCTTAACCAGATACGGGACTCCTTTTCCGGGACAGTGAAGCTGGTTTTTCAGCCCAATGAAGAGATAGGTGGAGCAAAGGTTCTTGTTGATGAAGGGTTGATGACCAATCCGGATGTAGATGCAGCCCTGGGAATCCACATCTGGACCCCCCTTAAAAGTGGAACCATCGGTGTTCAGTCCGGGGCAGTTATGGCAACTCTTGATGTCTTCAAGATCCTTGTCCGGGGAAAGGGCGGCCACACCGGTTACCCTGAAAGTGCGGTTGACCCGCTCATTGCTGCCTCCTCCATTGTGCTGGAATCTCAGCGGATCCAGACCCGGGAGATCAGTCTCATGAAGCCTACGGTTATTGTCTTTGGGAAGATGAGTGGAGGCACCAAGCACAACATCATTCCTGAAGAGGTTACTTTGGAGGGGACGATACGTTACCTCTATTCGGGTGAACCTGGAAGTGAGGAGAATCCCGCAGGCCGGATGCGCCGGCTTGCAGAGGCGGTATCTTCTCTTCACGGCTGTACCTGCCAGGTGGAGATGGAGCGGGAGAACACAGCGCTTATAAATGATCCGGCCATGGTGGAGCTGGTAAAGGAAAGTGCCGCCGATATTCTTGGAAGCAGCGAGTATGTTGTGCCCCACGCCTCAATGGCAGGGGAAGACTTCTCTGTTTATGCCTCCATGGTGCCTTCCGCTTTTGTCTTTCTCGGAACAAACAATCCCGAGAAGGAGAGCGACTTTCCCCACCACAACCCCAGATTCAACATTGATGAGGAGACCATGCCTCGGGGGGTTGAACTTTTTGTGAACAGCGCCTTGTCCTGGTTTGAACGGCAGGGTGTGAAGGAGGTGTAAGGGTCGGTCCATTGGATAGGTCCAGAAGAAATGGCAGAGGCTTCATAAGCGAAGTCCCGGTATTAAAGAACAAAGCAGATCGAAGAATCTGTTAAAATTTTCAGGAGGTTAGAAGAGATGAAGAAAAAGAAATTATTGGGTTTGGGCTTGCTGCTGGCTGCAGTAGTCGTGTTTTCACTAGCTTTTATTGGCTGTCAGGAAAAGGAAGCCCCGGCTGCTGCTGGCGAAGATGATGCAGCAAAACCTGCAAAGGTTATAAAGGCCAAGTTGGCATCCGAGGAGATTGAAGGCGATTTCATGACTGTCTGGGCAAATAATTTTGCAGACTACATGAGAGAAGAGACCGATGGTCAGTACGACCTGGAGGTTTATCCCTATGGAACCCTGGGAGATACCCGGGACATAAACGAGCTGGCCCAGATTGGGGTGGTAGAGTTTGTCTTTAGCGACTTTGCATGGATCAGTGCATTCGTTCCTGAGGCGCAGGTTCTCTCCCTCCACTATCTCTGGCCCAAAGAACGGATGCCGGAAGTGCTTGAATGGGTAGTGAACAACGGAGGTATCATGCCCTTCATGGAAGAGGCGTTCCGCCGGAACGGTCTTGTTCCCCTGGGGATTGTTTACGAAGGCTGGCAGTGGCTTACCGCCAAACCGAAGGCCGAAACCCTGGAAGATCTTGTAGGTATGAAGACCCGGGTGATGGGCTCCAAACTACTTGTTGAAGACTACCGCGCCTACAATATGAGTCCTACCCCCATGAGCTACGGCGAGGTTTACAGTGGACTGCAGACCGGACTGATCGACGCCCAGGTAAACCCCCTCTTTGCTGATTACAGCATGAAGTTTTATGAGGTTACCAACTACTTTACCCAGATGTGGGCAGAGCCTTTCCTCGGTATCCCCACTGTTAACATGCAGCACTTCGACGGACTTTCCCAGGAGATGCAGGATCTGATGATGGGCTACTTCAAGGAGAACATTATTCCTGCTGCTGAGTGGATTGATAACAGAAATGCCAGTGACAAAAAGAAAATTGAAGAGGAGAAGCCGGATATTGTATGGACCGAATGGGACCAGGCGGAAATTAACAAGGCGAAAGAGATGGCCGTGTCCGTTTGGGAAGATGAATATCCCGGTATTGCCGGAGAAGGCGCTGTAGAAGCGTTGGAGATTCTTATTGAAGATATCGATAATGCAAAGGCTGCTCTCGGCATAGAGTAACAATTTCCTGCAGTACCCTGGAGTTGGTACCTTACCGGCCCCAGGGTGCCTTGAACTGACTCCTTGTATCGACGAAAAAGGTGGTTTTATGAGTGATAACACAGAAATCAAGGAAGAACTGAAGGAGAAAGGTAAAAGCATCGGTAAGAGTATCGCCCTTATCATCGACTGGTTTGAGGTGACGGTCCTTGCGGTCGGAGTTGCTGCCCTGGCGGTTCTTCTGATCGCCAATGTGATTGCCCGGACCTTCTTCCAGAGCCTCTACTATGCCGACGAAATATCCAAGTTCTTGATTATACTCATCTCCTTCGTGGGGGTAAGCTATGCAGCCCGGAAGGCCCGTCATATCCGGATGGGTGCCTTCCTTGATCTGATGCCGGCAAAACTTGAGAAGATCTTTATCTTTGCCATTTCCGGTATCAATGCGACGGTGATGCTGATTCTGGCCTGGTATGGATTTCAGTACATGAACAAGATGCGAATGCTTGGGCAGATGACCAGCGCCCTCCAGGTTCCCTACTGGACCTTCATGATCATTATCCCCGTCGGGTTTATTTCCGCCGGAATCCAGTACATCCGTACCATTATCAAGAACATTGTGGAAGAGGATGTGTGGCAGTCCCCGGAACAGCAGAGCGAATATGAAGATGAAGGAGTAAACAATGGCACTGTTATGGATTAGTATGATCAGTATGCTCCTCCTCGGGTTCCCCTTTATGGTGGTAATCCTTGGCTCGCTGCTGCTGCATATCTCAATATCATTTCCATCATTTAATTTTACCGTGCTGATTCAGCAGATAATCAACGGGATGACACCACCGGCCCTGGTCTGTGTGCCCATGTTCATCCTGGGGGCAAACATCATCACCTCCGGTCAGGCGGCTCCGCGGCTGATTAATATGGTAAGGTCCTTTGTTGGACACATTCCCGGAGGCTTACCGATAACCACCAACGCCAGCTGTACCCTTTTTGGAGCCGTCTCCGGTTCCACTCAAGCCACAGTAGCAGCTATCGGCGGTACCATGAGACCCATGCTCCTGAAGGCGGGGTACAACAGCTCCTTTACTTTGGGGCTGATTATTAATTCCAGCGATATCGCCCTTTTGATCCCCCCCAGTATCGGTTTTATCGTCTACGGTGTTGTGACCAGCACCTCCATCGGGAAGCTCTTTCTCTCCGGTATTATTCCGGGGCTTATCATCTTTCTGATGTTCTCCATCTACTCCTATGTCTATTCGAGGGTGAAGAATGTGGGAGTGCAGCCAAGGGCGACCTGGAAAGAACGGGGTCAGGCGGTAAAGGATGGAATCCTGGTTCTGGGCTTTCCCCTCATCATTGTCGGGGGGATCTACGCCGGTATCTTCAGCCCCACCGAAGCGGCTGCAGCGGCGGTAGCTTACGCTCTCTTTCTGGAAGGAATTATTTTCCGGACCTTGACGGTGAAGAAACTGATTAGTGCCTTCCTCGACACGGGGATCATTACCGGGGTTGTCTTTATCCTGGTTGGTGCGGGGCAGGCCTTCAGCTGGTTCATCAGCTTTCTCAAGCTGCCACAGGAGATTATGCCGATCATCATCGGTACCGATCCCACTCAGCTCAAGGTGATCATCACCGTGGTAATCTCCTACTTTGTGGCTTGTATGTTTGTGGACCCCATTGTGGCCATCTATGTGCTAAGCCCCATCTTTCAGCCCTATGTGATGAGCCTCGGTATCGATCCGGTCTTTCTGGGAACCCTGGTTACCCTTCAGGCTGCCATCGGTTCGGCAACGCCCCCCTTCGGCTGTGACATCTTTACGGCCCAGCTGATATTCCGGAGGCCCTACTGGGAGGTAATACGGCATACGCCGCCTTTTATCCTGATGTTGATTCTGACCACTATCCTGATTATCGCCTTTCCGGAACTGGCAACCTTCCTGCCCAATTCGGCGCTGATTCAGTAGGGTTTGCGTAAGCATGTCAGGTATGGAGGATTGAAAAAGTGATCTACCGAGTGAAACCGGGACAGGTGAGTTATGGAGAGGCTGTAGGGATATTGCTGCTTGAAAACTATGCACCCTACATTCCCGGCGATGTGGCCAATGCCACCAGTTACAAGTTCCCGGTCCGTTTCAAGCGGGTCCCCGGTTTCTCGGTAAAGCGCATTTTTGCCCACGATATGACTATTGCCGACGAACTTGCAGCTGCCGCCCAGGAGCTGGAGGCTGACGGGGTACGGATTATCACCGGAGACTGCGGCTTTATGGCCCTTTACCAGGAGCGAATCCGCCAGGCGGTATCCCTCCCGGTGGTGATGAGCTCCCTCTCCCAGATTCCCTTCCTGAGAACGATGTTGAAACCGGGGAAGAAGATCGGGATTGTAACTGCCAATGCAGAGAGTTTGGATGAGTCAGTTCTGGTCGGTGCAGGGGTAAGGCCGGGAGATGATCTGGCAATTGCCGGTCTGGAAGGGTGCAGCCACTTTGTTTCTGCGGTATTCCGGGAGGAGGGGCTTCTCGATTCGGATAAGGTGTGTCGGGAGGTGACGGAAACTGTTCTTGCCCTGATCTCCGACCATCCGGAGACCGAACTGCTTCTTTTAGAATGCAGTCTCCTGCCTCCCTACGCAGCGGCTGTTGCAGAGGCGACGGGACTGCCGGTTTTTGACTACCTGACGATGATCCGGCAGCTGCATGATGCGGTGGTCCCCCACAGGTATAGCGGCTACATGTGACCGGCCCGGGCAAAGCCCCGGGATAAGAGGGATCGTGTTCTTTAACAATAAACACTCACAACAACAATGAAGAAGGAGGAGGAGTCATGGCAGCTTTTACAAAAGAGGAATATCAACGACGTATAGGTGATACGAAGAAGAAGATGCAGGAGTGGGGGGTGGATCTCCTGCTGGTAAGCCAGCCTGCGAACATGAATTATCTTACCGGCTACGACGGCTGGAGTTTTTATGTCCACCAGTGTGTGCTTGTCTCTCTGGATCAGGAAGAAGCGGTCTGGATCGGCCGAGGGATGGATGCAAATGGCGCCCGCATTACCACTTTTCTTTCGGCGGAGAACATCATCGAGTATGCCGATGACTATGTGCACTCCCTGACCAAGCACCCCATGCAGTTTGTGGCCGATATTATCAAAAAACGGGGTTGGGATAAAAAGCGGATCGGTGTGGAGATGGATCAGTTCTACTACACCCACCGGAATCATGTGGAGCTGGAAAAGAGCCTCCCCAACGCCAGTTTCACCGATGCAAACACCCTGGTCAACTGGGTCAGGATAGTAAAATCCGAACCGGAGATAGCGTACATGAAGGCTGCCGGCAAGATTGCCGTCAAGGTGATGGATGCGGCGCTGAAACATATCAAGGTTGGCAACCGGGAGTGCGATGCTGCCGCAGAGATCGCCAGGGCGCAGTATGGCGGTACCGAAGAGTTCGCCGGGGATTATCCCGCTATCGTTCCCCTGATGATGGCTGGAGAAGCTACAAAGACCCCCCATCTTACCTGGTCCGGCAAGCGTTACGAGAGGGATGAAGCGGTGCTCCTGGAACTCTCCGGGGTATACAAGCACTACCACGCCCCCATTGCCCGGACCCTCTTTCTTGGTAAAGAGCCCCCCAAGCTGATGAAGGATACCGCCAGGGTTGTTATCGACGGTCTGGCGGCCACCATGGATTTTATCAAGCCCGGCGTAACCGCCGAGGAGGTTGAGGCGGAGTGGCGGAGAGCTATCAGCCACTCAACGGTGGTGAAAGAGTCCCGCCTCGGTTACTCCATCGGCGTAAACTATCCCCCGGATTGGGGCGAACAGAGTGTCAGCTTCCGGCCCGGTGACAAAACGGTGCTCAAGCCCAATATGGCCCTCCATCTGATTCCCGGGATCTGGTACGACGACGTGGGTTTTGAAATAGATGCAAGCTTCCGGCTAACCGAATCGGGCCATGAAAAGCTCTATGACTACCCCCTGGAAATCTTCCTCAATGGCTGAGAAACGAACTGCCGGGAGAAAGAGCGGGGGGGATGTTCCTGATCAATTAAGCCTTCAGGATATCTACCTGGCCCGCCGGCGGATAGCCGCTTATGCGATTAACACTCCAATGCCCCCCGCCCCGGCTCTTGCGGAGGCGGCGGGGGCCGATTCTCTGTTCCTGAAGCTGGAATCTCTGCAGAACAGCGGAGCTTTCAAGGTGCGGGGGGCGGCAAACAAGATTCTCTCCCTCTCCGGGGAGGATCGGGCAAAGGGAGTTATCACCTTCTCCACCGGTAACCATGGGAAAGCGGTGGCCTTTGTATCGGGTAAAAGCGGTGTGAAGGCGACGGTCTGTCTGTCCGAACATGTGCCCTCCTACCGGGCCGAATTAATTCGGAGCCTTGGCGCAGATGTTCACATCGAAGGGAAGAGTCAGGACGAGGCAGAGGCAGCCTACGACCGGATTCAAAAGAGCAGCGGGATGATCCCGGTGCTACCTTTCGATGATCCGGCTGTAGTCGCGGGACAGGGGACCGTCGCCCTCGAGATGCTTGAGGCTAATCCCGAACTGGATACCTTACTGGTTCCCCTCTCCGGAGGGGGGCTGCTTGCCGGGATTGCCCTCACCGCAAAGCTGATCAATCCAGAGATTCGGATTGTAGGAATCTCCATAGAGCGTTCTCCCGCAATGCTGGAGAGCCTCAAGGCGGGGTGTCCTGTACAGGTGGAAGAAAAGGATACTCTTGCCGATTCCCTGCTCGGCGGGATCGGGATGGGTAACAGGTACACTCTGCCTCTTATCCAGAGCTATGTGGACCATCACCTGGTTGTCACCGAGGATGAGATAGCAGCGGGGATGTACTACGCCCTCTCCCGTCACTCCCTGGTTATAGAGGGAGCGGCCGCTGTGGGGATTGGCGCCCTCCTCTCTGGAAAACTCTCTGAAAAGAGCTCTGGAAAAAGCTCTGGAAAAAGCTCTGCAAGTGCTCATCGGGAGGTCGATTGCAGGGGAAGAAAGATCGGTGTGGTGGTGAGTGGAAGCAGTGTACAGCTGGAACGCTATCTGGAATTGATGAGGAGGATGATTGATGCAGAAGCCTGAAATGAAAAAGCCCGGGATATATATTGTCAAGGAAGAGGAGCTGGTGGAGCAGGTCCATATGGATAAAAGCATCATTGATGCCATTGAAGCCGCCTTCCGGAAGCTTTATGAGGGAAATGCGACAGTGCCGCCGATCATGATGATTCCGGTGCCGGAACGGAGCGGGGAGGTGGATGTAAAAAGCGCCTACATCAAGGGGCTGGATAGTCTGGCGGTGAAGGTTGCCTCGGGGTTTTTTGAGAACCGTAAGCTGGGACTCCCTTCAGCCAGCGGCCTGATGCTGCTCTTCAGTTCTCTCACCGGTTTCCTCGAGGCGATCCTTCTGGACAACGGTTATCTTACCCAGGTAAGAACCGGGGCTGCCGGTGCACTGGCGGCAAGATATCTGGCTCCCTCCAGGGTGGAGAATGCCGGAGTGATTGGAGCGGGGACCCAGGCGCGGTTTCAGATGCGGGGCCTTTACCTGGTGCGTCCCTTCAAACGGATCTACACCTGGAGTCCTGACCCGGAGGATGTACGGGATGCCTATGTGCAGGATATCTCCAAAGAGCTGGGGGTGGAGGTGATCAAGGCGGAAAGTGCCGAAGAGGTGGTGAAAAGGTGCCACTCCGTGACCACTACCACCCCGGCCAGGCAGCCCGTTATCAAAGCTGAATGGCTCCATCCGGGACTCCACATCACCGCCATGGGTAGTGATACCGAAGAGAAACAGGAGCTTGATGCGAAGATCTTTGCCAGGGCAGACCTGGTAGCCTGCGATTTAAAGAGTCAGTGTTACCGCCTTGGAGAGTTGCGAAGTGCAAAAGCCGCTGGTACTGCTCCGGAGGATGGGGATATCCTTGAGCTGGGTCTTTTTGCTTCCGGTGGAGCTCCCGGAAGGACGAATGACGATCAGATAAGCGTGTGCGACCTCACCGGAGTGGGAATCCAGGATACCGCTATCGCTCTGGAAGCTTTAAAGAGGATCAAGGCGGCCGGCTGCGAGAAGCTGATTGACTTCCCCCAGAAACTCTTTACAAAAGGGTAAGCATTGTATATATACCACTAACGGGAGGCTATCATGATTGTATGCAAGTTCGGCGGAACCTCAATGGCCGATGCTGCACAGATGCGAAAGGTTAAATCGATTATCGATCTGGATAAAAAGCGCCGGGTAGTTATTGTATCCGCCCCGGGCAAGCGGAATAGCTCTGACGAAAAGATAACCGATCTCTTCTATTGCTGTCACCGGGATGCGGCGGCCGGTAAGGAGATAGCTCCCCATTTCTCTATCATCCGGGAACGGATCGAAGGGATGGCCTCACAGATGCAGGTGTGTCCCGATATCGCTTCTGTATTGGATACGATTGAGGAGAAGATCAAGAAGGGAGCCAGTGCCGATTATGCGGCAAGCCGGGGGGAGTTTCTCTCGGCTCTGATGATGGCCGATCTTCTTGATGCCACTTTTGTGGATCCGGAACAGTTTGTTCGTATTACTGATGACGGGCGGGTAGATGATGCAAGCTATGAGCTTATATCCGCTCAGATGAAGGGGGAGGGGCGCTTCGTCCTGCCCGGATTCTACGGTGCCACCGCTGATGGGAAGGTAAAGACCTTCAGTCGTGGGGGGAGTGATATCTCCGGGGCCATTGCAGCCCGGGCGGTGATGGCAGAGCGCTACGAGAACTGGACCGATGTATCGGGGATACTGATGGCAGATCCTAGAATTGTGGAAAACCCCAAACCGGTGAGAGAGATTACCTACCGGGAGGTGCGGGAACTGGCCAGTATCGGGGCATCGGTGTTTCATGAAGAGGCGATAGCACCGGTGAGAAATGTGGGAGTTCCCATCAATGTGAGGAACACCAACGCCCCCTCTGCAGAGGGAACCTACATTCTCCCCAAGCGGGATACCAAGGAACGCTCGGTAGCTGGTGTTTCGGGTAAAAAACCCTACAAGAATCTCTTCGTGGAAAAGCTGATGTTGAGCCGCTATCCCTTTTATCGGGAAGAGATCCTTGCCCTGCTTCGGGAGAAGGGGATTATCCCGGAGTTTGAGTCAAAGGGCTTTGACACCCTCAGCTTCCTCCTTCCCGAGGGGGCGATCAAAGATGAAAAGGGCCTTCTGCAGGAGTTGCGGGAGAAGATGGAACCGGACCTGGTAAGCTTCAAACCTCACCTTGCGCTGATAGGTCTGGTTGGCGAGGGCATTCTGGAGAAGCCGGGGATTGCTGCGCGCCTCTTCAACGCTTTAAAGGATGCCGGGATTAATGTGCGCTTTATCAATTACGGCGGATCGGAGATTACTTTGCTGGTCGGGGTAGATGCTGAAGAGTACGCCCAGGCCCTGAAGGTGATGGTGAAGGCTGTCGAATAGATGTCCCACCGTCGGTGAGCAGGGCAGGCTCTTTTGGCGATCTTTCATTCATGCTTCCAGTCTCCGGTAAAATTGCCGCTGCAGGGAGGTGTGGATGAAGTGTTGAAGCCTCCTTCTCGCCCCGATCGGGGGAGCATCAAACATCGCCACCAGAAGGATTGAGCTGTCGGGTAACTTTCTTCGAAGTGATATTGTTCCGGTCAACTCGCGGATCCTGGAGTCAGACTCCATGCGGAAGCTATCAATCCTACAGCCCGGCGGTAGAAGCTTTCCTCCATCAAGGGAGAAGGAGATTCCTGCAGAACTGATATCAGAAACAGAGCCGCTGTAGATCTTGCCACCGCTTTCTATTTCCAGGGAGGCGATAGCTTCTCCACCGCTTCCAAATCGGACATACCGGCGTTGCCCTCGTGCTTCTTTCTTCTCAAGTAGTTCAAGGAAGGTTATAGCTCCCGCTTCCCTTTCACAGGGGAGGGTAAGGGGAGGAGTAGAAAAACCGGTGCTTTGCAGCCCTTCGACCGGAACAGCAGCCTCCCTACTCTTCTGGCACCTCTCTTCCCGTATCAGGGGGATGATGGAGCTCTCCCCTGCCTCCAGCCGTCCACTATAGCGACTGATTGATTTCACCAGGGCATCCTCAGCTCCTGCAAACGGGCACTCCAGGTTGATAAAGATCAGTGACCTGCTGTATCCGGAGATGAGCTTCATTCCCTGCTCGATTCTACTCACCGTATAGATCTCATACTCTTCCTCGATAGCCGCTTTAATCAGAGCACTATGATAGGGGCCCTCCGGGAAGAAGTAGAATAGCTTTTTACCTAATAGATCCTTACTCACTGTTTCTCTTCCTTTTTATCAGTTCTAAAATCGATAAACCCATTCGCCTCTCTACGCTCCCTGAGTTTTCTCTGGTATTCACTCTCTTCCTGCTTCACCTCCCGGTCTCGGATATGGCCAAGCCTCTTGAGCTGAACTTTCCCGGTTTCCGGGTTAAAGATGATCTTTCTGGCCTGTTTCCCCCCCGTATCGGAAGCTTCAACTGCAATCTGTTCAAGCTCCAGGTATTTGAAAGCGAAATTGATATTGGCCCTGCTGATCGAAAGCTCCTCATCTCTTTCGGTGGCAAGAACTGTTGCCCCTCCAAACACCTTTGCCACCAGGTTTCTTTTATGAAGCCCAAGTTTCATCAGCGCATTGATAAGCAGCTCCATTGCCTGCATCCCGTAACGGCCGCTCTCATCAAGATAGAAAACCTGTTTAGGATTCCCTGGAAGCATAAAGTGGTTCATTCCCCCAATCCTCTTCGCCGGATCCCAAAGAACTACCGATACACAGGAGCCGAGTACGGTTGAAAGAAGGGTCTTCTGGTCCGTCGCATAGTAATCTCCGGGATGCAGAAAAACCACATCTTTATCCAGACTGTGATTATGCAGGGTATGCATCACACCGGCCTAAAAAAAGGTAACATCACCGCTGCTGTTTCCCTCTTCCACATCAAAGCCTCCAATTTCTCCTGCTTTTTGTTTATGTTCGAGGATGGTAAAGCGCTCTATTATATCCTGCAGCCGCTGGTTCTTGATACTCCAGTTTTCCAGGTTCCCGTTTTTTTTCAGTTCCATATCCAGCCTGCTTCTGAATACCGATTCGATCTTGCCAAGCAGGATGGTAGTCTCGTCAAGCCGGGTAGAACAGCTTCCAAGCTTCTTAAGAACTTCGTTGGTTCTCTCCAAAATCGTGTAAAATCCGTCGGTGAAAGTGGAGAAGCCAAAGAGTACCCCTTCAAGGTTTGAGAGCATATCCTGAACATCCTTTGAAAGGGTTTTCATCTGCTTGTCAAAATCCTGGGAAAACCGTTTTTCCTGCTGGTAGATGGTGTTGTACATCTCGATGGAGTCTCTGGTCTGCTTGAAAAAGCGCTTTATGCTGTGCAGAGCCTGTTCCAGGGTTGTATCGATCCTGCCGGTTAACTGGCTCATCTCTCCTACCGTGGTGGTCATAGAGGAGAGTGCTTCCTGCTTGGCAATCTCTATCCGGGAAGCAACATTTACATTCTGAAACTGGGTGATCAACTCCGAGAAATCGGTAAAGCTCTCCTGCAGTTCCATCACCTTATTCATGAGCTCACTGCTTTCCTGGATAATTGAAGTTTTCATTGAAAGAGAACTGGAGACATCTTCACTTATGGTATTGATAGATTTTTTCGCTTCAGAAAAGTAGGTGTCCACCGGGTTCTCTTTTCGGTAATTATCCAGTCTATGTTCCAGCTCCTTCATCAGCTGATCTATGGTTTCCAGTCTTTGAAAAAAGAAATTCCTGCTTTTTTCAATCCGCACTTTAACATCTTCTATCAGATCGGAGCAGAGCCCCGGGATGCTTGTCAAGAATGACAATTCATCAAGGAACTCCCTGGAGTGCTCCTCGCTATTATGGACAGAAATTTCTTTCAATTCTGACAGTGCAAGCAGGACGTGGTCCAGGGATTGACGAATAATATCCTGTTGTTGCACCTCCTCCATAATCTCCACCAAGGGTTTATCAATTGCTTCGCTATCCCGGTTTACTTGTTCCAGAAAGGAGAGGGTTCTATCGGTAGCCTCATGTGCTCTTTCGAATCCCTCTTTTACAAAGGATCCGAAGTTATTGAAGAGCTCTTTCTGCACATCTTCAATCTTTTCCATTGAACCAAGGAGGGCACGGAAGAGATCATCCAGATCTGTACCCTCCCTGGTCAGCTCATCGGTATATTGAATGCTTCTTGCACTGATGCGCTTCAGCTCTTCGGTAATATAACTAAACGCTCCTCCTGCTTTACCCGCTTTTATCGCAACGGTCATGGCGTTCAAACTGATCAACTCCATCTGTTCGGAGCTATCCCTGATCTCTTTTATCCTGCTATCCAGTGCCTTGATCTCTTCTATGTCACTTTTCAAGGTAGTAAGCAGAATATCATCTTTATCATGCAGCTCGGAAAATGCTTTTGCTGCCTCTTCAATTACCGATTTTGTCTCCCTCAGAAGCACCCCTGCCCGCTCTTTACCTGCAAGACCTGTTACAGAATGGGAAAACCTGGCGATTTGCTGCTCCGATTCCTGCCTGCTTTTTTTGATTTCCGTACCAAGCCTGGGGAAGATACCGGCGATTTCATCAAATATGCTTTCAGTCTCTTCCACCACCCCTTGTATCTGCTCTACTATCTGGATCGGTTTAGTTTCCTGCCTGGTATCCTGTTTTTCGCTGTTCATTGATTAGTAGTATAAGGAAAGGTGATCTTAGATGCAATCTGTTCGGGGAATGGAGATATGAATGAGATATGGAGGTGAAATCGGGGTGGGAGAGAGCATGAAAAAGGGGCTGCCGTTAACGGCAGCCCCGGGGTAACACTATTTTATGCGTAACACTTTTATGCGTAACACTCTAATTATACACTTGCCTGGCTCTCATCAAGAACCTTTTCGGTCTCCACATCAAAGAAGTGAGCTTTATCATAGTTGGGGATGAAATAGATTGGCTGTCCAACCTCAAGCGCCACATCAGGGGCCACCTTGGCAATCATCTGATGCTTGGCGGTATTTACATACACGTGAATCTCCGCTCCAAGGGGCTCGATAACACCAACTTCAGCGGTGACAGTCTTTCCAGCCTTTTCTGCGGGTTCGTAGTACAAATCTTCGGGACGGATACCAAAGATAACCTCTTTGCCCATATACCCTTTATCCTTCAGGAGCGACGCATAACGACCCTGAATCTCAGCCCTGAAGCTGCCTTCGTCCATCATCACTTTTCCGCCTTCCTCTACCACTGTAACGGTAAGGAAGTTCATGGGAGGACTTCCGATAAAACCGGCTACAAAGCGGTTTGCCGGGTTGTTGTAGAGCTGGAGTGGGCTTCCAATCTGGTAGACAATACCATCTTTCAGGACAACAATCTTGTCCGCCATGGTCATCGCTTCTACCTGGTCGTGGGTTACATAGATCATGGTAGCATCCAGCCGGTGGTGGAGGCTGGAAATCTCCGCTCTCATCTGAACTCGAAGTTTCGCATCCAGGTTGGAGAGGGGTTCATCAAAGAGGAACACCTTGGGATGACGAACGATGGCCCGGCCTACTGCAACCCGCTGCCGCTGTCCACCGGAGAGAGCCTTTGGTTTTCTGTCCAGAAGCTCTTCAATGTCCAGGATTCTGGCAGCCTCTTTTACCCGTTTCTCAATCTCCGCCTTATCAAACTTTCTGATCTTGAGACCGAAAGCCATGTTGTCGTAGACAGTCATGTGGGGATAGAGAGCGTAGTTCTGGAAAACCATGGCAATGTCCCGATCCTTTGGGGGAACATCGTTAACCATTTTCCCATCGATGTAGAGTTCGCCTTCGGAAATATCTTCCAATCCGGCGACCATTCTGAGGGTAGTGGACTTTCCACAACCCGAAGGACCTACGAGAACCACAAATTCCCGGTCCTGGATCTCGATATTGACGTTGTCTACTGCCCTGACTCCGCCATCGTAGACCTTCCCAATACCTTTCAGCTGTACTGTTGCCATAAAACCTCCAAAAAAAATTATCTTATGGCAATCAGCATAATACGGTTTCTAACATATGTCAAACACTTCATTCACTACTTTGCTGTCTATACCACAAATCTATTCGTTCCTGCAGAGGTGGAATCGACTCCGGCTCTTCTACCGATGCTTTTTCCAGAAGCCAGGGAATGATAAGCTCCTCTTTTATCTGGTTCCACTGCCTTGGAAGGGGGAGGGGGAAGCGGAGATAGTCTTCCGGGGGGATATGTCCTACCAAGGAGGGGAAAAAGCGGGGTAGATAGTTTTCATTTACCGCAGGAAGGGATGAGAGACCATCGGCAATCCCGAATGTCCTCATCCGTTTGAATTGATTCGCTTCTATAATGGCGATCTGGGTCTCCGGGGAAAAAAACCAGAGGAGAAAAGCCTCTGCAGCAGGTCTCGCCTGGGCAGAATTGGGGATACCGATGAAGAGTGCATCATCCTCAACGGGAATTACATCTTCCCGGGCTATCCATTGAAAATCGAGGTTCCTGCGCCGTTCGGGTGCAATCTGAAAGAAATCGGAAAGGGTCATATAGGTAAACAGAATGCGCTTTTCTGCCAGAAGCTTTAAGGGAGGATCGTACATGAAGATATCAATAAAATCCTGCTCCCTCTCTCTTCCCTGGTTTACCGTCTCTATCCAGTTGCGGATGAAGGTAACGGTTCGCTCCAGGCTTCCTTCATCCCATTCCACCGGAGCTGAAGCTCCTGCCCCGGAACGCTTTGCACGAAAACTGGTTTCAAAAAGATTGGTCTTTACATAAAGGACCTCAGGATTCCATCGGGGAGAGAACCCCATCCGGGAGTAACGACCATCAGTTTCCAGGTTGTATGAACCACTCTCTTCCTGGATACTTTCAAGGTTGAGACTGAAACTCTCCTCATCAACCTCCCGATCCCCCTCCAGGAACGTGAGGGTCGGAAGATTAAAGGAGACCGGAAGGAGCCGTTGAAGCCCCTCCCTGTCCCTTCCCAGGTCCAGAAACTGCTGGTAAAAGCGGCGAGGTTCAAGCAGCTGCTCATTAACAGCTTCCTCTTCAGGAAACAGCTTGGTCAGTGGCCGGTATGTGGTGATAAGATCCGGATTATTGAGAAAGGGGGCTACTACAAGATCGATATTGCTCAGCCCCGCCGTCCCCGCGGTAGCAGGCTCTTCCCGGTAGATAACATTTATTCTGTAATCATTCTGTTCTGCGTTAAAGAGCTCTGCGTAAGCTGCAAATTCGGGGCGGTCTGTCATTAGTCTGGCCGTGGAGGGAAAGCGGTGGGGGGTCTGGTACCACCAGAGACCGGCCAGGGCAATAAGGGCAAGCATTAGGAGGAGAATGAGAGCTATAGCTGCTCTGAGGATAATCTTCCGGGAAATCTTCATGGTTTGACTCTACGGTAAGGCGGAGCGGGTTGTCAATTCCCGCCGCCGGAATGATAATGGACGGGTGAAGCAGTTGTTTAATCGATACAGCAGGTATTTGAAGAATCGTTACGGAGAGGCAGCCTACAGGGTAGGGGTAGATGCCGGGTTCAGCTGTCCCAACCGCCGGGAAGATGGAGGTGGAGGCTGTTTTTACTGTGATGCCGCTGGATCCAGGGCCCCCTATCAGGTGCTGATGGAAGAGCGATTTGTCCTGGGCCCGGCAGTTGATTCCCCAGTATGGCGGGATTGGATGAAGAAGCAGATTGAAGGGGGGATGAATTTCCTTGCTCACCGCTACGGAGCTGCTCTCTTTATCCTCTATATCCAGGCTTTTTCCGGGACTTACGCTCCGGTAGAGCTGCTTCGAAGGGTATACAGCTATCTGCTGGCATTTGCACCCTTTAAGGAGCTTGTAGTAGGAACCAGGCCGGACTGTTTTGACCCTCCCCGGGCGGATCTGCTCGCAGAATTCCATTCACCGGAGAGGGATGTGTGGCTGGAGCTGGGGCTGCAGAGCTTTCACGACCCGACCTTGCGCCGGATCGGCCGGGGCCATGATAGTGCTGCTTTCAGGCGGGCATTTATCCTGGCAAAAGAGCGGGGTTTGAAGGTGGCTGTTCACATGATCTTTGGACTTCCCGGAGAGGATGACCGGGAAATTCAGGAGAGTATCCGCCTCTTATCTGAAATGGAACCTGATGGAATAAAAATCCATAACCTTCACATAGCCGAAGGGACCCGTTTTGCCCAGATGTGGAGGGATGGGAAGCTGGAGGTTCCTGACACAGAAACCCATCTACGCCGGGTGGTGGATGCCCTTGAGATACTCCCCTTTTCAACGGTAATCCAGCGCCTTACCTGTGACACTCCACCGGAGAGGCTCCTTGCCCCCGAAAACTTTTCCGGTAAGCAGCACTTTTATCAGCTGACAGAGGCGGAGTTAGAGCGGCGGGGAAGCTGGCAGGGGAGTAAGAGAAACCGATAATTCAGGCTGTCCAAGCCGCTATATATGGTGCTATTACAGATTTGTCACCACTCTATGTATAGTGCTCCGGAGGGGGTGCAGGACAGCCTCAATGGGGATCGTCTCTTTTTTGCACTTTCTGACTTCTCAAGAATCTCCAATTGACAGCCCCCAGCTTTTACCATAGAGTATATCTATGCAGGGACAGCTCTGGGCAACAGACAGTGCAAACAACTCACCCGGTGGTCTTGCCGGGCTAATTGAAAAGATTCTCTCTCTATTTGGTGGTTCTTCCGATCCGGAACGGGAAAAACGGAAGTTGTTAAAAGAGATTGAGAAACAGGTAAAACGGCAGAAATACAAGTTTTATAAGCCCAAGGGTTCGGAAGCCCTGCCGGGGCTGGCAAAGCTCTTTTATGACACCTATAAAGTAGTAGCACCTGCCCAGGTTCTCCTTCAGAATGCGGCTGGTTCGGGAATCCTTAAAACCATTCTTATAGAAAGCTTTTTAAACAAGGAGCAGCAGAAGGTTCTGGAGGATGTTGATGAAGGGGCAATCAGAAAGGCCGCTGAGACCCGGGAGACAAAGGTTCTTGCCTCGGAGTTGAAGGACAAGCTGGTGGGGTTTTTTGCAGGTTTTACCAGTGATCGGGTGAAAAGCATCACTGAATTGAACAATCTCCTGCAGATCTTCTTTCAACTCATTAACTTTGACTACTTTTTTCTTCTCAAGAAGTTTGATTCATCCCTCCCGGAGCGCGATTTTCTCTATTCTCCGAAGTTTGAATCGATCAACGGCACCTATATCTGTGACGATCTGAAAGATTTTCTTGCCATCCTCCCTCAACTGAATAAAGAACAGGATTGGAATGCCCTTTTTGATGTCCTGGCCGGATATAAACAGACAGAGGTGATAGACCGAAAGGGTTTCAAAAAGATTATTAAAGGGCTTATCGAGGTAGAACGAAGCAATATGCTTACCATGATTGTCCAGTTGGTTGACGAGGATCCCTATTACCAGCCCAAGGTATATGTCCAGGATGAGCGGATTGTTGAAGCGTACCTGAACAAGGTAAAAACCGGGACGGAAATGACTATCCAGAAGATCCTCCTGGAACGGCAAAACAAGAAGATCGACAATCTGCTGACCACCATTTTTGGGACCACGGCGATCAGCAGGTTGAAGAACTACACCGATAAGAGCAACATGGCCTTCTCCCGGAAGATGTTGGGCGGTTACATCTACATCCAACCTCTTAACTACCTCAAAGCGTTTCTTCTCGATTTTTTCAAGCGGGACATCAAGACGACGGTGGATATTCTTCTTATCCGGGGAAAGTGGTCTACCAATCTCTCTAGTCAGCAACTCTCTGAAGCCTTTCATGCGCTTATGCAGATCTCCGAGGACCTTGTTAAATTTGATGAGAACCTCTCCGAGGAAAGCACTACCGGGGCAAAGCTGAAGGCCCTGGTCCACAAGGGCGACCGGGACAAAAACAGCACGGTGATTCTGCGAAAACTCCTGAAAGATATTAACGATGAGGCGCTGCGGATGATTACCGAGTCGGCCAATAATCTGATCATGATGGGGAAGGGCATCAAGCTGGTTATTGAGGACTATGACAAGAAACACCACGAGCTTATCCTTAACTGGAAGGAGATTGAGGGTGTTTTTGAGGGTGATGTAAAAGAGACCCTGACCGGAATTTATAAAAGGATCTACTACTTTATCCAGCTGATGCAGTATTACGTAAAGAAGAAATAGCTGAAGCTCCATCATCCCCCAGCGCTGCCTTTTCTGCAGAGCAATGCCTTTTTTCCAAAGCGATAAGAGCGCTTTTTCTCTTTGCTCCGTCTCGGTAGGAGCCGCAGCCACCCGATGAGGGCACAACCCGGTGGCAGGGAAGGATAATCAGCAGCTCATTGGCTGCCAAAGCCCCTCCCACTGCCCGGCCGGCTCCCGGTCTGCCGAGTCTCCGGGCCAGATCACCATAGGTGATTGTCTCTCCCGGCCCGGTCATGGAAAGGGCGGAGTACACTTCCCGTCGAAAGGGGCTTTTCTCTTCCCTGAGAGGGAGGTCGAAGTGCTCAAGAGAGCCGGAGAAGAAACGATTGAGCTGATCGGCCGCTTTCAAAAGTGTGCCTGCGGCTCTCTCTGCCAGGTCACTTT
>CAYMWV010000022.1:0-26828 GCA_964394395.1 uncultured Sediminispirochaeta sp.
CCCAACCCATTTTGATTGTAATACGCGCCACATCGGTAACCCTGCCCCGGGACCCCGACGAGCTGTTCTTCTAAGATAGTCACCCCTGTCCATAATACCGACGGCAGCTCAAGCCCCAGCATTCTTGTACAGGTTCAGATCACCCACATTCCTATATTATACAGGCAGAGGACCATAATAAGCACCAATAGAACCATGAACAGTTTGTCCACCCTTCGGTTTGTTATGCTGTGTGATATCAGAGATCCGCAGACACCGCCGCCAACACCTCCCAGGATCATGATGAAAAGGACCATCGGCGTAAAATCGGGAACCTTGCCCGAGAAGAAGGTAAAGAGCAGGTTAGCGATCTGGGAAAAGAAGATGATAACCAGAGAGTTCAGTGCTGCGGTCTTCGAATCCATGGAGAAAAAGAGATAGAGCACCGCCAGATTGATGGGCCCTCCACCGATGCCTAAGAAAGATGCTATTCCTCCCAGTAGAAGGCCAATGAATAGACTAAATCCGATACTCTCATATGTTTTCGGCTTGATTTGTTCTTTATAGAAATAGAAAAGCAGCACCGCTACGGTAATCAGAAACAGGATGGTCGACTGGCTGATACTGATAATCTTCTCTTCACCAAACCAGCTCTTTACGAAATCAAAAAGATTCTTCCCCACAAGCCCCCCGAAGACTCCCCCCAATGCCATCATGGAAGTGGTCTTGAAATGGATGGGAACAGAACGTTTTCGACTTCGAAGGATCGACACGGTGGCCATGGATAAAACAGTGGTGCTGGAGAGAAAATTAATGACGCTGGTATTCAAACCACTGGCGACATCCATAAGCGGTTTTATCAAAACCCCACCGCCAATTCCACTTATCGCTCCTATCACGGAAGCACTAAAACTTATGATAAAAAAGAGTACAATCATCCAGGATTCCTTGTTTATGCTGTTGCTGCTGAAAGAGACTCCCCATTTTGATGCTTACCGATCAAACATTCAAGGGGTACATTTTTTACGTTTTGGCTAATCCAGCTCCCTCACCTCCAGCTCTATACGTACCAAACCTGCTAAGCGCTTCCCCGGTTGTAAGACCCGCATCCCCATATCATCCCGATTGAAGGCATCGGTGATGTTACTTACCGGCTCAAGAGCTATGCCCTTCCGGTCCGGGGGAGTAAAGAGCTGTAAAAAGGAGAAGGCCCCATCTGTCTCCAGGATAAGCCGATGGGAAGAGCTTTCAACTACACCCCTTACGGGGAGCTTTACCGGATAGGCGATATCGTAGCCATTCTTTCCAATCTTCCTGCCAGAGCGGAAATCGTAACGCTTGTCGGCCTGATCCTCCGGATTGGAAAAACGAGGAAAACGGCCCGTGGGCATCAGATTCTCTTCCACTTCCGTATATGCATCTGCAGGAATGGTCAGGGTATATGCATCCGGCTCGCCACCGGGGAGTGAGAAGTAAGGGTGCCAACCAAAACCGACAGGGGCAGGAGTAGAACCCCGGTTTAGTGCCAGAAATCTCAAGGTAAGGCCCCGGGGATCAAGGTGGTATAGCAGGGAGAACTCCACAGGAAAGGGATATCCCGGATCTTCCCCTAAACGCCAAGAGAGGTGGAGCTGATCTTCCTCTGAAGTGGTGATACGGCAAAGCCCACTTCCGGGCCGGTTATGGATTAGCCCGTGGATTGCCGATCCATCCTCCTGGTTCAAAGGAAGCTGGTAACGCTTTCCATCGAAGCTGTATTTCCCCCCAGGGATCCGGTCGCAGAAAGGAAACATGAATCGTCCCCGAAACCAGGGATTCTCCGCCAGCTCCTCATCGTTATCTGCCAGAAGGAGAGGGTGGCCCTCCAAAGCTTCAGTTACTGGCTGAGGATAGTCCAGAAAAGATGGGGCGATAGGGGTAAGAAAAAGCTGCCTGATGGTCCCTCCCAAATCAGGGATTACCTCAAGCCTGTTTTTGCCCGCCTTTAACAGTAGTGATTCCATTCTGCTCCTCCTGCAATCCCGGTCCGGGACTTCGTCTTATTCTCTTTCCAGCCCCGGAACAGTATCAAAAAGCTCCGCATAATCTCCTGGATTGTAGAGATCGAACCTGACTATACGAAAGTATTCCCGGCTTCCCCCGGCACGAACCCTCTCCACCAGGGAGGTGATCTGTTTCTGGCTCTTCCATGCAGCTATCGCTTCCAGTTTCCGGTGAAAGCTCTCCTGGTCAGCGGAGAGTTGCAAATCCGGCAGATCCGGCAGGGCACAATAGACGGGAAACTCCAGGAGCAGGGGGAGGCTCCCCAGGGGCGGCCCCAGTTCAGGCCAGATATCCCCGGAGGCGTGGAAGAGGCTTATCATCAACTCCCCAGCCACAACCTGATGATCCGGATGGAGGTCCGAAGAGGAACAGAAAGCGACTACATCCGGAGAGTTTTCCCGCAAAAGCCGGGTAAAAGAGCCCTGCAAGCCCCCGTCAAACAGGGTTTCCCCGGCCCTGCGGCCCCGCCAGTTGTATAGCCCTCCATCGGGAAAACCGAGAAACCGCAGAGAAGAAACTCCTAAAAGCCCCAGGGCCTCTTCAGTCTCCCTCTGGCGAATAGCAACAATTTCGCTACGATCTGCTTCCCGGCAATAGCCAGCAGAACCATCGCTTACCACCCCAACAGTCACATCGGCTCCTGAGGCCAGCGCTGCCTGGATGGCAAGTCCGGCCCCGATCACCCCGTCATCATCATGGGGAACCAGGAAGAGCCATCTCTTCTGCTCTCCCCGGGAGAGCAGGGGCGGCACTTCTCCGGAGAGAGTTTCTCCTGAGGCCAGAACTTCTACGGAGAGAGCTTCTCCTGAGGCTGGCACCCCCTCGGAGAGAGCTGCTCCCAGGTCAGGATCGACCGAGAGCTGCCCCTCCGGGAGAGGTTCTCCCGGCTTCCCCACCCTTGGCGAGGTGATTCCAGTTTTTCTTCCAGCATCTCGCCCCGAAGCCTTCCCCGAAGCCTTCCCACTCGCCTTCTTCCTGGCACTCCACTGAAAGTCCATTATGCAGGCTCCATCTCGTTACCCACCTTCCGGGCCCGGACAGGATGGTCCAGATCGATACCCAGGGCTACTCCAACCTCCACCAGGAGGTTCCACCCTGCGGCAAGACGAATATACTCATCCGCCCCTCCCACTTCAGGCAAGAGGATGGTGGGAAAGAGGGTCTGCCTTCCCGATAGAGCAAAAACCCGGGCACCGACTCCTTCGCAGAGAACCTCTTCAAACTTCTTCTCCTCCTCTTCAAAGGGCTGAACCAGGATAATCACATCATCCTTGTTTAGCACCTCCTCAATCCCGTGCACCGCATAGGTGCCTTCCAGAAAGTCCGACTTTTTCCGGGTTATCTCGTTGCTCTTCAGGGTAAGTTCCTCTGCAACACCATCGTTTCTCCCGGCCCAGTAGATGGTGCCTGCAGAAGCAATTGCTTCGGTAACATTACCTGGAATCGCCATGGTTAAAGCGTGGTCAATACTTTCAGCCAGTCGACCCATATCGGGCATTCCATATCCTTCAATGACCGAAAAAAGCTGATGGTAGAAAAGGGCCTGCTCAATCACACTCTTGGTAGCCGCAACGGCCTCCTCCTTTCCGCAGGTAAGCACATGATGGAAGTCCGCCTCCTCGGCGATGGGACTTCCCGGCTGGGCTACCAGGCCGAAGGTGTAAATTCCCTCTCCCTTCGCCTTTCGAAGTAGCCTTAGCCCCTCTTTGGTCTTGCCGGAATTACTGGCCACCGAAAGGATCTTTCCGGAAAGCTGATACTCCAGGGCTTGAGTTGCCCCCTCGGTCTCCGGTACCAGGTCGCTTCCCCGGCGAAGAGCGGCAAGCCGGGCCCGCTTTGCAGGGAATATCCTGGAAGAGCCTTCACCGGTGAGAAAAAATCGGGGCTCCTCATCCTTGATTTTTACGGCCAGGTCAGTTGCCCCATCTGACTTGAACTTCTCCACCAGGCTTGAACTCTCCATCATCTCCCGTACCAGGGCAAATCGCTTGTATCGATCTTCTTTCAAATTCATACTCAGCTCCTTTTCTCAGATTTGTGTCTACTATTTTACCAGAGCCTGCGGTAATCAGACAGGGGAGTCACCAGAGGCCGCAGGTAATCCATAAAGGCTTCACTTACTCCATTTCCCATCTCGTTGATAAACTGATCCGGCATCGGTTTTGCCCGGACTGCAACCTCCTCAAGAATAGTGGTACCGTAGTTGATTCGGTACTCCGGCCCTTCCGCCCGGTGTATCGATACCATCACGCCACTCTCCCCTGCCAGGGCCAGTCGGGCCGCCTCTTCGCCGCAAATCTGCGCCTCCTGACGATCAACCAGACTTACCCGGTCATCGGCACACATGGAGAGGCTTTCGGTGATCTGAAACTCCCCCCGATAGCCCGTGGCATCAGAAATGAGCCGGTGTAGGCTGATGGCTGCACTGCCCCCCCCCATGGCTCCAAACTCGATGTTGGAGAAGTTGTCGGTATCGCCCGATCCGGATACGGGGCTGCCATCCTCCCATACCACACCCTCGCCGCAGACGATGGAACAGTAACCGTAGAGGGTAACAGCTCCATGCACATCCGAGAGTACCTTATCCCTGTTCAAAGGGCGCTCAGGCAGATAGATCAGGTGAGGAGCGTCCCCCTCCCAGCGCCGGGCCAGGGCCGAAGAAGCGGCAAGCCACCCTGCATCCCTTCCCACAGTCTGATGGATGGTGTAGCGATCTACCCGCTGCATATCCCGGGCAAGCTGTCCCGCCTGACGGATCGACAGGGCGGTGTACCGGGCGGCGGAACCGTAACCGGGTGTATGATCAGTACCGTAGAGGTCATTATCCACCGTTTTCGGTATGCCGAGGCCCTTCAATTCGTAGTCTGCCCGGGCTGCGGCTGCTTCAAGCCGATGGATGGTATCCATAGTGTCGTTTCCACCGATGAGAAAGAGGTATCGGATATCATAGCGCTTCAGGCGGTCCAGGATAGGTGGAATATCATCATCCGCCAGTTTATACCTGCAAGAACCCAGGGCAGAAGAGGGGGTCTTGGCAAGCTCATCAAGGGCCGATTTGGAGAGCCCCCCCAGATCGATCAGCCGATCCTCCATAAAGCCTTCAATTCCAAACTGCATTCCAAAGATCTTGCCTGGAAAATCCTGCTGCTGCAGATGGGCGATCACCCCGGATAGAGAGGCATTGATCACCGCTGTGGGTCCCCCTGACTGCCCGATAAGGACATTCCCCTTCGTAATAGTGCTTTTCATCTCCTACCTCCTACAAGCGTTTCAATGCTTTGCTGAAATACCTTCACCGCTCCCCCCTTTTCTACCCAAAAAGGATCTGTAATCACCTCGATGGAGAGCCGTCCTCCCAAGTCCCTTAGCTCATCTTTCACTTTTTTCAGACCATCGTCTCCAATCACTCCGGAGATACATATTTTGTCCGGATCAATAAAGGGAACCAGAAACCGGCTCAGTCGGGCTGCCTGTCTAACAAACTCTTCTGCCAAAGAATCCGGCCAAGGCTCTGATATCTTGGCCTCCGATGCTGTTTTTGGAGAATCAGCCCCCAAAAGAGGCCACAGATCCTCATCAAGCTCCCCGGCAGCCCCGGAAGAGCCCCGGTAGAGCTCTCCGTTCAGGTAGAGACCACATCCAATAGTTGGAACACTCTCTAAAAGAAGGAGATGTATCAGGGAGGCTTCATCCTTTCGGAGCAGGTATGCATCGGCCAGGGCTGCCATATTCGCATCATTATCGATAGCCAGCTCTTTCACCCCGCTTAATTCCTGCAACAGAGAGAGCAGGTTATCTCCCTTCCAGGGGTAGTGAGAGGAGGGGTAGACCCGTCCCATTGAGGAGACTACCGAGGAGACCGCTATGCCGATTCCTCTTACGTGATGTTCCCCCCTCCCAGAAAAAAAGCCCTCCTCTCCGGCAAGGTGAATCAGATCACGCAGGGCATCCTTCAGGGGCTCCCCACTCTCCTTCTGGTAGATAACCTCCCAGTGCCTTTGCAGAACAAGGTTAGGGCCGAAAAGAGCAAGTCCAGCACCATCCTGACGAAGGTATAATCCTCCAAAGAGACCAAAAACGGGATCCAGATCGATGATACGTGCCTTCCGGCCGGGATTCGTCGTACCACCCGGGGCAGGCGGATCTGACTCCAGCTCCTGCACAAGCCCCAGAGAGAACATTTCCTTCAGACGGATACTCAAGGTGGATGAATAGAGGGAAAGCGCTTCGGCCAGCAGGGGCCTGGAGGTGGCACCCCGCATCTGTAACTCCCTCAGAATTGAGAGGATGGTCCTGTATTTTTGCTGTAACTGATACATCTATATTTACTCACTCATTGAGTGTATAAACACTATCACCATCTGCTTCATTGCGTCAAGCTGTATCTCTTCCCATCTTCCCGCACCTGAAAGACTCATGGTAAAAGACTTGACAGAAGTAAGAAAATCGGGCATCTTCATCAGCGCAACAGGAAAGGGGGCGTGGCGAAGATGGTTATCGCGCCGGCCTGTCAAGCCGGAGATCGCGGGTTCAAGACCCGTCGCTCCCGTTCTACTGAAAACTGCCGACCACCAGGTCGGCAGTTTTTTTATCCCCCTGAAAATGGCGGGATAAGAATAGTATTATAAGGACAATCGTTATAGGGAGAAACATGAGTTTTTTATTAAAAAGCTCGAATTACCCTTTCGGGTATTTGACCTAACCGGTGAGAATGGTGAGGATAGTCGGAAAGAAGGAGTTAACCATGACAAAAGATGGGAAAAAGCGGGTACTCTTTATCTGCGTTCACAATAGTGCAAGAAGCCAGATGGCTGAAGCTTTTCTTAATGATCTTGGAGGCGATCGGTTTGCCGTGATGAGCGCAGGACTGGAGCCGGGAACACTTAATCCCTATGTGGTTCGTGCTATGGAAGAGATAGGATATGATATCTCCGGCAATAGCACCGACAGTGTTTTTGAGATCTGGAAAAGCGGACAAATCTTCGACTTTGTCATCACTGTCTGCGGCAAAGAGGCGGAGGAGAAGTGTCCCATTTTCCCCGGAGTAAGTCATAGGCTTCACTGGCCCTTCGGAGACCCCTCCTCGCAAAAAGGAAGCGATGAAGAGATCATGGCTTTTACCAGAAATGTGCGAGATCAGATCAAGGAAGCAATTGAAACCTTCATCCAAGAGAACTGAACTTGTATATAGTGTCCCCGAAATAGCGCAAATATGGAGGACCAATAGAATCTAAAGCCTTATCAAACGTGAAAATATATGCGATTCGCATCAATATGGTTGCAAGAAATGCACTTCCCAGCATTAAAGAACCATGAGTTAAGCATTTATAAAAGAATTTTGCGCTATTTCGGGGACACTAACGAAGTTATATATAGTGCCCCGAAATAACGCAGACACAAAGGACCAATAGAAATTTCATTCACCAAGATCCTTCCGCCTCCGCTTTACCCGATACATCCTCTGATCCGCCTCATGAACAAGACGATCTACCACTTCCCTGGCAGCTGAATCACCAGACCGGGGAATAAAGGAGCTGTACCCGGAACTTGCCTTGACAGGAATATCCGGGTGCTTCTGGTATTCCTCCATAAACTCCTCTTCGATTCGGTGCCAGAGTCTTTTTGCATCCTTCTCATCACAGTTGGGATGAACCAGAAGAAACTCATCTCCTCCAAGCCGGCAGATCGTATCCCCCCGGCGCAGCACCCGTTTCATCGCTTCGGTGGTACTGAGAATAAGCATATCTCCAGCTTCGTGGCCCTTATTATCGTTTATCATTTTCAGACCATCTATATCAACAAAGCCAACGGTAAGCGGATACTGTCCCCGTTCCGCTTTATACAGCTCCTTCTCCAGCTGGATCAACCCCACCCTTCGGTTAAACACCCCGGTGAGCTCATCATAGGTGGCATACTGTTCAATCCGGGCCTCCGCCTCATATCTGCTGGTAATATCGACCAGGGACAGCAGGATTTCACCACTGGAATCTCCGGAGAGACTGGCTCGCCCTTCAGCCCATAGCATCCTGCCGGTCCGGGTCTGTAAGGGAAAGACCATGCTCGGGTCTTCTACCCCGGTAGCTCTATACAGGGCAAACCGGGCCTTTATATTCGGCCGTTTATCCTTTGGAACAAGGATAAAGAGATCGGGAAGGGAAAGCAGCTCCTCTATGGAGTAATCGGTCAGATCCGCAGCCTGAGGATTGGCATAGATGATGGATCTACCGGATATGACAAATACAGCGACCGGGCTATGCTCGACATACATCCTGAACCGGCGCTCGCTCTCCTGCAAGCGACTCTGCTGAAGCACCTGATGGTGCACATCCTGGTGTATTCCGTGCATAGCCAGGGGAGAACCCTCTTCATCACGGATGTTGATCTTTCCTTTAGAGAAGAGCCAGCGGTATTCACCGCTTCCCGTTTCCATCCGAAAGGTCTCTTCAAAGAGATCACTCTTCTGTTCAAAATAGCTTTGCATACTCCCGGCTACCCGTTTTCGGTCCTCAGGGTGCATAATTGCAAAAAACCGATCCAGGGTAACAAAGGGCTCCGCATCCCGCTGGATCAAGCTAAACCAACGTCTATCAACCTCAATCCGGTTGGATAGCATATCCCAGTTCCAGTAACCAAGATTCGCACCTTCCAGGGCGAGCTCTGCCTTCTCCTGGTTATTACGGATCGATTTTTCCGTTTTAAAACGGTGCAAGCTCTCGCCCCAGCGCAAAGCGGAGAGAAAAAGCCCGAAGAGGCCCAGGGTGATAAAAAAAGGCAAATAGAGGCTTTCAGCTCCACTGAGAAAGAAGAGCAGGCCAAGGGTTACAACAAAACTCCCTGCAAGAAAAAAGGGATGGAGAACAAAAAGGGAGGCAACAGTGATATAACCGGAAGAAAAGAGTACCACACTAAAAACATCCCCATCCTTTATGTGATAATAGACTCCCGCCCAGAGAGCCAAAGCCAACAGCGCAATATAGACAATTCCCCGCTTCATCCTGTCAGAAAAGCCATTCGGTCTCTTTTGCAGATAGTAAGTGATCCCACCCACAAGAAGAGCCCAGAGGAGGGGAAAAATGAGAATTGTTGTTTCAAGATCAAAAAAGAAGGAACCGATCATCCACAAAGCTACCGCTGTCCCGTAACCAAGGGAAAACCGGTATAGGGTAAGCCAGTTACCTATCACAGTAAATGAGAGGAACTCCTTTTTTTCCGTAGCGTTCTTGTTAAATAGTTCTGCCACCATCAAGATAAGCTTAGTTAATTCCCGCTTCTATCTCAATAGGAGAGCCACAATTGATTCTGCCGGAAGTAACAACACGGCAAAACCGCACCGCAGTGGCCAGATCGCACCGTTCTCCCCGCTGCACGATAGGACACTCGGAAAAGCACTTCTTCCGTGCACCGGAAACCTCTAACGAGGCTTCCCCCGCTTCTATCCGGTCCCCCGTTGCAAGGCTGGCCGTATCTAACCCTGAAAAGCGAAGGGTTTCCAGAAACCGGGAGAAACAGAGCCCATCGTTAAAAGCGGATAATCGCTCCCTCCCTGCACTGCAGTATATAGGAATCTGTCGATCTCCCGGACCGGCATAGGCATCCCCCTCTAAACCCCAATTTTCTTTCAGGTATCCCTCTTCTATTTCAAGCCGGGGCTCTCCCTTCCTTTTCAGCAGAAAGATTGCCTCCAGTTTTGCTTTCCTATCACCATTAGACGCCATTTCAACCCCCTTCTCAGCCCCTTCCAGCCATTCTTAATTAAGAAGCTTCAATATGTTCCCCTCAGATTGAGGGCCTACCAGGAACTCTGCAATTTTTCCTTCCTGCACCTTCACAAGAGAAGGAGTACCCATCACCCCGAATTTACGGGCCAGGCTCATATCTGAAGCAATATCAACTTTGAATACATTCTTCCTTGTTTTTGCCAGATCACTGATAATCGGGGTCATGGTTTTACAGGCTCCGCAACCATCGCTATAGAAGTAGAACAAAGCTCCATCCTTGCTCTCCGCAGATTGAGCTTCACACCCCTTCAGTTCAGGTGCCGGTTTACCCTTTTTAAACTTCATTTTGAGTACCATTCCGTACTGCATAAGAAAGAAAACTGCTACTATTGCCAATATGGTGTATATAATTGTCATATAATCTCCTCTGCTCATTATTATATCGTTTTCTATATATAGAAACAATACTGCCCCCCCTGACAATTCGTCTTATCCCGGTTATACTACTGCCATGATTATTGTTAATAGAGAGATCCCACCCCTTTCTGAATTTGGAATCGGCATTCCCGTTTCAGATGAAAGGGATTCAAAAAGCATCAGCTACCTCTCCAGTTTAAGTGGGATAGGCAAGGCAATCGACCCTCTCCTGATTGAAAACAGGGAGGATTCGCTGCAACCGGGGATCAGCAAGGGTGATATTCTCAGGGCCCACGATCCAGTTTACACTGAGGGGATCTTTGGCGACAGGCTTGAGATGCTGCTGATAAAAGCTTTCGAACTAATAGATGAGCAGGGGAACTACAACAGATATGACCCAGAACGAGCGCACTATCCTCTGGATCAGCTTCTCAGTGCCCTGATGGCCAAGACAAGGGGAAGCTGTCTCTGCACAGAACAGGCTTTGGATACCGGTTTCGCCTTCTACTTTGGGGGAGGCTTTCACCACGCCCACAGTGATTTTGGACACGGCTTCTGTCTTATCAATGATATTGTCATCGCTGCAAAACGGTTGATCCACCTGAAGCGGGTAAAAACTGTCTGGATTATCGATATAGACGCCCATCGGGGAGATGGGACCGCCGCATTGACCCAAGATGATCCAAGTATCCGTACCTTAAGTATTCATATGGCATCAGGCTGGCCCCTGGACAGGCCTGAATATCTCCCCTCAGGGAAGCGTCATCCCTCTTTTATCCCCGGAGATATCGACATCCCCATATTCGAGGGAGAGGAAGAGCGTTACAACCGAGAACTGAGCAGGGGATTAAGAGAGCTCAATGGCTATCTGAAACCGGATCTGGCCATTGTGGTTGCTGGATCGGATCCCTATGAGAGGGACACCCTCCCCTCCTCATCGAAACTGAATCTGAGCCTTGAACAGATGCTTGAGAGAGATGAGATAGTCTATCATTTTCTTTCTGAGCAGAAGATTCCCTCGGCATACCTGATGGCCGGGGGCTACAGCCCCGACTCCTGGGAAATCTACGCCCGGTTCCTTGAAATGGTTCTCACCAGAAGGAGCGGTAGCGATTTTGAATAAGGCAAATCTTAGCATCACCCAGGTAGAGCAGGGAATCTTTCGAATCTCCCTGGGGGAGAAGGGGGGAGTCAACTCGGTTCTACTCACAAGTAACGGTGCCACAATGATGATAGATGCCTTTGGCGCTCCTTCGCTAAGCGCCGAAGCGCTCAAGCTATTGCAACACTACGGTATTCCCGATCCAACATGGCTTGTCTACACCCATTGGCATACGGACCACACCTTTGGATCCTCCGCTCTCCCTCCGGGTAGTACAGTGGCCCGACGGGAAACAGACACTATGCTGCGTCAATTTGTCTCCTCAGGGATGCAGCAACTTAAGAGAAACGGAATGCTTGAGGCTGCTGCCTTCCCCCGATTCCCCGATCTCTGTCTGCAAGGTCCAGCCATTCTCAGGGTAGGTGCCTTCGTCTGTGAATTAATCCCCATGGTGGGACACACAGGAGACAGTCTCATCATCAGGGAGCAGCGAAGCGGCATCCTCATCGCCGGTGATATGGTGATGGGAAAGGATGCAGAGCTGACTCCTCCTCCAGTTATTCCCCCGGATAAGGATAGCTGTGATCCCGAGAGCCTTAAGCAGAGTCTCATGAATCTCAGAAAGCTCCAACCCAGCATGATTATCCCCGGGCATGGCTCTCCGCTGCAAAAGGATGAACTTCTTCAGGATAATCTGGAGCGTTTGGAAAAGAAACGCTGACCAAGAGCAATTGCGAGGCGGATTATCGCCACTCCAAGAAGCAGCCAGCTGATTCCAATGATGATTCTCGGTAAGAGATCGATGTAACGTAGATAGAAGGTCTCCTCCCCCTCGTAAAGCTCCACATCCGCAACGATGTATCCCGGTGTGTAGTGAGGGAGTTGGGTGATAATCTCTCCAGTGGGGGAGATTACACAGGTGAGCCCACTGGCTGTCGCCCTTACCATCGGCCTTCGACTCTCCACAGCCCGGAAAACCGCATTTGCTCCGTGTTGCTGACCCTCCGTTTCGGTTCTGCTCCAGAAATCGTTGGAGATGTTCAGGATAAAATCGGCCCCCAGATTGACCTGCTCTGCTATCTCCCCGGGAAAACTGTCTTCAAAACAGATAGGGGTGATGAAACTGCCCCGGGGATGATGGAAAATCACCGGAGAATCCCCCGCCTCCCAGAGATTGGCATCAAAGGCCGTAATCAGCTTGTAGAGAAGGGGAAGCTCCTCCTTATAAGGGAAATATTCCGAGAAGGGAACCATATGGATCTTCCGGTAGGTATCTACCCTCTCCCCCTGGTCAGAAAAGAGGACAGACGCATTGTAGTGGTTCCACCGGATTCCTCCATCTGCCTCTTCTATCTCCTCATAATCATCATTCCCTGTTAAAAGCCAAACCCCAAGCTCCCGCTGAAAGTCGAGAAAATCCCTTGCCAAAGCAGCGTTGGGATGCTGATGGGGCTCCATGGCCCCCCATTTTCTTAAGTTGGGAACAAAAGCGGTCTCGGGCCACGCCACTAAATCGGGCTGACGAGCACTCTTTCGCAGCTCCACGCTTTTTTCAGGAAGCTCTTTTCGGCTTAGCCCGGCCTCTCCCTTAACAGCTCTCAAACTCAGCACCTTTAGCCGGTCGAGGGTCTCGGCATAATCATTTTTCCTTGGATCGGTATTTTGCTGAATTAAGGCAACAGTGATAGTAGAAGCAGCATCCCTCCCTTTCTGCCCTTCCAGAATACTATAGCCCCAGAGTGGCACCAGGATCCATAAGGCGAAGAGAAAGAAGATCTCCTCCCTCCTGCGACGAAAGAGTTGCATGAACAGATTGATGATGCGCAAAGATCCCGTCCCGGCTGGATCGCTCCTAAGAAGGGCTAAAAGCAGTGAAGCAAGCAGGGCAGCTCCAAGCCAAAGGTGAAAATCCACTCCCCACACTCCAAAGAGGGAAGCGCTCTGAATAAGAGGCAGATTCTGGTATTGACTTACCCCCAGGATACCCCAGGGATAACCGAGAAAGCCACCTGATCTGATATAGTCAAAACCGACCCAGATGAGAGCCATCAGTGGCAGGCGCAGCCGAAGACCCATCTTTCCCGGAAAAGCCCGGGAGGTGATAAGCAGGACCGGAATAAATAGCGCATAAATAGCCCCATGATAGACAGTTACAAAGTGCAGCGAAAGCAAATCGTAGGTGCCAAGCCAGTAATTACCCAAAAGCGCCTGAAGCGCCCCGTAGGAAATTCCACAGAACCACGCCCTTAGAAAAGAGGCTTGTGATAAAACAAGCAGCAGGGGAATCGGCGCCACCCAAGCCAGCAAGGGAAAGCCCTTTAGAAAAAGGGGAGAAGGTAAGGTTAGAGTAACCAGAGCTGCACTTGCAAAAGATAGAAGAACCGACCAGCGGATTATGGGAGCTGAAGTAATCATCCGGCCCCGCCTGCCCGTCCAGCTTCGCCTACCCAACCGGCCCCGCCTGCCCGTCCGGGCTGCAATGAAGGCAGTCAGATCAATGAGCAGCAAGGGTAAAAAGCGGAGCACAGCATTAAAACGCTGAATGGTGGAATCCGGTGCAAGCCGAAGATTCCCGCTGGTCTCGGCAAACCACTGGGCATAACTCATATTGGCGTTGCTGGCATAGATCATGGAAAAAAGAAAGAGGATCAAAGTGGGCACCATAAGTAACTCGCTTCCCCGGGCAAGACGTTGGACAACCTTCCGGGCCGAGCAGCCCTGACCTCTTCTCTCCCCCCCTCCCAATGAAAAAATCCAAACAATATGGATGGCTAACATCAGGAAAGTGATCAGGTCCTCTCCCAAGCCGCCGCTGCGTTCCATCATTACCGGGCCACGGATGAGCAGAACAAGAACAATCATCACCCCAAAAAGGACGAGAAGAGGAAACCACCGGTCAAATCGCATCATTGAGGAAAAAGCCGATTTCATGCCGATACCATATAACGGAAGAAGAAGAAAAAAAAGCTTTTATCGATGCAACAGGGCAAAAAAGCTTGCACCAACCGGTAGGCTTCATTATTCTTTGCTATAATAATCCGTTGCTCTGGAGGAACACAGTGGCAGATAAGCTGAATTTCTCGGTACCCGTACTTGGAGAAGCTAAAGTACAGTCACCGATCAAGATGTCTACCGTAAAAGGAGACTCGATAGCCAATTACGTAAGTGATGAAGAGCGAATCCTTTATGAAATAAATGCGGCCACCGGCGACAGCCGAGGCCCCTTCAAGAAAGAGGACCTCCTGGAACGAGCTGGCCCCCGGGAGAAGGTCTATTTTAACCCCGCCCATGTCCATGCAGCTATCGTCACCTGCGGTGGGCTTTGTCCAGGTCTAAACAACGTGGTACGAGCCATTGTCCGATGTCTCTGGTACAGTTATGGGATTAACCGCATCACCGGCATAAAGAACGGGTATCGCGGATTTCTTCCAGAAAGCAAGTTTCGCACCATCTCCCTGGAACCTAAATATGTAGATGATATTCAGGCAAAAGGAGGCACGATTCTCGGCTCTGCCCGGGGCGGCGGGGACCGGTTACATGAAATAGCCGATGCTGTGGAACGTCTTAACATCAACATGCTCTTCACCATTGGCGGGGATGGGACTCAGCGGGGGGCTCTGGAGCTTGCCCAGGAGCTTGAAGAACGGAAACTAAAGATATCAGTAATAGGGATCCCCAAAACCATTGATAACGACCTCTCCTTCATCCAGCGATCCTTTGGCTTTGAGACCGCAGTTGAAAAGGCGGTAGATGCGGTCCAGGGAGCTCATGTGGAGGCCCACGACACTATCAACGGGATTGGACTGGTGAAAGTGATGGGCAGGGAGAGCGGTTTTATCGCAGCCCATACCGCCCTGGCCATGAGCGATGTTAACTTCTGCTTAATTCCTGAGAGTCCCTTCGATCTTGATGGACCAAATGGTTTGTTAGAACATCTTCGCCAACGGTTGGTAGATAGAAATCATGCTGTAATACTGGTCGCGGAGGGGGCTGGGCAGGACCTTGTTGCCGATTCCAAAGGGACAGACCTGTCGGGGAACAAAAAGCTCACAGATATCGGTACCTTTCTGAAAGAAAAGATCAATAACTATTTTAGCTCCATCAGCATGGAAGTAAACACCAAGTATATCGACCCCAGTTATATTATCAGAAGTGCCCCGGCAAACCCCAACGACTCAATCTACTGCAGCCGATTGGGGGCTCACGCAGTCCATGCAGCAATGGCAGGAAAAACGAAAACCCTGATCAGTCTGGTAAATAACACGTTTGTCCTTGTACCGATGCGGGAGACGGTCTCAAAACGGCGTTATGTGAACACCGAAGGAAGTCTTTGGCGAGATGTGGTGGAAAACACCCGGCAGCCAGCAAGTATGAAAAATTTGTAGTGTCCCCGAAATAGCGCAATTTTCCCTTTTATCCACCCATCATGCATACACATAGGCAGGATAGGAGTCGATTTCCTCTTTTCCGGGGGTATCATACCCCCGGATCAGCACCTTCCTATGGTGCATATCCATCTCGACATGGCTGGCGAAGATCCTTCTGGTCATCCAGCGGCGAAGCAGTCGACTCGCCCTCTCTGATGAAAGCCCGGCTGCCACCGCATGGGTCGCATAGCTACGCTTCCGCTTCTCGATCCGAAAGGGTTTGATAAAGTTGTGATGAAACAGATACAACTCCATTCTTCCCACCGCCGCATTCACATTCCTTCCGAAACGGGTCGTCTCTCGTACATGTTCAGCAAGATCTTTCCGAAACTCCCTATCCATGTAGTTTACCGGAAACAGGGCGTTCATGACAGAACGAGGCTCCTTGCTATTGGTCACATGATGTTTGATCCGATACCCCATAGACGGATCAACTCCGCCGTATTCCATCCGTTTGATTAGGGGGGCATACTCAGGTTTCTCATCAGTGTAGATGGTAAGATGCTTCTTTTTTATTGAAGCCTGCTGAAGATTGGATACCTCATCGACAAGCTCAGCGAAGCGGTTTTTCACTTCAAAGGGAGGTATTGCTACCTCCTGCCGTAGCCGGAATGCAGTACACTTTTGCTTTTCGGTCATCTTCCCTTTACGTCTAAGTTGCGCATAGTTAACGAAATAGACAAACTCACTCCGTTTTCCCACCAGGATGTGATAGTTGTTTGGGAAGTACTGGCTACCGGTAAAACTTTCGAATCCATCAGCGGCCAGGTCCTCTGAGAGCTTGATGGTTTTTCGCATGATCGCAGTGATGGCAATTGCTTGGCGGGTAAGGCGGCATATCTTGTTGTCCACAGTCTTCGGGGAGCAGTAGAGCGCCCGGGCCATTGCTCTCAAGCTCATGCAGGAGGTAAGCATCTTAACCATCCGAGGCAGGGAAAGATGGCGCTTTTCCCAATAATCAACACTGAATGTTCTGGAGCAGAAGTACTTTCCACATCGCTTACAGCGGTACAAGAATACCGGTTTTCCTGACGAAAGGGTCCTGCTTCCTTTGCTGTGATACCAAGGTTTGCTACGGCCTTTATGGGAGGATGCGAAAGAAGGATCATGAAGAGCACAGTCCCGATTGGGACAAAAGGGCGGGGTGAAAAAAGGCGACTGTTTCATGGAAGCTCCTTGTGATAAAAGTAGGCCAATAATCCCTTTGGAAGGTTTGTTGGCCTCTATAAAAGAGTTACCAAGATTTTTTCACCGTTGACTGAAGTTTTAATTCTTTTTGCGCTATTTCGGGGACATTATAAAAAAAAGACAGATTTTGTGAAAAAAAGTTCGAAAACCGGTTGACCAATTTAGCAAGATTTATTACCTTACTGGAGAAAATTGATGCGGCTACTTCCCGTTGGGTTGACCAGTCGAATCAAGCTTTTCTGTATAAAACTGTGTAACCATTTCCAGCCAAAATGGTTTGTCTTATTGCAGAGAGCATGAAATCTTTTTTCATCGACCTCCTTTTAGATGTTCCCCCCAGGGTTTTGTACCTCCTTTTCCCTGGGGGGTTTTTTTGTTCAGAGAAGAAAACTGCCAAACCATAGGCTCACGGATATTAAGGACATCCCCAGCGGGAGATGCAAATCTAAGTTCTCTTCCTTGAGCCATTAGACTATTTTGATGTCCCCGAAATAGCGCAAACTTTTCTTGGAAATACTTATGCCTTAACACCTTAAGCCTGGATATGGTGGTTATTGCCTTCAAATCAAGATACGTTACATATACTTCTAAGCCACACATGGACTTAGGTCCTTTTGGTCCTTTATTTTTGCGCTATTTCGGGGACACTATACAAACTTAACGTAAAAGCTCGTCCCACCCCTCCAGAAATAAACCAAGCCCCTCACCAGAAAGCACCCGATTAGTGAGAATCTTACCCAGCTGTACCCCTTCTTGATCAAAGGAGTTGATATTCCACAAAAGCCCCTGAAACATCACCTTATTCTCATAGTGAGCCAGAAGTGCCCCAAGGACTTTCGGGGTAAGACGATCTGCCACCAAAAGGCTTGAAGGACGAGCGCCGGGGAAGGTTTTATTGGGATCAGAATCCTCTTTTCCCTTTGCAAAAGCTACTATCTGTGCCGCAAGATTGGCGTTGAGCTTCCTCTGACTGGTAATACCTGTGCTATCACCCCTATCTCCACCCCTCTGGCTTTCCCGGAATCCAATAAACTGGAGTGGAATCGTATCAGTCCCCTGATGAAGAAGCTGGTAGAAGCTGTGCTGACCGTTAGTCCCGGGCTCTCCAAAAATGACAGGACCGGTGGAGTAGGCTATTGGATCCCCATCCCGGTTGACCCGTTTGCCATTACTCTCCATATCAAGTTGCTGCAGATGGGCTGGAAAACGGCTTAAGGCCTGGCTGTAGGGTAAGACCGCTGTGGAGGGGAAGCCCAACACATTCCGCAGATACATCCCGATTGTTCCATCGAGAATAGCCGCATTCTTCCGAAACGGAGAGGAAAAGGCAAGCTGATCCGCCTCATGAGCTCCGGAAAGAAGCTCTTCAAAGATATCGGGGCCATAAGAAAGGGATATGATCACCCCGCCTACTGCGCTGGTGGAGGAGTAGCGTCCTCCAATAAAGTCATCAATATAGAAGCTATCCAGGAGGTCAGGAGCTTTTGCCAGAGGGCTGGTAGCGCTGGTAACAGCAACAACATGTTTCGCCGGTTCAAGTCCGTTCGGCCCCTGCTCCTCCATCCAGGAGAGGACCAGGTCCCTGTTTGTAAGGGTCTCCTGGGTGGTTCCACTTTTTGAAACAAGGACAAAGAGGGTCTGCTCCGGATCAAGGGATTCCAAGACCCCCGCAGCATCATCGGGATCGACATTACTGATGAAATAACTCTTCATTTTTCGCTTCTCCGGAGGGATGATTCCCTCCAGAGCGAGACAGAGAGCCCGGGGGCCCAGATCGGAACCGCCGATACCGATCTGAACAACTGAGGTGAAGGCTTTTCCCGTAGACCCCTTAACCCTTCCGGCATGGACCGCCCGGGCAAAGGAAGAGAAGCGTACCTGCTGCTCCCGATAGAAGGCTCCAATATCCCCTCCCGTATTATCCAACACAGGGCCAGCAAGTTCGCCCCGGGAGAGATGGTGGAGCACCTTCCTCTCTTCCCCGGTATTCATTATCTTTCCAGAAGTAATCTCCTGGAACTTTTCTAAAAGCTGTTGCTCCCCGGCAAGCTTCTCAAGCAGCGACAGGTGCTCCTCCGCAAGGGGCATTGCAGCGTAGTGGTAGGAGAGACCGGCTCCCGCATCGGCCCTCATGGCCGTTATATCTTCTACACTTCGATTGGTAATATCTGCAGCGGAAAGCCCGGAAAGGGCTTTATACGATTCACACTCGTCGAGGTTTATGTAGCTTATCTCTTTCATGGGAAGATGATGGGCCCTGGATTCACTTCTGTCAAGGGAAAAGGAGGTTTTTTACTTTGCAGCAGTTTTTACTTTGAAGTAAGTATCTCAAGACCGCTCCAATCCTTCGGAGGAGGATCAGCGATATACTGTTCTATCCGTTCTAAGTACATGGCAGCAAGAAAGTCACCCGGCAGCAGTTGCGGGACAGCTGAGAAATAGCGCTTTGCCTCCCGGAATTTCCTCTTGTAATAGAGAGCAAGGCCGGCATGGTGGAATTTCCATGCCTTATTTTCCTCTTTTGTGAGATTTCGTTTTGCAGTATAGATAGCCTCGCCCTTCGTTTTTCCCTTTACAACCACTTTGTCCACCAGTCGACAAGAGATCTTCCCCTTCACTTTCCGGTATACACTTTCTGAGAAGATAATTCCCTGATGGTAGGGCTTGGTGAGTCCTTCCAGTCGGCTTCCCAGGTTCACCATATCTCCGATAATGGTATAATCCATTTTTCGTTCACTACCAATATTTCCTACAGTCACCACACCGTAGTTGATGCCGATTCCCGTTTTGAAAGCCGGTTTCCCGGCTGCTATCTGTTCGGCATTGAACTTTTCCAGAGCCTCCTGCATCTCAATAGCTGAAAGGAGAGCCTGTAGTGCATCATCTTCATGCTTCACCGGGGCACCGTAAAAAGCCATAATGGCATCACCGATATATTTATCAATGATCCCGCCCCGGTTCATGATGATATCCACCATGATCGCAAAGTAGCGGTTCAATGCAGCCACCAGCTCATCGGGCATGAAGCCCTCGCTTATGGTGGTAAAGCTTCTGATATCAGAAAAAAGAATGGCCACCACCCGGTTATCCCCCATCAGCATCTTCTCCGGGTTTACAAAGAAGTTGTCGATGATATCTTTGGGCACATACTTCTGGAAGATATTCCTCACCTTGTGCTCGTTCTTTTCCGCCAACACGGCCTGGTAGGCAAAAGACTTTATCTGCTCATAAGCTTTTTCCAGCTCCCCGGTCATAAGGTTAAAGGTGTGGGCAAGGCTTCCTATCTCATCTTTATAGATGACTGGAACACGCTGTCCCAGATCATTGGTCTTGATGATGTTCCGCATGGCACTCACCACTATCCGTAACGGTCTGGTAAGAAATCCGGCAAAGGTTACCAAAAGCACAATTGAGATAAGGATAGCAATCCCCAGAACCATGGCGGTCCGTAGAACAATCTCTTCTGCCTCTCGGGAGAATACAGCTTCATCTTCGGAGACAACGAGGTACCAACCGAAGGGATCGAAGAAGAATGCGTGCCCCACCCGGTTACGGCCATTCTCGGAAAAGGTAATCCATCCGGTCTTCCCTTCCTGCATCAAGGTGTAGAGGCTTGCAGCCTCCCGGATTGACAGGGAGACCTCGGAAGAGCTCATAACGGTGTTACCCTCTGGATCAAGGGCAAATATCTTCTCAGTGGGGCTTTTTATGATGGTCTGGGCGTAGGATTGAACCGCCTCTTTACTTACCTGAATATAGTTTTCCTGCTCTTGGTAGCCGTTGGCCACAAGCAGAGACCACTGACTGGTGGCGTAGTTCTCCAGCTCTTCCCCCTTGAAGGAAAGAAAATCCATGGCTATTCGGGTCATTCCAGCCCTGGCTGAGAAGGAAGAGATAATGCCGGTAGCAGCCAATGCGGTAACCAATACCGGAAGTACCACCAAGATGATCTTTGCACGTATATTCACCTCTCCTTTATCGGTCCATTTAATCCTCTTCTTGATACCTGGAGAGTGAAGAAATCGCTATCTCCTGCCGATAGTAAGATATATGAGCGATCAGCGCCTCGGCATTGAGGGATTTACTGAAGAGGAACGAAAAGAGATTCTCAACCAGATCGAAGAGATCTCCAAGAAGAGTGCTATTTCGGTCACAAACGAAGCTTTCGATTTTGTCCCCCAAAAGCGAGGCGCCCTCTTCCCCATCCTTATCAACATTCTGGCTGTTCTCACCATCGCAGGGGTCTTTTTCTATGCGAATCGGGTCTTCCAGGCTCGCAGTGAAGCGCTCTCCGCCGAGGCTCAAAGCTATCTTTCTACTGAGGGAAAGCTATTAGAGGAATTAAAGAAAGAGAGTAACCGCAAACTGGGAGAGAAAGAGGAAGAGATAGGTAAAATCCAGAACGAGCTGGCCCGGATCGATCAGGAAAAAGAGGCTCTTGAATCCAATATGGAAGAACGGATCAAGGAGAAAGAGGAGGAGCTTCAAGGTGCCCTGGAAGCGGCTATAGCGGAAGAGCGGGTCCGACTGCAAGCCATGGGGACCTCTGCAGAGGAGTTGGAAAGCCAATTAGAGAGTTTCCGGGCAGAACAGGAAGCAGCTTATCAGAGAGAGGTGGAGGCCTTTCGGCAGGAAAGTAGGGCGGCCCTGGAAGCAAAACAGCAGGAGCTGGAAGAGGCAAAAGCGCTTGCTGAGGATATCCTGAATCAGGCTAACCGGGAACGGGAAGAACTAATTCAAGAGAGTCAGCAGCGGGAAGAGGAGCTCCGGGCCGGTTTTGACGAACAGCGGGAAAGCTTGCAGACTGAAACTGCAGAAGCAAGAGCCCAGCTTCAATCCCTTGCTCAAGCGAGACAGAACGAACAGCTCTTTCTAGATCAATTAACAGCTGGATATAACGCTATTCTTGAAGCCATCAATAATAATGACCGAGCCCGGGCGGAGAGCGATTTATCTGCTTTCAGGACCCTGCTCCACAGTGATACCGCAAATGCCCTCGACTCGGCAAGGAAGAGGCGGCCAATCGATACCTATCTTGCAGAGCTGTTGGAAGACCGGATAGCCACAATCGGAGGCGGTTCCGATCAAACCCTTGATACCGGACTGCTTGACTCAGCCAGGCTTCTGTTAGCAGCCCGGAAAGCTACCCAAAAGGGTGATGAAGCCTTTCAGGAGGAAAGAGTAAACGATGCTGCAGCCTCCTGGAGTAAGGCTCTGGAGCTGCTGCCTACTATCAAGAGCGCTGCCGAATCCCTGGGAAAGGTTAGAGAAGATGCCCGGGCAGAGAGAAGTGGTGAATATCTCTCCCTTGCTGCCGAATCCCTGGAAGCGGGAGAGCGGGAAGAGGCAAGAGAGAGGCTCAACTCAGCTATCCTGGAGGCATCCTCCGGATCGGAAGCAACCCGACTTGCAGCCGCTGATGCCCTACGGAGCTTTCAGGAGTTGAATAAACAAGAACTTCAGGAAGCCCGGGACCGGTCACAGGTGCTCTCATCTGCCACTCGTAAACTGGAAAACCGGCTAAAAAAGAGCCAGCAGTTTACCGCTGAACAGGAGAGCGAACTTTTACAGCTAAAAGAGAACCTTGCTTCTCTTGAAGAGGAGAAAGATTCACTCACGAAGGCGAAAGCAGCCCTGGAAAGCCAAGTTCAGGAAGAGCAGCAAAAGCTCTCTGAAGCGGAAGCGGAATTATTGACTCTGGAAGAGAAGATGAACAGAAGTCTTGTAGAAGAAGAGTCCAAGAGAGAAGAGGTTCAAAATGAGCTGGCCGCTTCCCAGGCTGCCGTTGAACGTCTGGGGAAGGATATAGCTGAGCAGCGGCAGGAGCTCTTCTCTGCCCAGACAAGTTTGGCCAGAACCAGGGAGGAAGCTGATTCCCTTCAAGAAGATCTGGATGAGGCGGTGGAGCAGATAGCCTCCATGGTAAACCTCAGTGAATCGGACCGGACCTTGCGCAGCGCAGTAAGAAGGTATCAGTCGCTGGAAACAGGAACCGTAAGCACTCCGGAGGATGCAGATAACACACTTGCACAATTCCTGAAAAGTGATGAGATTGTATCCCTTTTTCCTGGAATAGAAACGTTGCTTGATACATCTTCCCTAAGCCAATAGCAGCGAAAGTCGGGACATAACAAGCAGTGATATAACAGTTGCAACATAGCCCCGGTTGTTCTACACTGTGGGTGGAGTTATCAACATGGAACAGACAATGAATACCCTTATAGAATCTCTGCCCGCTTATGAGGAAAAGCTTCGGAACATGCGGGATACTATTCTCTCCAACCTGGTTATGTTAGGGGAAATCCCCTCCCCCACATTCCGGGAAGAGGCGAGGATGAACTTTTTCGTCCAGCGCTTGACAGAATACCAGCTCCTTAACTGCTCCACCGACGAGGTTGGAAACGGTCTGGGAATCCTCCCCGGAGATCCCGGAGATGGTAATATCCTGGTGGTGGCTCATCTTGATACTGTCTTCGATGAAAAAATTGATCACACCATCAGTATTCACCCCAACAAAGTGATTGGTCCTGCTGTGGGAGATAACTCTCTTGGTGTAGCTGCATTAACAAGCCTTCCAGAAGTCCTTACTGAACTGGGTATTAAACTTCGACACAACCTGGTAGTGATGGGCTCATCCCGAAGTCTGGGCCGGGGTAATATTGAGGGTTTACGCTTTTTCCTGGACAACACCGATATCGATTTTAACGCTGGAGTCTGTGTTGAGGGGGTAAAGCTGGGGAGAATCAGCTACTCCTCCATTGGGATGGTTCGCTGCGAGGTCGCTTTTCGGGTACCGGAACAGTACGACTGGACCAGATTTGGTGCGGTAGGGTCAATTGTAACGGTAAACGAGCTTATCGACCGGATTCTGGAGATCCCCCTCCCAAAGAGGCCAAAGAGCAGTATCGTCCTTGGATCAATAAACGGCGGCAGAGGCTTTAACACCATCGCAACCGATGCGGTACTACGGCTCGAAATCCGCAGTGAATCGGGAGAGATGGTGCAGCAATTGAAACATCAGATTCAGAATATTGCAGAAGAAGTTTCCAGCCACAACGGCAGCGAGGTAAGTGTCCATTTCCTTGCCCAGCGCAAGCCAGGGGGTATCAGCTTTTCCCATCCCCTGGCTGAGAATGCTCGGATGATAATGAACAGCCTCGGCATAGCCCCAAGGATCAGCCCAAGCACCTCCGAGCTTTCCGCCTTTATTGACAAGAAGATCCCAGCGGTCACCCTTGGCTTGACCGATGGCCAGCATCTGAATAAGAAGTATGAATCCATCGAGATAGAGCCGATCTACAAGGGGCTGACCCAACTGATTGGACTCCTCCTCGCCATCGACAGAGGTTATTGCAATGAATCTTAATGAATGGATCAAGAAGAATACCTATCATCACTCCCGCTTCGCCGACCTGGCAGCCCTGGTAAAGGAGAAAGAGAAGCGGAAGCTCACCATAAGCCTCTGTATCCCTACCCTGAACGAGGAAAAGACCATCGGAAAAGAGATTGTGCTTTTCCGGTCAGAACTGATGAACCGATATCCCCTGATTGACGAGATTGCGGTTATCGATTCCGGTTCGACCGACAAAACGCTGGAGGTAGCCAGCTCTTTTGGGGCCGATACCTACCTGGCTGAAAATATCCTCCCCGATATAGAAGCGAAGAGAGGAAAGGGAGAGAACCTCTGGAAGGCTATCTATCAGCTGAAAGGAGACATTATTGTATATATCGATGCAGACATAAAAAACATTCACCCCCGTTTTGCCTACGGCCTCATTGGACCTCTGGTCTACCGCCCGGAGGTGAAGTATGTAAAAGCCTTCTATGACCGTCCCCTCGCATTTAGTCAAGGAATCCGACCCTCCGGAGGAGGGCGAGTAACAGAAATTCTGGTGCGCCCCCTCTTTAGCCTCTTCTTCCCCGAACTCTCCGCTATAATCCAGCCCCTTTCAGGGGAATATGCGGTACGCCGGGAGGTTCTGGAAGAGATCCCCTTCCCCATCGGCTATGGGGTAGAGACAAGCCACCTGATTGATGTCCTTCAGCTCCATGGGATGGACGCTTTTGCGCAGACCGACCTGGACCAGAGGGTCCACAGAAACCAGGATACCAGAAGTCTTGGCAAGATGTCCTTCGGGATACTGCAGACCTTCTTTAACCGGCTTATAGCCCTGGATATCATCAAGGATAAACTGCAGCTGGAAACCGTTCTTCGTCAGTTTCAAGCCAAGGATGATGAGTTTGAAGCTATTGATATCACCATAGTAGAAGAGGAGCGGCCTCCTATGAACACGATTGAACAATACATCAACAAAATGGGCAGGAAGACGAAATGATTTCCCTTATCTTCAACATTTTGATGTTAGTCATTCTTGCAGCTTTCGTAGCTTTCAATGTCCCCTACACCACCTCGGTCAATCTTTTTGGATATGTGGTAGAGGAGATATCTACCGTTGCAATCATTCTTATCAGCCTGGTGGCGGGGGTCCTCTTTTCTTTTCTCTTCTACCTTGCCGAAGGGGTAAGAAAAGCAGGCCGGAAACGGCAGAAGGTGAAGGTGAAGGAGCTGAAAGAGAAAGAGAAGGCCTTGAAGGAGCAAGCTCATGAGGCGAATGAGCGGGCCAAGGCTCCATCTACAAGTATCGACGCCCCGAACAAGGATAGCGGGCCGCTTGAAAAAAGGGGCGGAAAAATGAAGCGTAGTCTGTTTGACCGAATCAGGAAAAAAGGGTAGAAAAGGTTTATGACTGAGTTGTTACAGAACAAGGTCTTATGGCTTACCCTCGGGGTTACCCTCCTTGCCCAGCTTTTAAAGGTATTGCTTGTCCTGCTTATCGACCGTAAAATAGACTTAAAGCGGATGACCGAGACGGGAGGGATGCCCTCAAGTCATTCCGCAGCTGTCTCCTGTCTTGCCCTGTCCATGGGCTTTACCCAGGGGTTTGGTAGTGCTTACTTTACCATTTCCGCCGTTCTTGCAATAGTTGTCATCTACGATGCCACCGGAATCCGCCAGGCCGCAGGGAAGCATGCGGAAATTCTGAATGAGATCACCCGAGAGCTGGCCGAATTGATTGAACACGGGTATCAACCGCAAACCTTAAAAACCCTTCTTGGCCACACGTACCCCCAGGCACTTGCCGGGATTATTCTCGGAACTTCGGCAGCTTTTACCTTTGCCCGGTGAAGGCCCACGCTAAAGGTCCATGGGATCGTCGCTGCGGCGAAAGTGTTTATTCCCTCCCCTTTTCCCTCCGGAGGATCTCTTCTGTTTTCCAGAGCCAGGGGGGGTGAATCCTGAGCTGTGGGCCCGAACAATTACCGCAACAAGGAAAAATCGCAAGCGTTCGAACCGAAGGAGCTCTGGATTGTCCAGAACCGCTTCAAGCATCTCCTGCCTCAATCCTGGAGGAAACGTTGTGATGGGAAGTAGAGCTCTTACTCCTTTAGTAAAACGGTCACTTCCCTTTAAAATCAAATCACAGATTGAGGACGCAGCTTCGGCCCTTCCGTCTACGGCTTTACTGCCCTTCTCCGAGAATTGATCTTTCAGCTCTTCGACCCCCTCCCTGCGGCTCCGCTGGAAAAGGGAGTACAAAGGATAGAACCACTTCTCTATGGAGAGAAGGGCAGCGAGAGAGAGGATAATCTCATCCCGGAGAAAGGGGGGAGGCTCCTTCATATCAAGAAGAGCCACTAACACGGGGAATGATTCGACCTCACCCAGAATTTGCAAGGCCACTGCTCCGTGCATGATCACCATGGGGTTCCGACTCTTTTTCAGGGTCTCTTCTATGAGAAGATGCTTATCCTCCCCTCCAATCCGGGCCAGGGCGAGCATGGCGTTTGCTTTTAGCTGATAATCTGGTGAGTGCAGGGCCTGCTTTAAGGCGGGGACCCCCGCCTCTATCTGCTTGCGGCCAATGATCCGGGCGGCGATATGGGCGGTTGTGA
>CAYMWV010000023.1:0-20428 GCA_964394395.1 uncultured Sediminispirochaeta sp.
CAGATTAACCTGGAGGATCTCTGCCTCCCGGTTGCTTTGAGGAAGAGATCCTCCAGGTTAATCTGCCGGATGTGGTAGTCCCGGGGAGCGAGGTTTCGTACTGCGTCGTTGAGTCTTCCCAGGTCTCGGCCGAAGTAGAATACCCGTTCCGGGTACGCCTCCTTGCGGATTGAACCCTGTCCGGCAAGACCCAGTCCGGCCGCTCCTTCCACAGCTGTTCCAGGTTTCGACCCGGGACCGGTTCCTTCTGAAGCATCACCGAAAAAAAAGAGATCCAGATCCTGAACAATCCGGGGGTTTTTAATCTCCAGAACAAAGGGTTCCAGCTCCTGTTCCAGAAGCGTCCGGGGTTCTCCCTCCATGATGGCCGATCCCTTGTCCATAATGATGAGCCGGTCCGCCAGCTGGGCTGCCTCATCCATGTAGTGGGTTGTCAGGAGGATGGTGACCCCCTGCCGTTTGAGTCCCTCCATTTTGTCCCAGATCAGCTGCCGAACCTGGGGGTCCAGGCCGGTGGTGGGTTCGTCCAGAATAAGGAGCCGAGGTTCGTTCAACAGGGCCCGGGCGATCACCAACCGCCGCTTCATCCCCCCGGAAAGCTCCCGGATCCGGGCCTTCCGCTTCTCCTGCAGCTCCATGAAACCGAGAAGCTCATCGATTCGACGGTCCGCATAGCGTCGACCGTGGCCGTAGAATCGGGCGTAGATGCGCAGATTCTGCACCACATCCAGCTCCTCATCCAGGCTGTCCTCCTGGGTGACCACCCCGGTAAGCGCCTTGATGGAGAGTTGATCGACCCGGGGATCATAACCGAAGATATCTATTGCCGTTTCTGGCACCCGGTTGGGGATCGCTTTCCCGTAGAGCATCTTCATGGCTGTAGTTTTTCCCGCTCCGTTGGGTCCCAGGAGGGCAAGGCAGGTTCCGGTGGGAACGGAAAATGAGAGGTCCTTTACTGCCTTGAGGGATCCGTAGCTTTTATGGAGATGGGAGATCTTGATTACCTGTTCTGCTTCTGACATGACAAATACTGTAGGGAAAAAAGGGGGGTGTGGGAAGGGGATGTTTGAACGAAATTATACCTGTGAAAATTATACCTGTGAAAAATGCATCTCCCGTGGGTCTTTCCCTTCCGGTACTTATACTGCCCCGCCTTTCTTCGCAAGAAAGGCTCCCAGCTCCTGATCCTCCTGCATAAAGTGCTCATCCACATATTTCTGGAGAAAGCGGTAGAGATCCAGGGCAAAAAGACGGTTCCCCGAGGAGAGCAGCTCCTGAAAGCGGCTGAACTCATCCATAAACTCCCGATGGGCTGTCCGGTGACTCTCCAGTTTTGGGTAGGCCAGCCGTTCCATCAGCTCCTCTTCGGTAGAGAAGTGCTCCTTAACAAAATCCTCCAGCCGGGCCATGATGGTCTCAATGGTATAAGCTCCCTTTCCCATGGCCATATCCAGAAAGAGCTGGTTGATAATTTTTATCAGCTCCCGGTGCTGCAGGTCTACGGTGGAGTATCCGGTGGAGTATTCACTCTGCCATTCGATGGTGTATTGCATCTATTTCTCCACTGTGTCCAGATAGCTTTTCTGCTCATCACTGAGGGTATCGATAGAGATATCCATGCTATCCAGTTTTCGCCGGGCTACCTCACATCCCCCATAGACCTGGGAGCAGTGATCTGCCATCTCCTCGTGAAGGTGGTGAACCAGATCGCCCCCGTCATCGATTACAATGTTGGGCATTATCTCCAGAGCCGCCAGCTGATGTTCCCGAAACTCCTCCGTGGTGGCATCATACCAGGCGTATACCTGCATCCCCTCAGCTGCCAGAGCGGCAACCACATCATCCTTAGTCGATTTGGGATTGCTCCCCGTTACCGAAACCCGGGCACCCCCGGCGGCCATCACCTCCGCCAGATAGGCGGTCTTCGCTTCCAGATGGACACTGACCGTTACGGCCAATCCCCTAAAGGGTTGATCCCTGCGAAAACGCTCTTCTATACTGTTCAAAACGGGCATGTTCATTTTTACCCATTCGATTTTCCGTCTACCCTCGGAGGCCAGGGATGGATCACGGACAATATTCTCTCTCATCATCTATCTCCTTTCAGCTATGGCTGAAGGCCAGCTATAGCTACCTTTCACTGGCCATTAATTCTAACGCTCCTGCCCTGGTCATGCAATGCCCTATGACCGGATAGAGCTTTCCTATACTTTTCTGGTATGCAGCTGATATGGATTGTCAGTCTGGGAGGGATCGGTTTTGTCAGCTCTGAGCTGCTCCGGGGGCACCACTGTGGAGCTTGCGTTCCCGATTCCGGAATCTCTATAAAGAACTTGTCTTACTAAAAGAGGGATTCCTTACTGAAAAAAAGCCTGATCCGGTTCATCAGATCCTTGATGTAGTCGTTCCTTTCCCCCTTGCCCGGATGGGCCATCCCGAGCCAGTAGGCGTTGGTTAAGCTTTTTGGAAAGGGGAGGGGACGGATATTGTACTTCTCCAGCAGGTTTGACAGAGCAAGAGGGAGGAGCATGATGTAGTTGTTCCGCAGGAGCTGGATAGCCGCCATCAGGTCTTCCACTTCGAAGGATATGGTAGGGCGAAAGAAATTTTCCGGCAGGAAGGTGAGACCTGCGCTGGTAAGGTCGTTTCGCTTAAGGGTAGGCAGGCTCTTCAGTTTGATCCACTTCAGCTCCTTCAGTTTCTCTTTGTCAAAGTCGGTGCTGAATATGGGGTGGTGGTCATCGATAAAGACGGCGGGCTGGCTCTTGAAGAGGGGAATAAAGGTGAGTGCCTGAAACTTCTTGTCTTCCAATATCCGGCAGAGAACAAAATCGTAGCTCTCTTTTTCCAGCATATCGGTAAGCAGCTGTTCGGAGGTGTCATTCCTGATATTTATGGCGTAACTGTCGATCTTGTCGATGGTACGCATAACCTCGGGAAGGAGAAAATCGTTCCAGATAGTGCTGCAGCCGATACGGATTTCCTGTGGCCCTCTCTGGGGATGGCGGCGGAGCTTCTCTTCCATAATCTCCTTTTCACTTTCAAGAAAGCATCGCTCCATCTCCGAAGCCACCCGGTAGAGCATGTGCCCGTAGAGTGTTGGACGGACCCCAGAAGTGTGGCGCTCCAAAAGTTCTACTCCGTAGTGCTCCTCCAGCAGCTTGATCGACTTGGAGAGAGCTGGCTGGCTGATGTAGAGCAGGCGTCCCGCCTTGCTGATGCTCTCCGATTCCACAACCTTCTTGAAGTGAAGCAGATTATAAAACATATACTCAGTATATAACATTTAGTTATACCCTGTATAGCATAACGGTATTTGTGGGGTGAAAAAAAGGCTGGTACAATTTCGGTATGGAAAGAGTTGGTGTGGGAATCATCGGTGCTGGAGTCAGAGGGGTCTACTGCCTGGGTCAGGCTATTGTAGAGCTGTACCGGGAGACCGGGCTGATAGTTACCGCCCTTTATGATGTGCTCCGGCAGCGCTCTGAGGAAGCCCAGAGGTATCTTGAGGGGCTCTACAAAGAGGCCGGGATCAGTGGTGGTCTGGATGGTGCTATCCGGATCTATGAAAACCATGATGATCTTCTGAATGATCAGCGCTGCCAGATCATCCTGATTACCAACTACACCAACCGGCACAGGGATGCGGCTGTAAAGGCTCTGGGAATGGGAAAGAAGGTTTACCTGGATAAACCTATTGCCGTTACCCTGGAGGATGGAGAGGCCATTGTGAAGGCCTCCTCAGCCAATCCCCTGATCATGGGTTTTACCCGAAGGTACGAGAAGAGCTGGATCAAGGCGAAGGAGCTTTTAGATTCCGGTGTGATTGGTCCCCTGCAGCTGCTACAGATCAATTCAGTCATCCCCTACACCCGGTACCTGCAAACCTGGCACCGCAAGCGGGCCCTTTCCGGTGGGACCCTGAACGACAAAAGCAGCCATCACTTTGATGTTTTCAACTGGATGACTGGCGAGTACCCCGCCCGCCTGACTGCCCTTGGCGGCAGGAGCTCGGTATTTCCTGTTGATCCTGAGGCGCCAAAATCGTGCCGGGTCTGCAGCAGAGAGTGTGAGTACCGCCGGGATCCGGGCCGCATCTCCGATGGGGCATTTGTCCTCAATTTTGACTCCTGGAAGCATGCCGATACCGAAATTGACCAGATCGACAACTGCGTCTATGCCCCCGGGGCGGACATTAACGATCACGCCCTGGTCTCTATCGCCTATCCCTCGGGGGTGAAGGCTTCACTCTTCTTTGCGATCTTCGGTCCCGACACAAAGGATCAGGAGACCCTCACCCTGGTGGGGGAAAAGGGAAAGATCTTTGTAAACCGACATGAAGGAACGGTACAGCTTTTCTCTGATTTTGGCAGGAAGGAAGAGCTCTTTGACTGCCGGGGGGAGGAGTTTGATACCAGCCACTTTGGGGCGGACCGGGATCTGATCAGGACTTTGAAGGCTTTTTACGATGGAGCCTCTCCGGTCGCTTCTGCCCTGGATGGCTATATCTCCCTGGAGATGGTTACCGCCGCACAGGATTCGATTCAAAACAGTGGTCGGCCCGTAGTTTTTGGTAAAAACCGGAGTTTCCGGTTTGAGCAATAGCATCTCACTATCTGTAAGGAGGATAAAAGGATGAAAAAAGCGATAGTAGCAGGATTGCTGCTGGTTCTCACTCTGATGCCCCTGTTTGCCGGGGGAAGTCAGGATGTGGAAATGGTTGATGAAGTGAAGACGGTGAACTTCTTCATCAGCGGAAAGTCGGTTTGGGGTGAACCGATGGAGATTGTGGTGGCGAAGTTTAACGAATCCTACCCCAACATCAAGGTGGAGTACGAAGTTGTGGGAGGGGGGACTGACTATCACCCGGTTCTGGCTACCCGGGCCCGGACCAATAACCTTCCCGATATCTTTATGATCTCCGGGGCTGGTGATTTTGTGGTATGGGAAGAGTTCCTTGAAGATCTGTCAGGCATGGATGTGGTGGACCATTTTCTGCCGGTTGCCGATGCAAGCGCCTATCACGATGGGAGACTGATGGGTCTTCCCGCCTCCATCGAAGGTTACGGTTACATCTATAACAAAGCTCTCTTCAAGAAGGCGGGAATTAGCAAGGTTCCCGAAACCTTTGCGGAGCTGAAAGCGGCAGCCGCCTCCCTGAAAGGGGCGGGGATCCAGCCCTTTGTTTCCGGTTACGGAACATGGTGGGTTATTGCGAACCATCAGTTCAATGTGCCCTTTGCCCTGCAGGACGATCCCAGAGCTTTTGAGAAGGCTCTATCCGAAGGTTCGGCTGGAATGGCAGGAAATAAACACTTTGAAAACCTGAAACGGCTGATCGACCTGGTGAAGGCAAATACTGGCAAGGATCCCCTCACAGAAGATCATCACATGCAGGTATCCCTTTTTGCGGGAGAAAAGGCAGCCATGATCCAGCAGGGAAACTGGAAAGAAGCGGCTATCCTGGATGCAAATCCCGACATCGATATGGGACTGGTACCCCTGGCTATTGGTGATGATCCTGCAAAGAGCGGTTCTATCCCAGTAGGCATCCCCTGGTACTTTGTGGTCTCCAAAGATTCTGCGGTAAAGGAAGAAGCGAAGATCTTCCTCAACTGGCTTCTCAATGAGGCCGATGGGCAGGAGCAGCTGGTAACAAGCCTCAACTCCATCCCGGCCTATGACCATTTCAAGGTAAATCTGGCAGGGGGAATTAGCAGCTCTGTCCTGGATTACTCCAAAGCGGGAAAGACCATCCCCTGGATGTTTAATCTCTGGCCCCAGGGATATCCCAAAAACGCTTCAGATATTCTCCAGGAATATGTTGCGGGAAAGATTGATTTCAACAAAGCTTTAGAAAGGCTTGAGGCTGATTACCAGTCTCTACAGAAATAAAATCCTGCTGGGCTGAGTGCTTAAGGTAAGTGCTCCTGGTAAGAATAACATTCCGGACGGCAGGTGCTCTGCCGTCCGGCTTTCTCGTACCTGGGCTTTGCCTTGGATACAGTAATAAGGAGAAGCATCTATGAACAGAGTGAAAGAGCGGATTCTCAATAGCTTCTGGCTCTACACCTTTTTCCCCTATGCGGTTTTTCTCACCTTCGTGCTTATCCCCTTCTTCATTGGCGGCTACTACTCCCTGACCGACTGGAACGGTGTCTCTTCCACATTACATATTGTGGGAATCGAGAATTTTATAAAACTCTTTAGCAGTGATGAGCAGTTTATGGAATCCTCGGTTTTCACCTTCCAGTTTACCATGGCTGCATGTCTTTCTGTAAATCTTTTGGGGCTTTTCTATGCAGTTCTGTTTCACAGGAGTACCAAGTGGAATTCGATCTTACGGGTTATTCTTGTTCTTCCCAATGTGATTGGTGGTATTATCCTCGGCTTTGTGTGGCAGTTTATCTATTCTCAGGCTCTGCCATCCTTTGGAACGTTCTTTGAAAATATCAGTTGGCTTGGGGATGAAAATGCCGCATTCTGGGCGGTGTTGATCGTCTTTATCTGGCAGCAGGCAGGATATGTGATGCTTATCTATATCGCCTCCATGAACTCCATCGATCAGCAGCTCTTTGATGCGGCGGAGATCGACGGAGCCTCCAGTTTTCGTCAGTTTACCGATGTGACCCTTCCGTTGATTATGCCCGCCTTTACGGTAAGCATCTTCATTGTCCTGGCAAACTCCTTCAAGATCTTTGGGCTGATTTTCTCCCTCACCGGAGGCGGCCCCTACGGCTCCACCGAGTCGCTGGCGCTGAACATATATAATGAGGCTTTTTTGTACGGTAATTATGGTCTTGGATCTGCCAAGGCAGTAATCTTCTTTATTTTTGTGGCAATACTCTCCTATTTGCAGGTGCGGTTTACCCAGAAGCGGGAGGTAGCGATATGAGAAATGAGAAGAGCTTTCCAAAGGGGATTTTCTATCTTCTTACCTTTCTGATGGCGATTGTAGTCCTTCTTCCCTTCTACTTCGTCCTTACCAATTCGGTAAAGAGCTACAGCGAGATAATCATTGATGCGGCCGCCCTCCCGGAGCAGCTAAAGTGGAGTAACTACGCAGTGGGAATGGAGAAGGTGAACTTCCGGCAGATTTTTGGAAACTCCCTCTTTGTCACTCTAGTGGGCATCGGCGGGATGTGCATGTTCGGCTCTATGGCGGCCTGGAAGATGGCCCGGGTCAAGTCCCGCCTAAGCAGCTTCATGTACGCCAGCTACATCCTGGCGATGATTATACCCTTTCAGTCCATCATGATACCCCTGGTGGTAGTTGCGGTACAGTTTGGGATGCTCAATCCCGGGGGTCTTTCGGTGCTCTACTGGGGATTTGGCATGCCCCTTACCATTTTTCTCTATAAAGGCTACTTCAATTATGTTCCCAAAGAGCTGGATGAGAGCGGCCGGCTGGACGGCTGTAACGACTTTGTCCTTTTCTGGTACATTCTTTTCCCCCAGCTGCGTACCATGACCACCACCATCATCATTCTCCAAAGCCTCTGGGTCTGGAACGATTTTCTTCTTCCCCTGCTGATTCTCAACAAGCGGGAGCACCACACCATTCCCCTGGGGATCAACCGCTTTTTCGGCGTATACAAGGCGCAGTGGGATATGGCCTTGCCCATCCTCGTTCTGGGGATGATCCCCCTGATTACCGCCTTTCTTATCGCCCAGAAACACATCGTTCGCTCCATTGCAGCCTCCGGGCTCAAGGGTTAAGTGGTGACGGGAGGGAATATGGAGCGATACAAGCTCTTCTGGGGAGAGACCCACGACAACACCTACCAGGCGCCGGATCCCGAGTTCTCCATGGAGGAGCATCTGAAGAGGGCAGCGGGGCACCTCGATTTCTACTGCGGGGCTTACTATCCCAGCAGCTCTCCAGCTTTCAAAAAAGGGGGGCATCCTTCTGAAGATAAAGGTAAACAGCCCCTCAATGTGGAGGCCTGGAAGCCGGAGGAGCAAATTAAGGCCGAGTGGTCCGAGGTGAAGCGGGCGATTGCGGAGGTGCACCGGGAGGGCTCCTTTGTTATTTTCCCCGGATTCGAGTGGCAGGGAGATGGTACCTGGGGGGATCATAACGTTTTTTTTAATGAGGATGATCCGCCGCTTTACCGGATTGATACCCTGCCAGAGCTCTATAAGGCACTTGAACATCACCGTGCTCTCGCTATCCCTCACCACACCGCCTACATCCAGGGATTCCGGGGGAAAAATTGGGACTACCACGATGATCGCCTCTCACCCTTCATGGAGATCTATTCCATTCACGGCAGCTCGGAAGGAGAGGCCTTTGGCGGAGGCCTCCGGAACAACCCCTTTTTGGGGCCTGATCAGGATTCGGGCAGCCTTTCCCGAGCCCTTGGCCAGGGTCGGAAGCTTGGCATTATCGCCTCCACCGACAACTGGGGACCCTTGCCGGGCTATTACGGCCGGGGACTTGCCGGGGTCTGGGCCGAGAGTTTGAGCCGGGAGAGTCTCTGGGATGCTTTTACCAGCCGTCGGGTCTACGGGGTGACCGGGGACCGGATAGCGCTCCGCTTTGATCTTGACGAGAGACCGATGGGTTCTATCCTGCCTGCCCGCAGCAAAACCCCGGTATTCCGGGTTTTGGTGGATGCTCTGGATCGGATCGACTACATCGATTTTATTCGGGATGAGCTTCTTATCGATCGGGTGAGCCCTTTCGGGAAGGAATCTCTCACCCCGGAAATTGCTCTAACAGCCGGCCAGGGGGTGGCAACCGGGGAGTCGAAGGGAGAGCCCATGGGGGAGTACCTTCTGCGGATTGAGTATGGTTGGGGCCCCACCGGGAATGTCCTTCCCCTGATGCCAAAATTGTGGAAAGGGTCGCTCCAGATCGATGAAGGGGAAATTACTGAAGTGCAGCCCTGCCTGATCACCCCGGATCAGGAGTATTCGATCCACCAGGGAGCGTTCACCTTTCAGGGAGCTGTTCCCCAGGAGGGTGCCTCCTCGGCGGTGAAGAACGGCTATGTTATAAAGCTTCGGGGAAGCCGGAAAAGCAGAGTGAAGATCACTATTGATGGAGTGGAGCAGACCAGCTCGATTGAAGGGATGTGCGGTGGAAGTTCACTACTCTGGAATCGGGAGGCTATCGCAGATCTGATCCGGGAGAACTTTTCAGTGAATGCTGAAACTCTGGAGCGGAAGGATGTGCTCTTTGGTATGGCCTACAAGGTAAAACTCCACCAGATGCTTCCTGCTGCGGCCTGCCGGAGGGAGATCTCCTTTACCGACCATCTCTACGATGGAAGGCCCCACTCCTATCGGGTTCGGGTACGGCAGCGAAACGGCCAGCTTGCCTGGTCCAGCCCCATCTGGCTTGCATGAATCTGATCTACTTCCACACCCACGACAGCGGCCGCTATTTCCGCCACTACGGCTACGGTGATGCTCCCACCGAATATATCTCCCGGTGGGTGGTGGAGAAGGGGCTCACCTTCCGAAACGGTTTTACCCCCGCTCCCACCTGCTCCCCCAGCCGGGCTGCTCTCTTGACTGGTAGCTATCCTCACAGCAACGGTATGCTGGGCCTGGCCCATCGGGGCTTCGGCCTTGGCGATTACAAGCACCACCTGGTCTCCTTTCTGAATGAGCAGGGCTACCACACCCTTCTTGCGGGTGTACAGCATGAGGGCGCCGGATGCTTCGACCATGCTGCCGGTGCGAAGCGGATTGGCTACAAAGAGGATATCAGCGCAGAACTTGAAGATTCCGACCTCCAATCGGGAGATAGAACCGCCGCCTGGGACAGGGAGAACAGCCTCCGTACTGCCCAATGGCTTTCCCGAAATAACCGAAACAAAAAACGCCCCTTCTTTCTCTCTCTGGGGATGTTTGCCACCCATCGGGAATATCCCTCTCTTCCAGATCCCGGCGAGCCTGGATGGAGGGATCCTGAGCTCCTTCAGCCCCCGGCAGGAATCGCCAATACCCGGGACAACCGGATCGATCACGCCAGGTTCCTGCAGTCCCTCAAAGATGTGGATGATAATTTCCGGATTGTGATGGAAGCTCTGGAGAAGAGCCCCCACGCCGATGATACTGTGGTACTCTTTACCACCGACCACGGGATCGCTTTACCTTTTCACAAGTGTAACCTCACCGGGGCTGGCTGCGGGCTTACCCTTACCCTGGCAGTCCCCGGACTTACCGGAGCTGACGCCAAAGCTTCTCCATTTACCGATGCTCTGGTCTCTACCGTCGACATCTTTCCCACCCTCTGCCAGATCCTGACGCTTCCAGTGCCGGGCCATCTGGAGGGGGAGAGTTTCGCTCACCTCTTTTCCCGTCCCGATGCGGAGCACCGGGACTATCTCTTCGGGGAGGTGAATTATCACACCTCTTACGAACCGATGCGAAGCGTAAGGAGCAGAAGATACAGCTTCATAAAAAGCTTTCAACTCCATTACCCCTTCATGCATCTGTCCAATATTGATAACTCTCCGGCAAAGGAGCTTCTTCTTGCAGATGGCCTTCCAGGCAACTTGGGGGCTCGGGAAAAAGCATCTCTGGAACTGTTCGACCTGCTCGCTGACCCACTGGAAAAGGTGAACCTTGCCGCCGACCCCCGATTCGCCGGAACTCTTGAGAAGATGGAGAGGATCCTGACCGACTGGCAGAAGCGCTTTGCTGATCCCCTGCTTGTCGGAGATCTTCCCAGGCCGGAGAAAGCTATCGTCAACCGCCCGGAGTGCCGGGAGCCGGATTCAAGTGATCCGGAAGATTATCTGCCCTGATAAAAATGGTATAAAAAATCTTGTTTCCTCCGGCGTTCTATCGTACAATTGGGTATGAAAAAGATTATTGTAATAATCCTGGTGCTTCTCTTCGTTGTACTTCCCGGAACGCTCATTTTTTTGCTCTACCCGGGAAGCGCCTTTGATACTCTCTCCTCTGAAGCTTCTCCTGTGCCCGGGGAGCTGGAGGCGGATCTCAAGAGTATCCGTCTGCACGAAGAGTGGATCAGGAACCGGCTGCTGTCGGCCCTTAAGGAGAATCTACCCCAGGAGGGGCTCTCATTCCAGGGACTCTCTTTTACCAGCACCCGGGGTGGAATTTCTGTAGGCGTGGGCGTACGGCTGGATGCGCCCCTCATCGGCTCATTCCCCCTGCTGCTGCGGCTACGTATGCCCATCGGATATGATGAACAGCTTCGCCTTGGCGTGGAAGATGTGAGGATAGGCAGGCTTCCGGTTCCCTCTTTTCTACTCCGTCGTGCTCTGAAGCGGATCGATAAGGAGGTGGATCTTAACGCTCTCTCCTTTCCCCTGGCCCATCGGGTAGATGTGGAGGGGCTTTCTCTCTTTCTTGATATTGACCCTTTCCTGGATTCCCTTTTTCCCGGTGCTCGGGCGGTCAATGTTTCAGCGGTGGATAACTATCTGGTGATGGGTATAGAACTGCCGAATGATATTTCTGCCGCAATAGAGTCTCTGGCCGCTGATTTTGCTTCCCACGGTGAAGGTCTTAGCCAGGCGATAGCAGCAGCCCTTCCCCAGGAGAAGCGTGAAGCTGCCGCAGGAATCGAGGAGATGCTCACTGCAGCTGCCACCTTCTCTTCCAGCTCAGCTGCTGTTTCCGGAGATACCCGGCAGGAGGGGGCTCTGGTCTCCTACTGCGAGGGGGATGTAGAGGCGGGAATGGCGGAGGATGATTTTCACTGGGTGGAGTTTGGCGAGACCATCCCGGTGGGTGCTACCCTGCGGACCGGCAAAAACTCCTACGTCGAGCTGCTCCTGCCGGGGGATAATATCCTGAAGGTGGATGCATCTACCGTTCTGGTCCTGGAGCACTCCCAAGCTGATGGCGAGGTGCATCAGAATCGGGTACGGCAGCTCTCCGGCGCCCTGCGCAGCCGGGTATCAAAATTGAAGGGCGATAAGAGCTGGTACGAGATCACCGTAAAAAGTGCCGTTATGGGGGTGCGGGGAACCGATTTCTGCACCTTTGCTGATAAAAGGGATGAGTTCAGGATTGCGGTGCTCACCGGGGAAGTGCTCGTTGATGCCGATGAAAGCGAACCTGTGGCGGTAGAGCCGGAAGAGAGCCTCACCGTTGCAGAGGGTAAGAGCGGGATGAAAGAAGCCATAGATGAAAAATCCCGCAAGAAAATAGAGAAGGATCTGGAGATACGGACCACCGATGAAGATATCCGCTACCTTACCCGGGGACAATTAATCAGTTTCATCATGCCCCAGGTACTCCAGTATGCGGAGCTTTGGGAGGGCCTTTCGAAGGATGAAAAATGGGAAATCCAGTACGCCTTTGAGGACTACATGGAAAGCAATCCTCAGCTTGCCCGCCGGGTGGATACTTTCTTTAAAGAAAATAATCTGGAGGAGAAGCGGCAGGAGATTGAAAAGATGTTTCGCTGACATCGCCGGGTAGGATATGATATCTACTGATAGTATAGATAATTATACTATCAGTAGATTGTAGTTTTTGCTGTTTCTGTCACTATAAACCGGTGACAGATCTACGAGTAATCCTTGGAAACAATGTCCGCAAGTTCAGGAATGTACATTCCTGGTCCCAGCAGCATCTCGCCGAGCTGTGCAATCTCTCCAGCGTCTACATCACCGAGATAGAGCGGGGGAACAAGTATCCTTCCCCCCGTACCATAGGAACCTTCTGTGCCGTCTTTGATGTGAGGCCCTACCAGCTCTTCATGGATGATGCCGATCTTCTGGACCTGCAGAGTGAATCGGTGATAGAGGCTGTTTCCGACCGGCTGGAAGCGAAGATGCAGACCAGGATGGATGAGATGCTAAAGAAGCGGGGAAGATAAGCAGTCCACCCCTGGTGACTTTCTGTACGTCCCCCCTTTACCTCCTGGCTCTGCTGGCAGCCCCACCATTGCTAACCCCATCTACCGGGAGACCATAGCCAGGGTTTTAAGCCAGGGGATGCAGGACGCCATTCCTTCTCCGGAGTTCCGGTGGCAGAAAGGGGACGGAAGCCTGGACATGGATGCCCTGCTGAGGGAGTTTCAGAAGTTCTGGCGCCGCCATTCGGAGGTTTGGGAGACAAAAGCGGACTACACCGAGGCCTTTCCCCACCTGTTGTTAATGGCCTTCTTACAACGAATTGTGAATGGGGGAGGAAGAGTAGAGCGGGAGTATGCCGCCGGTCGGGGTCGGATGGATCTTGCCCTGGAGTACGGCGACAGGTGGAGTGTAATTGAGATTAAACTGGTACATCCCTATGACGGCAGGGAGGGAACGATTCAGGAGGGCTTGAAACAGGTGAGCCGGTACCGGGAACAGATAGACCCGGAAGCTCCCGCCTACCTGGTGGTCTTCGACCGCACCCCGGAGGGGCGCAACTCCCCCTGGGAGAGCCGCCTTACCTGGGAGAATCGGGAGTACGAGGGGAACCGTGTTACTGTGGTGGGTGGATAGCCCCCTTCCAGGGGGCCAAGTAAAACCACCGGTTTTACCGATGGTCGTATGTTCGCTGCCATGCGGGCATGAAGAAAAAGAGCAACCGGACAAAAAGCTCTCTGGCCTGGGTGATGTAATCAGCATCCCACTTTGTCCATATTAGATCTGGCTCCGACGGTATACTTAAGGTGATGCGCAGGTATCAATACCTGGCTGCCCATGCCATTTCCGACCGGGTTTCCAAAGCAGACTGGAGTCAAAACAATATCCGGGGTGGTCATATCTGGCATACTACCGGCTCCGGGAAAACCATGACCAGCTTTAAATCCGCCCAACTCATCGCCAACCCCAAAAACGCCGACAAGGTGCTCTTCTCCTGGGTATGTCTGCGGATTTTCTGCTGGGCCTGCAGTAGGACTGGGATCTCTGGCACGCAATGAACAATCCACAGGCAGAGAAAATTAAACAACTGAAACCGATTTGTTGAAAATTGGATATAAGTTCATGACACTTTTTACTTTACTTAGCTGCAAGTAACGTGTAAAATGTCAGAATGAAGCAGACTACCCGAGACAAAATCCTGAAAATCTTCAATCAACAATCTGGATATGTTCGCACAAAGGATATAAAAAATCATGGAATACATCACTCACATCTAAATGAACTTCAGAAGGACGGAATAATAGTCAAATTGAAACATGGTCTCTACTGTCTATCTGATAGTAGCCAGTTCAATTCGCTTAAAGAGGCACAGGTCTACATTCCAAGCGGAATAATTTGTCTCGGAACAGCTCTATCCTACTACGGACTTTCTACTTGGGACCCGCCGGAAGTACATATTGCGATTCCAAAAGGCCGCAAGGTAAAACTCCCCGATTATCCTCCCATACGGCTCTACTATTTCTCCGGTATCTTTTACGAAACAGGCATAGTACATGAATCCACCGAATCAGGCGTCACAATTCAAATCTATGATATAGAAAAAACAGTCTGCGATATTGTACGCTACAGAAATCAAATCGGGATAGACATTATGAAAGAAGCCCTCAGGGAGTATCTAAAACGTAAAGACAAGAACCTCAATAAGCTTACCTCATACGCAAAGACCCTTAAAATAAGTTCTATCATTGGGCAATATCTCGAGGTACTCACATGAAAGATGTAGTAGCCTCCATTCAAGCACGCTTAAAGAACTTCTCTCGAAAGACCGGACTGGATTTTGTATTCACATTGCGATTGTACATGCAAGAGGGACTGCTGAGAAGAATTTCACGGTCAACCTACAATCAGTCCTTCTATCTAAAAGGAGGACTTCTGCTTCTATCAATTTCCGGTTTTACCAGCAGACCTACCCAGGACATAGATCTCTTGGGAAAACATATACCCGGAGAAGAGAAGTATCTGCGTAAAATTATGACGAATATTTTAACAAATGATGAGAATGATGGACTAATATTCAAGACAGAGACAATTACGTTTGAGGACATAACCGAAGGAGCTGAATATCACGGAAAACGAATGAAAATCTCATGTTACCTGGGAAACATGAATACAATTCTGAAAGTAGATTTTGGTTTTGGCGATACCGTCTATCCCGCACCTGTAGAAATAATTTATCCCGAATTGCTCAATCAAGGCGGTTTTCTTATATATTCATATCCTCTCGAAGCAGTCATAGCAGAGAAATTTGATGCAATGATTGCTCTTGATACATCAAACAGCCGTATGAAAGATTTTTATGACATCTATAAAATCCTGAAAGAGCAGGATGTATCTAACCCTTCACTTGCTGAAGCAATAAAACAGACTCTCCGTACCAGAGGAACAGTATTACCGGAAAATCCTGCGATTTTTACTGATGAGTTTAAAACAAATTCTCGTAATCTCGGTTTGTGGCAAGCCTTTCTGAAAAGAATGAAGCTTGAAGAGATTGATTTCCAAACTGTGCTCACTGAAATAAAGCAGCATTTAGAGCCGATCTATAAAACTTTAGTCAAAGAAAGATAATAGACGTTTCAATAAAGCGTGTTTCAGGAGAGCATGTATTGTGAAAGACCCCCATATATGATAGGTTAAGTATACGAAAGGGGGGGGGGTTTGTGAAGAGAAACGCTTTAAAGACCCTGCAACACTGGTTGAAGGAGATTGAACGGAATCCTCTGATAATCCGGGGGGCCCGTCAGGTTGGAAAGACCAGCCTGGTCCGCATCTTTGCTGCAGATGCAGGGCTTGACCTGATTGAAATCAACCTGGAACGGCATATCTATCTGCGAAAAACTTTTGCCGGATATGATATCGAGAAGATTCTTATTGAGCTGGAAGGATTAGCGGGAAAAAAGATTACACCTGGCAGGAGTCTGCTCTTTCTGGATGAGATACAAGCGGTTCCCGAAGCAATTGCCGCTCTTCGCTATTTCTGTGAGGAACTTCCAGATCTGCCGGTCATTGCCGCCGGATCCCTCCTTGAGTTTACCCTGGGTGATCACAGCTTTTCCATGCCTGTGGGGCGGATTGAATATCTTCACCTTGGGCCCATGACCTTCCATGAATTCCTTGAAGCGGTTGACCCATACAGCGCAGAAGAGCTGCAAAAGCTCTCCCTTTCCAGAGTTCCTTTTTTTCCCATATCCCGATCCTTGCACCATCGCTTTCTTGATTTGATGCGGAAGTATATGATTGTGGGGGGGATGCCCCAGGCGGTGTTTGTTTACAAAGAGAGCAATGATTTCTTTCAGGTTGCAAGGATCCACGATTCAATTCTTGATACCTATGTGGATGATTTTGCGAAGTATGCCGGAAGTACCGATCTGCTCAGGCTGCAGAAAGTTTTTCGATCCATTCCTTCCCAGTTGGGGAAAAAGGTTATTTACAAACGGTTTTACCGGGATGAGTCTTCGGTGAAGATTCGCCACTCTCTGGAACTCTTGATAAAAGCGCAGCTTGCCGCAAAGGTGATACACAGTGATGGGAACGGTATTCCCCTGGGTGCTGAAATGGATGATCAGGTGTTTAAACTGCTCTATCTTGATGTGGGATTACTGAACAGAACCTCAGGGATCCCGCCCCGGGAGATCAGCGCCATGGAGTGGTCCAGCCTGGTCAACAACGGTATTGTTGCAGAGCAGTTTATCGGTCAGCACCTTCTGCAGAACCCGGATCTCCGTTCGCCCCTGTTTCTCCACTACTGGCAGAGGGATGGGAGAAGGGGTAATGCGGAGATTGATTTCCTTGTGCAGATCGATTCCGGCATCTACCCCCTGGAGGTGAAGGCTGGAAAATCGGGATCCCTGAAGTCTCTCCACCAGTTTATGGGGGAAAAGGGGAGGGATCTGGCCCTCCGGATGGATGCTAATCCCCCCTCTCTGCAGGATGTGAAGGTCCTTGGTCCCGACAGAGCAGAAATCTCCTACAAGCTCCTTTCACTGCCTCTCTACTTTGTGGAGCACCTGGCCGATGCTGTCCGGGGTGTGAATGGATTGGTATGAAGAACAGAAACAGGCTCAGCTGTATCCTTTTCTCTGTCACGCTCCTTCTTTTCAGCTGCATCACCGCACCCGTTCAAAAGCCGATGAATCAGGCAGAGGTTCGGGAAACATGCAAGCAGTTCTGGGAGGCCGGTAACTATACGGAACTTGCAAGCTATGCGAACCTGGTCAAGGATGCCTGGTTGGCCTATCCTGAAGGCGATTACTACACAACCGTTGTTATGGCCCACGCCTTTTTCCACACCGGGGGCTTTGTAGAATCACTTCCTTTTTATGAAGCCGCACTGCTCCTCTATCCGAAAAAGGAGACCTTTGGCTCTACAGCAGGGCTGTTGAGTACTGTTCCGATTATGATCGGGGGATTGAGTACCTGAGCCGCCTGGGAAAAAACTACCCGGAAGAGCGGGAGTTGCTATCCGGGATGCAAAGGCTTTTTACATTTTATACCATCGTTGCGGAAGCGGATCTGCTCTATCACAATAACCACAAGGATGAGGCTGCTTCTCTTTACGCACAGGCCCTGGAAGAGGTGGAACGGCTTCCCGTGAACGAAGTCGAATGGAAAGCATGGAGTGCGGGTCTGGGGAAGAGTGCTATTGACCGGGAATATACAACATGGCGATTCTACCAGGGTATTGCTGGATGGCGGGAGAGACGGTATTCTGTGCCCCACCTTCTTGAAGTAAAGAAGCACCTTTCTTCGGCGGTCTATCCTGTCCCCCCGAAGAAGGTTCTCAAATATGCTGCGGTGATCATAAGAAATACCTCCTACACCTATAAGCTCAATGGTGAAACCATTTCTGAGGCAAATACCCTTGGTGAAGAGGAGCTCGACAAGATCCGGCAGAGTTGGCAGCTTTTATCTGAGATCATCAGATATGGGACAGGAGGTCGGGTTGCGGTGCACACCGAATGGATGGATCTCCCCGATACCACCCTGACATCCATTACAACAGGTAATTACCTGGGACTTTTTGAAACAGCCCACTTTGATCCGGAGGCGGTTCAACCGCTCCCGTCGGCTTTATATGAGATGATCAGTCGGAGCTTTGACGGTGTTGTTTTTGTATGGCCCCGGGGAAAAGCCCCGAAAAACTATGGCGGAGGAAAAGCAATTCTGCCCTTTACAGAGAGTTCCAGGGTGTTGCGGTATATAGGAAGTATAACTAACAATACCCTGATCAATCTTCATGAGTTTCTCCATGGATTTGAGCAGGAGCAATTATCCTCCCTGCGGGGACATGGTCCGGTGGGAGATGTTCCCCCGGACTTTTCCGGCGCATCCGAACTGGATTGGTATCTTTATCTTATAAATGGCCTAGTCAGATAGCGGCTCCACACCCCGGCAGCGATTGCAGCGGAAACCCTGCAACTCCGGTGCCGGGCCCGGGTGAAGAAATTTTTCGGGAATGGTGCCGGAGTGCCACGCTTTTCCTGTGGCTGCGGCTGGATCTTGCCCGGCAGGTACAATTCGCATAAAATGATAAGAACCGGTACGAGGAGTAGCATGGAACAGATCGAAAACCTGTCTCTTTTTAGTGATATCTATGCATTTGCCGGGGAACTCCGGACCGTCAATATGGCCAAGGGAAACTTCCGTTTCGCCTCTTTGATGTATCTGGAAGAGGCGATAAAGAAAATTGAATCCATGCCCCAGTCAAACTATAATCAGATTATCGAAAAGTATGTGGAGATGAACATTGCCCATCCTTTTAGAGAAGGAAACGGACGCAGTATGCGAATTTGGCTGGATCAGATGTTAAAAAAAGAGCTGCAGAAGGTTGTGGATTGGGAAAAGGTAGATAAAGAGGATTATTTTCTGGCCATGGAACGCAGTCCCGTCAAGGACACCGAGATTAAATCTTTGTTGCAGAAGGCTTTGACCGATCAAATTCATAACAGAGATCTTTTTATGAGAGGAATCGACGCCAGCTATTTTTACGAAGGTTATGCTGCCTATAAAACCGAAGATCTGGGAGAGAAACAACCATGACAGGCTCATCTCCCTCCGGCAAAAAGAGACGGAATAGTCTTGAGAGTATTATGCAACTGGCAGGACAGATTCATGAAATGCAGCAAGAACAGGCAGTTCGTGTTTTTCAAACCTGTAAACCTGAAGTGGATAGGGTAATTCTGCATCATATAGAAGAGAGACAACACATTGAACACTTATTGGATTTGCTTTTAGATTCAGCCTTTGATGAAGAGATTCTAATGCTTTTTAAAAGACTGTGTCGATATTATTACTTTATTGATCCGCAAAGTACCGTATTGTACATAAACAGCTATCGGGAAATGTGGGATGCGGAAAGTCTATGAATCAGGAGGTAATCCGGGAATGACAAACCAGGAGCTTGAACTGATCCTTGAAGAGGGTGAAGGTTACAGAATTGAATTCAAGGAAGCTCTTTCCGGTCTTGATAAAGAAATAACCGCCTTTGCCAACGCCTCCGGGGGATTTATCTATATCGGCATAAGCGATGATAACCGGATTAAGGGAATTGCCATAACCAATGAGTTAAAGTCTCAGATCCAGAGTATCGCCCGGAATTGCGACCCTTTCATAAAGGTTATCCTCCGTGAATTCAATACGGCTGAACAAAAGGAGATCCTTATTGTAGAAGTAAGGGAAGGAAGCGATAAACCCTATAGATGTACCACTGGCTTTTACAACCGCATAGGGCCTAACACCCAGAAAATGAATCGTAACGAAATCATCGATTTTGTTAAATCCGAAGGAAAAGTCCGCTTTGATGAGCTTGTCAGCAGAGATTTTTCAGACAAGGATTTTGACGAAGATAAATTTGCAGCCTTTTTGCGCCTGGCCGGTATCTCAAAAGTACTGGACACCCCTCTGATACTGAAAAATCTTCATGCCGCAGAGATTCAGCAAAGCGAATGTATTTACCATAATTCCGCTGTACTCTTCTTTGCGAAAAAATTGGACAATCATTACTTTCACACAAAAGTTACCTGTGCCATCTATAAGGGAACCGACAAAGTCACCGTTCTGGATCGCAAGGATTTTAACCGGGATATAGTCAGCAATGTGGATGAAGCCATGCTGTACTTGAAACAGCACCTGACCGTTCGCTATGAATTTGATGGTTCTCCGGCCAGAAAAGAGATTCCCGAAAGATTCCCGAATTGCCCTACGAAGCTTTACGTGAGGCCGTTATAAACGCCATTATTCACCGTGACTATTTTGAAAAAGGGGCTAACGTGATGATTGAAATTTATGATGATCGCGTTGAAATCACAAGCCCTGGTGGACTGCCCAACGGATTAAAAGAGAAAGATTTCGGCAAGATCAGCCTTCTTCGGAATCCGGGCATAGCCGATTTAATGCAGCGTATTGAATACATAGAAAAGATGGGCACCGGAATCATGCGGATGGAAAAACTTATGAAGGATGCCGGGTTGAAATCAATACGGTATGAATTTTCAAATTTTGTACGACTAGTTTTCTATCGTTTTCCATTTACCGAACAAACTGCCAATACTGGCAATGGAACTAAAAACCTGAAAGAAAAC
>CAYMWV010000023.1:20528-26105 GCA_964394395.1 uncultured Sediminispirochaeta sp.
AAAACCTGAAAGAAAACCTGAAAGAAAACCTGAAAGAAAGGATTCTTGAGGAACTTGAAAATGATAATACCCTTACTGTAAAAGAACTATCTGAAAAAATGAGTATATCAAGAGGAAGTCTCAATCATCATCTCGAAGTATTGAAGAAAGATGGATATTTGCTCCGTGTGGGATCTACAAAAGCCGGCCACTGGAAGATTGTGAAAGGAGAAAGTGAATGATTTTTACCACCGAAGCCGCTTTTGAAAAGGCCTTGATCGATATCCTCTCCCGGAACCATGGCTGGGATAGCGAGGTAATTAAACATCCAACGGAAGAAGAGCTCCTGCAAAACTGGGCGGAGATCATTTTTGCCAACAACCGGGATATAGACAGATTGGGAGATTTTTCTCTTACCGACGGTGAGATGCAGCAGATACTGGAACAGATTAAAGAGCCATGAACCCGGAGGAAGCGCTTTACTTTGCCAACCCCGGTCCAGAGGGTAAGTTTAACAAAGATTTCTACTTTCACTGGGCCAATTTCAACAACGAACCGATCAACCCATGGGACCTGGTGGCGGAGGCGCTTCTCCCATTCCCATGGCTCACTATCTTATCGGTTTTTATACTGTAGCCGACAGCTCCGATGGTGTTTTGAAGGTGATGCGCAGTTATCAATACCTGGCCGCCCATGCCATTTCCGACCGGGTTTCCAAGGCAGACTGGAGCGGGAACAATATCTGAAGCGGTCATATCTGGCACACCACCGGTTCGGGCAAAACCATGACCAGCTTTAAATCCGCCCAACTTATCGCCAACTCCAAAGATGCCGACAAGGTGCTCTTCTTAATGGACAGAATCGAACTGGGCACCCAGTCCCTGCAGGAGTACCGTCATTTTGCCGAAGATAATGAATCGGTTCAGGCTACAGAAAACACCGGCGTACTGGTTAGAAAACTCGAGTCATACGACCCGGCAGACACCCTGATTGTTACATCGATTCAGCAAATGAGCAATATCAAGGATGATGAGGAAGGACTTGGTCGCCGTGACCTGGAAAGAATGAAGGACAAATGGTATTCGCGACAGGAATGTTCTGGGCTTTGATCCCTACAAAGTGCTGACCTACAAGGACAAGGACATGCGAAAGGCCGTGGCCCTGGAACAGTCAAAAGCGACAGATGAAGCGGAAGCCTTTGCCGATCCTAAAAAGAAAAAGATCTACCTCCGTTATATAAATGAAGTAAAAATGGCAGGGGAAAAGGATGCAAAAGATAGATACATCAAAGGGATTGAGGATTATCTGACTCATGACCAGTACTCCCGAACCGAACATCAGAAAAAGGTTGTAGAGGATATTCAGGAAAACTGGATGACCCTCAGCCAGGCAGGAAAGTTTCATGCCATTTTTTCCAGCCACAGCATACCCGAAGCTATTGCATACTACCGTCTGATAAAGGAGAAGATGCCTTATCTTAAGACCACCGCTTTATTTGATCCCCACATAGATAATGGCGGCGGCGTGCAGTTCAAAGAAGATGGTCTTGTGGAAATCCTTGAGGATTACAACAGCCGATACGGCCTTGATTTTACCATGGCCAGTCATGGCAAATACAAGAAAGACATATCAAACCGGCTGGCCCACAAAGAGAGCTGGAAATACATCGATCGCAGTCCCGAAAAACAGCTGGATCTTCTGATTGTGGTAGACCAGATGCTCACCGGCTTTGATTCCAAATGGGTGAATACCCTCTACATGGACAAGGTCCTCAAATACGAGGCCATCATACAGGCATTCTCCAGAACCAACCGGCTCTTCGGTCCGGACAAACCCTTTGGAACAATTCGCTATTACCGTTTTCCCCATACAATGGAACAAAATATCAATAAGGCGGTCAAACTTTACTCAGGTGATAAACCCCTTGGTTTGTTTGTTGAGCAGCTGGATAAAAACCTTTATAAAATGAATGCAGTATTTGAAGAAATGGAAGATCTCTTTACCAACACAAAAATTGATAATTTTGCCAAATTGCCGAAAGAAACGAGCGAGTGCGGACAAATTGCCAAACTGTTTAATCTTTTTAATACCCACCTGGCAGCCGCCAAGGTACAGGGCTTTACCTGGGATAAACTGACCTACAATTTTCATGATCAGGAAACCAACACAAGCGAATCAATCACTCTGGATGTCGATGAAAACACCTACCTGATAGTGGCTCTTCGGTATAAAGAATTGTTCAGCGAAGGAGGCGGCGGTAACGGCGGCGAAAGTGTTCCCTATGAGATAGACGGGCATCTCACGGAAATTGATACCGGGCAAATTGATGCAGCCTACATGAACAGTCGCTTTGACAAATTTCTCAAGGTGCTTCATCTGGAAGAAGAAAACGAGCAGGAACTACAGGAAGCACTGAATGAACTGCACAAGTCCTTTTCCGGTCTTACCCAGGAGGAACAGAAATACGCCGGTATTTTCCTTAGGGATGTTCAGCGAGGGGATGTCATTCCCACCGCAAACAAAACATTCCGTGATTACAGCACCGAATATCAATCGACAGCCAAAGATGAACAGATCAGGAAGATATCGGAAACTCTGTATCTGGATCAAGCAAAGCTGGTTGCCATGATGAACTATTCCGTGGGCGAGTCAACCCTGAACGAGTATGGAAGGTTTGACGATCTGAAAAACAGCGTAGACAGGGAAAAAGCAAAACACTATTTTGAAACATTGGAAAATGGGGCAATACCGCCTTTCAGGATTGCCATAAAAATACACAATCTTCTGAAAGACTTATCCTGCAGGGGGGATTTGATCTTTCGGACGGGGGTGATCCATGGGATCGTGGAGGAGCAGGATAATGCACCAGGCAATTTTTTCTCTCCCTGACCGGGAACCTGAAATAGCCAGTTCCGGAATCTTCTTCCCCGGCAGCGATTGCAGCGGAAACCCTGCAGGCCCCGCCAAGGCGGCAGGGCGAGGGGGAGTGAGCCCGGCAGCCGCCTTGATCAGCGGGGCCGAAGCGTTGCAACGGAAAGCGCGGTCCCGGCTGAATTAAGTCAATTCCCGGGTTTCTCTTATGACCTCAAGAATTTCTTTTGTTGTTACCTTACTCTTTATTCCGGGAACGTCAAAGGGTGATCTGTTTTCATTTCTTGTAAGTGGTACTATTTTAAACCTGCTTCCATCTTTTTTTGCTATGATGACATCATCTTCTGTTGCCATATTAAATATAGAAGCGAAATTCTGTCTTGCTTCTGAGTAATTAAAAACTCTCATTCAGACCTCCAATAAGTGAATACCTAAATCAGCGGCTACTTCTTTCATTTTAATATCCAAACTCAATAACCTACATTTGTATCGTTTAGCGATCTCTAAATAATAAGCATCGTAGACATATATTCCATAATCTGCTGCAATAAGCAAGGACGATTGAATTTTAACGTCTATCAATCTAACTGGAATCCTCTGAAATAAAGAATAACAATCGATTATCTGAGCTTTATCCAGCCTGTTCCTCTTATACATGGCAGATAGTGCATTTCCTATTTCAAAGGGTAAAACCACCAGAGAAATTAGATCATCTTCTTTGGTTAGCTCAATGATCATTGGAAACTTTAGGCCACCGTCTGGAGGTGAAACTTTTTCAGTACTCCGGTAATCTTGCGTACTTCATCACCCGATAGAGGGGTGTGTCTACGTATCTTTGCCTGGAGGGTCTGGATATTGATATCTGCTTGTCGTGCTAATGCGGAGAGATTGAGGATTTCTGCCAATTCTGCAAGACGTCCGATGGTCAGCACCACTTCTGTTTCGAAGAAATCAAGGATTTCTTCTCCATCATCAAACCGCGTTTCAAGGTTCGATCTGTCTGTTCTGTTCATATAAAGCCTTCTCCTCTTTTCGGGAACGACGTACACTTATTAAGCGAATCCTTTCATCTCTTTCGGTAAAAATCGCTGTCCATGGAAGTTCTGATATCTGCCCAATGGCAAGATATCGTTGTTCATCTGGAAACCTTGAAACAAGTATTAACAGATTTTTATCCTGCCACAACATTTGTGCCTGTTCAAAATCGATTCCATGTTTTTGTAAGTTACTGTTTGATTTTTCCGGATTGTATTCAAAAACGATCACTTAACGATAATTGCATAATATTTTATGCACGTCAATAGCTTTCTCCCCACCCCGGCAGCGATTGCAGCGTAAACCCTGCAGGCCCCGGCGTCCGGAAAGAATGGTCGGTAAGGGATGCCATGCAAACGGAAGGGAGCAGGTTGGACCTGCCCCCTCGCCCCTGCCGGGGTCGAAGCGTTGCAGCGGAAAGCGCGGTCCCGGGCCGGAAGGGCCGGGAGCCGGCCAAAGAAGAAGCAGGCCTGAGAGGGCTCAGGCCGGGAGCTGTTCAGCAGGTATCAGGTATCAGGCCAGGGGCTCAGTACAGCCCGGTAAATCCCCCGACCACGAAAATCACCGCAGCCACAATAATGCTGGCAACCACGGTCATGAGCGAACCGGCAATGGCCATATCTTTGATGGAGAAGTAGCCGGCGGAGTAGGGGATGACGTTGGTGGGGGTGCTGGTTACCAGGATGAAGGCCATGCTGGTGGTCAGCGCCGCCGGGATGGTGATGGAGAGGGCGTCGATGCCCAGGTTGGCTGCCAGGGTGATCATGATGGGGATGATGATGGTGGCGGTGACGGTGTTGGAGGAGAGGAAGATTTTGAGGAAGCTGATGATGAGGATCACCAGGAAGACCCGGGTGAAGGGGGCCAGGCCGCCGATGCCGCCGAGGAAGCCTACGGCCAGCCATTCTGCGGCGCCGGTGGTGTAGAGCATCATGCCGAGGCTGATTCCGGAGACGATGAGGATGATGGAGTTCCAGCTCATCTCGTCTTCCACCTTGTCCCAGCTGATGGAGCCGACCCCGGGGAAGAAGAAGAGGCTGGCGGTAAGGAGTACGGGCATGCTGATGGGGATGGAGATGCCCAGCACTTTTTCAAACAGCGGAGTGGTGAGCCAGAGAAAGAGCGTGGCCAGGAATATCACCAGGGTCACCTTCTCCTCCCGGCCCATGGGGGGGAGCGCTTCGTATTCGGCTCGAAGTTCTGCTTTGGTTTTTTTCAGCTGTTTCATCTCCGGTTTGAAGAAGAGCATCAGGATTCCCCAGGTGGGAAGGAGGATCAGGAGCCCGGCGGGAACGCCGTAGATCATCCAGCCGATGAAGCTGAGCTCCACCCCGGCCATCTCCTTGAGAAAGCCGATGGCCAGGGGGTTGGGTCCCGCCCCCGAGGGGGCCATGATGCCGCCAATGATGGGGCCCCAGGCGCAGGCGATCATCAGCGCCTTGCCGAACTTGCTCTTCATCGGGGTAACCCCCTCTTCTTTAAGGATGGAGACTCCCAGGGGCATTAGCATGGCGGCCACGGCGGTGTTGGTGATCCACATGGAGAGGATCATTCCCACAAATAGGAAGCCGAAGATGATGAGGCCCGTGGAGTTTCCCGTCTTTGAGAGGAGAAAGACCGAGATGCGGTTACCCAGACCGGAGCGGGTGATAAAGCTGGAGAGCACCAGCACCCCGATAAAGAAGATGAAGA
>CAYMWV010000024.1:0-21259 GCA_964394395.1 uncultured Sediminispirochaeta sp.
CTATTCATAGCTACATAGTACCACCGAAAAACCGACTGTCAAGCATCCTACTTGACCGGAATTCTCAATGTGGCATTGCCACATTGAGAATTCCTTTTCTCTTTTCGTTTTTTCGGTCGACCACTAATCGTGGTCGTCTCACATTTGTAGCCTACTTGAAGAGAAGCGGGAAAGCAGGCTACCCTCCCGGGGTAATGAACAACTACCACACCCACACAAAACGTTGCAAGCACGCCTCCGGGAGTGCTGTCGAATACGCCGCCGAGGCGGCTTTACAGGGCGCCTCAATTCTCGGGATCAGTGATCACACACCTCTTCCGGACAACAGATGGCCCTGGGTCCGGATGGCAATGGAGGAACTGCCCCTCTATGAGGAGGAGATCGAAGATGCCCGCAGGGCTGAACCGGAACTGATCATTCTAAAAGCAGCAGAGTGTGAATGGGACAACCCTTACCACTCCTTTTACAAGGAGGAGCTGCTCGACAAAAGGGGTTTTGACTACCTCATCGGAGCTCTCCATTGGTTTCCCCACCGGGGCAGCTGGCTCTCTCTGGGTGAGGTGGAGAGCCCCGCCCACCTGGTTTCCTATGCAAAACATCTTATCAAGACAATTGAGAGCGGATTATTCACCTTCATCGCCCACCCCGACGGGTTTGGAGCAGGTTACAAGAGCTGGGATAAGGAGACCGAGGCCTGCAGCAGAGAGATCATTGAAGCTGCCGCTGCAACAGGAATCCCCCTGGAGATCAACGGTTACGGTTTCCGAAAAAAGGGCCAGCCCTATCCGGTAGAGGGTTTTTGGGAGGTGGCCTCCGGATATCCCGTCTCTGGGATCTGTAACTCCGATGCCCACAATCCAAAGGATGTCCTGGCATCAATTGATCGGGCCAGGGAACTGGGAAATCGCCACGGAATTGAATTGATAGATACTCTCTGAGTGCCCTTTCAAGTTACAGAATTCAAGCCATGGAAGCTCTGCTCTCAGGTAACGGGAGTTCCAGGATGACACCCCCTTCTTCCCCTGGCACTATGGTGCATCTTCCCCCAATCTGTTCACTTAAAGCCTTAACCAATACAAGACCAATTCCGCCACTGCGCTCAAGATGCCCTGGAATAGCTGTTTCCTCCGGGTAACCCGGCCCGTTATCAGAAATAGTTATTTTCATTTCATCCTGCGCAAGGTCTGAATGGATAGAAAAGCTGAGAGATTCCTGGGAGCCATATTTTACCGAATTGGTAAAAAGCTCGCTGACAATAAGCCCTAAGGGGATAACTTGGTCTATGGAATATAATAGATCCTCTGCCATGATAATATTGGTATTCACATAAGCCGTGCTACTTTCAGAAGCGACCAGGTCGGATAGGAGGTCTGAGAGGTATCCCTTTAGATCGATATGCTTAAAATCTTCTCCCTGGTACAGTTTTTGATGGACCAGAAGGATGGATGCTATTTTTCGCTGAATATGGTTTAGCATTGAGGCGATTTCCGGATCATCCTCCTGTTGGAACTGCAGATTAATGAGACTGTTGACAAGCGCCAGATTATTCTTGATCCGGTGATGCATCTCCCGCAAAAGCATCTCCCGCTGCTCCACCGTCTTTTCAAGCTCCTGATAGAGGAAGCTGTTTTTAAGGGAGATGGCCACTGCAGAGGCAAAGGGCTTTAGCCGCTCTGCGTCCTCCAGAGAGAAAGCCCCTGTCTCTTCATGCTCAAGGACAATCTGCCCTATCAGGCGATCGCCCACCTTCAAGGGAAGAAAAACGATAGATTTGATATAGGAAAGTGCCGGATCGGCAATCCATTCCTCATATTGATCCACATCAGCAATCAAAAGAGGTTCTCCCGAATCAAGGGATTCTCTGGCAAGAGGGTACAACTTCGGATCGATCTCCTGATTCAGGATAAGATCCTCCGCACCCCTCTCCTTGTGCCCCAGGCTCCGTACCGCCTTTAGCTTCCCCTCAGACAAGAAGCGGATACTGGCACAGGTAAAATCAACCACCCTTCTCAGCTGCTGCAAGACCAGATCCAGGAGCTGATCTTGATGGATCTCTCCTGCCATTACCAGGGTGATATCCTGAAGTGTTTGGTAGAGAGCCTTCCGCTCCTCCAAGTCCCGTTCCCGTTTCCGCCTGTCACCAATATCCAGGATGGAGATGATCCCTTTTTGACACCTATTCTCATCCTCTGGTAGAAGAGCAACAGAGACAAAGAGGTAGAGCACCGAACCATCTATCCTCATATTCCGGGTTTCACCCTCATACTTTCTCTCTCCCCGGAGAAATGCAAGAATCTCTTCCTTGAAAAAGGGAAGGGCCTCCGGGGGCAATATCTTTTTCAGAGAACCGAGGAAGTGCTTTCTATTCTCTGCTCCAAAGAGGGAGATGGCCGCAGGATTTACCTCCAAAATCTCTACAAGATTGTAAAGCTCATATAGCTGGTCGGGATGTTCCAGAAAAAAAGCTTCCAGTTTTTCCGGGTCTGAAAGGCCGGACTTTTGAAGGTGTTGGAAAAGGGGGGTAAAATCTTCCTCTATAATAGCGATGGAGGAGTGTTGGAACAGGATGTTATACTTTTCACTGAGCACATCTTTCATCCTCCAATAATACCATTGATTCACCCTTTTGGGAAAGTTTTCCGTTTTTCACCTTCTTGATTTTCTTCCCCATTGATGGTGAAAATGGCTATAAGCAGATTAGCATAGAGAGAGGCCCTTTGAGGAGGAAAAAATGTCGCTTTGGACCGCTATTATTGCCATTGTTGCAGTTGGATCGATCACCAGCATAATCACAAAAATGCTTGAGCTTTCCGCCGCCAAACACCAGGGTGGAGACCGGGAGGCGATCGAGAGAATCGAACAGCGGCTGGAAGCACTGGAATCGTCAGTCCGGAACAGGGACGATGAGATTGAAACGCTCCGGAGCGATCTCTCCTTCTATCGGAAACTGACAGATAAATGACCCCCGAAGGGGTACTTACAGAAGACCTGAAGGGGAGCTTGCGTCCTCCTCCGGCCGCTACCGTGATTATGCTGTAGAACAAGCCTATTCCGACTGTGCATCATCCAGACGTTGCTGCAGCAGGTAACGATCCCGAAAATTTTCTATGATCCTCCGACTATCTTCGGTTGTTTCGGGGGGCAGTTCTTTCACCTCGTCAAGGAAACGGATCGCTTCACTATTGTTCCCTGCAGCAAGAGCCCACTCGGCCTTGATCAACCGGACAGGGATGGTCTGATCTAAAGAATTGAGATATCTTTCAACAATCTCTGTATCCTCCATTCGCCCCCCCTCCAGGAGGATCAAAATCGCATTGAGCCTCTCTACATCGGAAACAGTATCCAAAAGTGCTCCCGGTTCTGCAGATCTCTTCTCTACAAGAGCATCAAGATAGCTCCTGCTATCCTCAACCTCCACAAAGCGGAGAGGCCTGCCCCGAGCCAGGAGAATTGTATCTCCGTAGTTATAGACCTGCCCCCGATTTCCAATAAATTCTCCCCTACCAAGCAGGGGGCCCTTTACAATAGGGCTGTAGATGCAGTTGCTCATCCACTCCAGCCGGTAGGGGTCAGGAAAACGGGTAAAGAGTATCTTTAAAGCATCCCCGGTTTCATAAAACCCCGAAATTTCCAGGCTCCCCGGAGGAGCCTCATCAAGGTTTCCTCCTGCTATTTCATCAAGCAGGGGGCTCTGAAAATAGAGGGCAGAAAGGATCTCCCATTTCTCATCCAGGCTCAGTTTAATGTCCAAAGACAAGGGTTCAAATAGCCCTCTGTAGATGGAAGCTACCGCAAAGTAGGACTCGAGGGGGAAAGTGAGCTCCTCTGCCGCCTCAACAATCGTTACCCGATCCTGGGAAGGGCGATCCATGGCTGCTCCATTGGAGAAACCGGCACAGGATGAGAAAAACCCCAGAAGCAACAGATGCAATGCCACGCTTACAAGAACGATCTTTATATTCATACTATCCTCCTACCTGTTCATAACAATAAAAAGGCAGCAATGCATGATAATTTCTCCCCTTTTTTTAAGAAAAACCCGGGAACAAGGATACAGCTTTTGTTATAATAGGATTATGCAGGATCTACTTGCCGATGAAGCCTTTATTAAGCACTACGATGCTCTCCAGAAATCGGGGGCTTTAAAGCAGATACAAAAACAGCAGCATAAAATCCACGACCTGGAAGAGCTTCTATCAAACGCAGTGGAGATTTTCAACCAGCGGAGCCCGGAGGATCTGGTCCATTTCCTCATCTCCTCTATTGTGGACAAGTTTATCCCTTCGCACCTCGCCTTCTTTTTCCATGACCATGATAGTGGAGAGACCATAAAAAGTCTCAGCTTTGAAAATCTGAGGCCTGTTCCTCCCAGAGTTGAGATGAGATCATTTAAAGAGTACCGAAGCTTTTTTGACCGCTATCCAAACTCCATCGATTTTCATCTCTTTGAATACAGCTTAAATGAACCTGCCTTGACAGACATTTTCCTCCCTCTAGAGCCCGCAATTATCGTTCCCCTCATTGGGGTGGAGGGGCTCTTTGGGCTTATTGTCATCGGGGTAAAGATGCTTGGGGAGGATTACAGCCCCGATGAGATGATTCTACTGGACAAACTGATGAAGTTTGCCTCCATCAGCCTGCAAAACAGCATCTATTACACCAGTGCAGTAACCGATTTTAAGACAAGACTCTACAACCACTCCTACTTCATGCGGCGGCTCCAGGAGGAGACCGCAAAGGTTCGCCGTCATGAAGCAACCTTCGCCATTCTGGCTATCGATGTGGATCATTTCAAACAGTTTAACGATAAATTTGGACATCTGGCGGGTGACAAGGTCCTCTTTTCCCTGGCCCGTGTTCTGGAAGCATCACTCCGGGAAGAGGATGTACTCTCCCGTTTTGGAGGTGAAGAGTTCTTTGTCCTGCTCATTGAAGCCTCCCTTCCCACCTCGGTACAGGTGGCAGAACGAATCAGAAACTCAGTCCAGGAAATGCGGGTGGATTATGATAACAAGCCCCTTAACGTTACTGTCAGCATCGGAGTAAACCATGTAAACAGGAGAAGGATTTACGAAGAATCGGCGCTGATCAATCAGGCCGACAAGGCGCTCTACGTATCCAAGGAAGATGGACGGAACCGGATAACCGTTTTCAGCCCCGGTTTTCTCTTCAAGGCGGAAAAGGCAAGGGAAGGAAAATAGCATTTTTAACGTGCATTTTGATCCCTTTTGTTTTACTATAGGTAAGGTTATGACAGAACAGGAAATTGCCCGCCTGAAGGCGGAACTGGAAGAACTTCGAGAGTTCAGGGACGATGTAAAACGGCAGGAAGAGGAACGGATCATCACTGAGGAGCAGCTGGAGTTTTCCTGGGCAGGAAACCTGGGACGATGGAGCTGGCACTACCCCTCCGGCAGGGTTGTATTCAACCCCAGAAAGGTGGAGGTGCTTGGTTACGATTACGAGTCCTTCCATCCCATGGTCGACTCTTTCACCTCCCTTATTCACCCCGATGATTATGCGAAGACAATGGGCGTCATGAAAGATCATCTAACAGGGGCCATTCCTGTCTACGAAGTAGAATACCGGATGCGCTGTAACGACGGTTCCTGGCGCTGGTTCTACGACCGGGGCAAGGTGACCGAACGGGATGAGAAAGGAGCTCCGGTAACCATTACCGGCATTGTCTTTGATGTTACCGCAGAAAAAGACCGGCAGCAGGCACTTGAAGAGGCTAACCGTAAATTGAAAGAAGCAATTGCGGTAAAAAACCACTTCTTCTCCATCATTGCCCATGACCTGCGCTCCCCCATCAGCAGCTTTATCAATTTTATCCGGGTGATGCAGGATGATACCTTTCGGCTCCAGGGGGAGGAGTTCCGAACTATTATTCTCCAGCTGGAGGACCTGGTCAAAAACACCGATACCCTCCTGGAAAATCTCCTTACCTGGGCCCGAAGCCAGAGTGGGGGGATCGAAGCGGTTCCCCGCAGACTTAATCTGGCAGCCACCGCAGTTCAAGCTACCTCGCCCCTACAGGCCCTGGCTTCAGAAAAGAAGGTTGAAATAGAACTTGAAACACCGGAGAGCATCAATATATGGGCGGATGGAGAAATGGTTGAGACGGTGATTCGTAACCTGGTATCCAATGCAATCAAGTTTTCTCCGAAAGAGAGCAGAGTAAAAGTAGAAGCTATCGCAGATGATAATCTTGCCACAATCAAGGTAAGTGACCAGGGAGTCGGGATGGACCCCGCCAGATTGACCAGACTCTTCGAAATCTCCGGTTCTTTCTCAACCCCTGGAACGGAGAATGAAAGGGGGCACGGGCTGGGGCTGCAAATCTGCCATGAATTTGTGGAGAAAAATGGAGGAAAACTATCGGTGGAGAGTTCTGAAGGAAGAGGATCCACCTTCTCTTTCACCATCCCAATAAGTAGTGCGGAGCGATAGTGCGCCCGATATGGAACCCCGGGGCTTTCCAAAGCGCTGCAGTGAAAAAGCCCTTTTTTGAGGGGTGGTATTATAAACTGGTATCAAAAAACTGCAAGGAAGCGCTGGCAATCATCCCTGGAATAGCTGTGGGAAGGGAGAGGAAAAGCGCCTTCCTGCAAATCTACGACGGCACCAGTCTCGATTACCGATTTATTCCCTATCCTCTCCCGCTCTTTACACCTGTCGCCGGACGCTTTGATTTCACCCTGGGAGATCACCATTTTTCAGATAAGGAGGTTCGCCTCTCTCACCGGGACTGCTCCCTCACGCTGGATGGCCGCATAGAGATTGACGCCCTTTCCCCCTGGCCGGTAAGGCTCCTCAGCCCCGGAGCGATGGGCTGGTATGGACTGCTTCCTGTTATGGAGAATTACCATGGGGTCCTCTCTATGGATAGCCCCGTAAACGGATCCCTGCGGATAGACAGCAAGCGGTACAACTTCGACGGAGGACGTTGCTATATCGAGAAGGATTGGGGGAGCGGTTTCCCCTCCGCCTGGATATGGCTGCAGTGTAACCACTTCGAGCAGGAGGGGGTTTCACTCACCTTCTCCTTGGCCAAAATTCCCTGGCACGGAAAATGGTTCTCCGGCTTTATTATAGGCCTTCTTCTAAAGGGAAAACTCTACCAGTTTTGTACCTATTCCGGGGCCCGGTTTGAGGAGCTCCGGCTCTTACCCAACGGCCACAGCGGCGGCAGTGGCGGAGGCGGTGGTAGCGGCGGCAGCAGCGAAGCCGATGGCGAATATCCCGGCTTTGAAGCGGTAATTCGAAGCGGCCCCTTTTTCGGGAAAGGCCGATACATCCTGCAGCTCCAGGTTCTGGGAGGTCCCAAGCGGGCCCTCCAGGCCCCCATTGAGGGAGCTATGCGCAGCAGCGTTGAAGAGTCCCTCTCCGCCCGGTGCCGCATCACCCTGAAAGAGAAAGCTTCCGCCGGAAAGGGAATGCAAACCCTTTTTGAAGGAGAAGGGGAACGGGCTGGGCTGGAGATTTCCGGGGACTTGAACGAATTAATTGGTAACCTTATCCTGTAACATATTCAGACCCCGAGATCTTCCAATAAAGGAGCTTATTACAAGATCCGGTTCATCTGGAACGTAAGGAGGAATAATGAACAGTATGGCATCGACGGGATACAACTGGTTGATCATCGGCCGGGAAGAGGGGAAGGAAAAGGATCGACTTCTCGGATCCTGCAGTCTAATGGATGTGGACCTGCTCAACGGTACTGCAGAATATGGAATATTTATCGGTTCCCGGGAGAGTCGCGGAAAAGGTATCGGTACCGAGGCAACCCGACTCGTTCTCTCCTAGGCATTCTCGGTGCTGAACCTCTACAACATTCTTCTCCGGGTCTACTCCTTCAACAAGCAGGGTATACGCTGTTATGAAAAAGCGGGCTTTCGAAAAATCGGTATAAGAAAGGGCTCAAAACGTATCGAGGACAGACGGTACGACACAGTTTTAATGGAAGCGGTTAGTGAGGATTATCCTTCCATGCAACTGTTCCAGATACCGGAATAGGTTCCGAAATCATCAACTGCTTTCCATCCCCAAGTTACAACAGATGGTAGAATTTACTTTCGCCCCTCCACCGCTGGTCCAAATCCTCGCTTTTTGCTAGAATAGCCTCTGTTACAGGAAAAAGGAAAAGCAAAAAGGAGCTGAACGGAGATGGCTGAAAACCTCAACTTCATTGAACGGATCATAGACGAAGATATCAAATCGGGAAAGCATAAAACGATAGTTACCCGCTTTCCCCCGGAACCGAACGGGTACCTCCATATCGGTCACGCAAAATCGATCTGTCTCAACTTCGGACTGGCAAAACGTTTTGGAGGCCGGTGTCATCTTCGTTTCGATGATACAAACCCGGAGAAGGAGTCCCAGGAATATATCGATTCAATTAAAAGGGATATAGAGTGGCTCGGTTTCTCCTGGGCTGATCATGAGTATTACGCTTCGGATTACTTTGAGCAGCTCTACGAGATTGCGGAAAAGCTGATTACCGAAGGGAAGGCCTATGTAGACGACCTGAGCCCCGAGCAGATGCGGGAGTACCGGGGAACCTTGACCAGGCCTGGGAAAGAGAGCCCCAACAGGGAGCGCAGCCCCGAGGAGAACCTGAAACTCTTCAGAGAGATGCGGGCCGGAGAGCATCCCGACGGGGCCATGCTGCTGCGGGCAAACATTGATATGAGCCACGGTAATATAAATATGCGGGATCCTGCCCTCTACCGGATCCGCCGAAGCCATCATCACCGCACCGGAGATGCCTGGTGCATCTACCCGATGTACGACTTTACCCATCCCCTCTCGGACGCCTTTGAAGGGATTACCCATTCGGTCTGTACCCTGGAGTTTGAAGATCACCGGCCCCTCTACGATTGGGCGGTGGAGAATGGCGGTACTGAGAGTAAACCCCGGCAGATCGAGTTTGCCCGGCTCAACCTCACCTACACCGTCATGAGTAAGCGCAAACTGCTGCAGCTGGTGGAAGAAAAGCATGTAACCGGCTGGGACGATCCCCGGATGCCCACCATCAGCGGGCTGCGTCGCCGGGGCTACACCCCCGAGGCGATCCGGGACTTCGCCGAACGGATCGGAGTTGCCAAGGTGTACAGTACCGTCGATATGGCTCTGCTGGACCACTGTCTCCGGGAAGACCTCAATATTCGAAGTCTTCGGGTGATGGCAGTGCTTGACCCATTGAAGGTGGTGATCGACAACTATCCTGAGGATAAAGAGGAGTGGTTCGAGGCGGTAAACAATCCGGAGCGGGAAGAGGATGGCACAAGAGAGATCCCCTTTTCCAGGGAAATATGGATAGAACGGGAAGATTTCCGGGAAGATCCTCCGAAGAAGTTTTTTCGTCTCGCTCCGGGACGGGAGATCAGGCTCAAACACGCCTACTACATCACCTGCACCGGGGTGGATAAGGACCCCGCCACCGGAGAGCCTGTCTGCATCCACTGCAGCTACGATCCGGAGAGCCGGGGCGGAGGGACCCCGGATGGCCGGAAGGTGAAGGGAACAAGCCACTGGGTAAGCATCCCCCATGCGGTAGATGTAAAGGTGAATCTCTACGATAACCTCTTTAAGGCTCAGTTTCCCGGGGAGGAGAGCGGAAACTTCCTGGATGACATCAACCCTGACTCCCTGGAGGTGATCACTGCCAAAGCTGAGCCCTCCCTGGCAGGTGCGAAAATGGAGAACTACTACCAGTTTCTCCGAAAAGGGTACTTTGCCCTCGATCCGGTGGAGAGCCAGCCGGAAAAGCCGGTTTTCAACCGTACTGTGGGGCTGCGGGACAGCTGGGCGAAGCTGGAAAAGAAGGACGGCTAAGCAGGAAGTGGCTGGCCAGGGAGCAGAAAGATGCCGGTAAAAAGAGATGAGATTTTTTACGATCCCCATTGTCACGCAATGACCATCGCCCATCCCAATATTCTCATGTTTATCCAGGAGTTCCGGAAAAACTTCACCGAAGAGATCATCAGCGAAGTGTTCTCCCCGGGATACCTGCTGGATCCCAACACCCGCCATCCGGTAAAAAAGGCGGGAAACATGCTGGCGGTGATGGAACATGATATTGCCGGAATCTTCAAGCTGATGGAAGATGACCTGGCGGGAAAGTTTCTCTCCCAAAACCGCAACAGTAAGGACAACAAAAAGGATGAGATTGGCAACCGGGGTATTCTGGAAGATGGTGTACTCCGCTTCAGAGGCAGGGAGTACCGGCAGCTGGTCTTGACCCCCCTGGTGATGGACTTCTCCGGAGGAAGCAAGAAACTGGATGGGCTCTATTACAACCGGGCCCCGGAGAAACCTATCTGGAAATATGCCCGGGATGTGCTGAAAGGAATCCAACTCTACCACAAGGATCGGCCTGAAGGAATCCTTCGAATCTACCCCTTTTTGGGCATTAATACCGCAAGCTACTCCTTGAGGGAACTGGAAGAGCTCTTGAAGAAGTACTTCTCGGTATACAGCTCCTCTTTTGCCTTTCGTACAGAAACAACCCGGCTGATAAGTGCATTTTCCGGCCTTCTGGATAATGCGGGAAGCAATCTCTTTTCCGGAATCAAGGTCTACCCTCCCCTGGGCTTCGATCCCTGGCCAGAGGAGGAGCCGGAGGAGCTTGAAAAAGTGAAGCTCCTCTACCGTTTCTGCCGAAAGCGAAGGATTCCCATCACCACCCACTGCGATGATCAGGGATACCGCACCCTTCCGGTAAAGATCGCCTGGCGTAACAGCTCACCCAAGAGATGGGCAAAGGCGCTGGAAGCGTTCCCCGATCTCAAGCTCAACTTCGGACACTACGGCTACCAGTACTACCGCAAATTCCGGCTGCTGCAAAAAACCGAATGGCTGAAAGATATCTTCTCCCTGATGACGCAGTTTGATCACATCTATGCCGATTTCAGTTTTAACGGAACCAGCCCGGACTATTATCCCTTCCTGAACAAACAGCTGGAGAGCCTTCCGGAGACCAACCGGGAACGGGTTCTGAAAAGAACCTTGTTCGGTACCGACTTTATGGTCAACCTCTCAAAAACCGAAAGCTACCTCTCCTACTACCGGGATTTTGAGGCGTCAAGCTTCTCGGATGCTCAGGTTCACCGCTTTGTCAGTGAAAACCCGAAAACCTTTCTCTTTACCGAAGATGGAACCCTGGACCGGGTCAAGAACTTTTTCGGGCAATCTTGACACGTTTCCGGCTCACCACCCAGCTTCTATGGGGCTTCCTGCCGGTAAAATCGGGAGGTATGGTTTCCCTGGTAATTTCCCGGCTCTCGCAGCCGAGGATTCTGCCGGGATCAAAGTGGAACTCCTTTTTAGGAACACTGAAGAGAAGGCGCCCTCCATCGGAGAGCAATTTGACCGCCGATGCGATAAACCAGACATAGTCCCGCTGGAGATCAAAGGTTCCACTGGTCTTATGGCTGTTGCTGAAGAGAGGCGGGTCAAGGATAATAAGATCGTACCTCCCCTGCCCCCCTTTTGCCTCCTCAGCCTGGTCCATCAAAAAGGTTCTTGCATCACTGCGAACAAATCGATGTTGTCCCCCTATAAATCCGTTGGTCTCCATGTTTTCCCGGGCCCACTGAAGATAGGTGTTTGAAAGATCAACACTTACCGTCTCCAGAGCGCCTCCGCCGGCGGCAGCAACGGTGAAAGAGCCGGTATAGGCGAAGAGGTTGAGCACCCTCTGCCCCAAACTCTCCTGCATCACCATAAAGCGGGTAAGCCGGTGGTTCATGAAAAGGCCGGTATCGATGTAATCAGTCAGATTTACCAGGAAGGTGAGCCCCTTTTCCCTCACCCTAATGCGCTCACCCCGGGATCTAAGCTTCTCATGCTGCTCCAGACCCCGTCGTTTGGGACGGTATTTGTAGATTACCCAATCCGGATCAATGTAGAGCATAGAACTGGCAATCTCCACCGCCGCCTCTCTCGTTATTACCGGAGCTGCCTCCCGCTCTCCTGGCTCATATTCAACCAGCAGGAGATGGCGATTGTAGATATCAATAGTAAATGGGTAGCCCTGCAGATCCCTGTCATAGATACGGAAACAGTCACTCCCTTCATCGGTAAAGAGTCTTCTGAGTTTTGTGTGCCGCGCTTTGAGGAGTTTCTCGAAGGATTTCATGGTTCTTACTCTATCCCGATCGGTCGGGCTTTGCCAATCCACCGGATTGAGAGTATATTAGAGAGAAGATAAGAGAGAAGAAATTGGTATCAGCTAAGAAAATCAGGAGGAACCATGGGAAGCAAAGTAATATGCGAATGGAAAAAAGGGATGGCCTTTGAAGCAGAAGTGACCGGTCACAAGCTGTTGATGGATGCGGATGCTTCGGTTGGCGGAGGTGACCAGGGACCCAGACCAAAGGCGCTGCTTTTAGCAGGTCTTGCGGGGTGCACCGGTATGGATGTTATCTCCATCCTTGGAAAGATGCAGCAGGAACCGAGCTGGTTCAACATAGAAGTTGAAGGGGAAACCGGCGATGAGCACCCCAAGTATTATGTCGATGTGACGGTGGTGTACCAGTTTAAGAAGAACGATGGCCTGGACTTGGAGAAGGTGGAGAAGGCGGTAAAGTTGAGCCAGGAGCGGTACTGCGGTGTAAGCGCCCAGCTTGCAAAGGGTGCAAAGTTGGTTCACCGAATCGAGTATCTGGATTAGTCCATGAGTGATGATGCGGCACAGTTTCTAAAAGAGCTGGAGGAGCAGAACGGAGGAGAGATCCTCTATAAAACCTACGCTCTTCTCATTGGAAGGAGTGGCAGGGGAGTCCAGGATATTGGGGGGCTCCTCTACCGGGTTGGAGAGCGGCTCATCTTTGAAGACTTTGAAAGACAACAGAACTCCATCATGGCGTTAATCAACACCAAAAAGCCAAAATATGAGAAGTTCAAGGTGGAGTTTCCCGCCGGACAGCTGGATGGAGCCCGGCTGGTGATGCTTGATAAGGCACGAAAGGTGGTCACAGGACAACTGGAGAAGGCAAAGATAGCGGAAGCGGGGGGCCTTTCCGCCCTGCTGGGAAGAAAAGCGGTAGAGCTCTCCCTCAATGGAGGGGATGCTCTCTATTTTGAGCTCTTCGATAACAAGGGCTTTTTTGAAACCATCGATCAATTAACCGGGAGAGAGTAACAATGAAAGCGTTTAAAGCCTATGATATCAGGGGAGTGTTCGAGGAAGATTTTACCGCCAAGGATGTTTACACGATAGGCTTTCACCTTCCGGGGCTGCTGAATGCCAAGACGGTTCTGGTTGGCCGGGACGTGAGAAGTTCCAGCGATACCATCTTTGATGCCCTCTGCAGGGGAATAAACGACGCCGGAGCAGATGTGGACGACATGGGACTGGCCACAACCCCCATGGTCTACTGGGCAACCGCCCAACTCGGTTACGACGCATCAGTAATGATCACCGCCAGCCACAATCCTGCCAGGTATAACGGTCTGAAGGTGTCAAAAACAGGGGCCCTTCCGGTGGGTTACGAATCGGGATTGAAAGAGCTGGAGGCGATGCTGAATGATCCGGTGCAGCCTGCCGCCAAGAGGGGCGAGGTAAACAGGATAGAGGTGAAGAGCCGCTATATCGAGTATCTCAAAGCCTTTGTCCCTGATTTCTCAAACCTCCAGGTCTCGGTAGACTGCTCAAACGGGATGGCCTCTATCTTGGTCCATGAACTCCTGGGAGAGAGTCCCCACTACCTCCTGGACACCCTGGATGGTACCTTCCCCAACCATGAACCAAATCCCCTGGAGGAGAAAAATGTACAGCTCTTGAAGGATTCGGTCCTCTCCCGGGGCGATGACATCGGCGTCATCTATGACGGGGATGCAGACCGGGTGATGTTTGTGGATGAGAAGGGAACCTTTGTCCCTCCGGATCTCATCATCGGCCTTATGGGAGAGCACTTCCTTGCAGAAGAGAAAGGGAAGGTCCTGGTAGATATCAGAACCAGCAAGTCGGTGACCGAACATATCAGAAAGCTGGGGGGAGAACCCCACATCTGGAAGGTGGGACACGCCTTTGCAAAGCTGAAGATGCGGGAACTTAATGCAGTCTTTGGGGGAGAACTGGCCGGGCATTACTACATCCGGGATTTTTTCAACTGCGACAGCGGGATGCTGGCCAGCCTCATTGTCCTGGAGGTAGTCGCCCGGGCCAAGAGGGAAGGGAAAAGCTTCTCCTCCCTTATTGATGGAATGAAGCAGTACGCCAACAGCGGGGAGATCAACTTTCGGATCGAAGAGAAGCAGGCTGCCATGGATCTGCTCAAAGACCACTTCTTGGGGGAAGAAGAGCCGGAGCTTTTTCTGGACTTTGACGGTTACCGGATCGAGTTTTCCGACTGGTGGTTCAATGTCCGACCCTCCAATACCGAGCCCTATCTGCGCCTGGTGGTGGAAGCAAAGAGTGAGGAGCTTCTTGCAAAAAGACTCAAGGAAATTCAAAACTTATTGGCCGGTACTAAGGGGTAGTAGAAAGGGATGCGGAGGAGCGAAAAAGCATTACATGAAGCAGATGCCATTGGATCCATCCTCAGGGATGCTCCCTACCTCACCCTTGCTATCCCTGACGGTAAAGAGAGTTGTGGAACCTACCCAGTACCGCTCTCCTTTGGGATAGAGGGCAGATGGGAGAATCAGGAAACTCCCCTGGATCTTTGGATTCACTCGGCAAAGCAGGGACGCAAGTGGGAGCTTTTCACCCAGCTTTCGGACAAGGAAGTCTCCCTCGCCTTCACTGCTGTAGCAGCTGTCCAGCTGAAGGATGGAGGGGAAAAAGCGTGTTCCTATTCAGCCTACTTTCGCTCCGTCATCGGAAGCGGGAAGCTTACCATCGTTGAAGATCCTGAAGAAAAGCGGCGGGGGCTTGAGTTTATTATGGCCCACTATAGCCCGGAGAAAAGGTTTTCCTTCCCTGAGGAGACCCTTCAAAAAACCGGGGTCATCAGGCTGAGGGTGAACACCATCACCGGCAAGCAAAACCCGCCAGAACAGAAGTGAGGAGCTATAACTACAAGAGATCTTGAGTAAGTCTCTTTTCCATTGTATAAACAGATAACAAAGCACAATACCGTGCAAAAGCACAGTACAGAGCGCAGTAAAAAACACAGAAGGAGAAGATAGAGATGAAAATTGCACTTCCCACATCAGATAGTGGAATGATTGAGGCCCACTTTGGCCACTGTTCCGGTTTCACCCTTTACCATGTGGAGAACAACTCCATAAGCGGAGAAGAGAGGATTATCCCCCCAGCCGGTTGCGGCTGCAAGAGCAGCATCATTCCTGATCTGGCTGCCCAGGGGGTAACGGTGATGCTGGCTGGAAACATGGGGCCCGGAGCTGCAGCTCTTATTCAGGATAACGGAATGGAGCTTTACCGGGGGGTATCCGGCCCAGCCCAGGCTGCGGTTGAAACCTTTCTAGCTGGAAAGATAGCCGACCAGGACCAGGGTTGCGGCGACGGAGCTGGCGATCACGACTGCGGCCACCACGCCTAGTCTATGAGAGTTTTACTTGTCGGCGGAGCTGGATATATCGGGAGCCATGTTGCCCTCGCCTTTCTCAATGGAGGAGACGAGGTGGGGATCTTTGATAACCTCTCCTCCGGATCGATGGAGAATACCCACCAGGGCACCCAGTTTTTTAAAGGCGACATTCTGGACAGAAAACGGCTGGATGAAGTGCTTGCCCTGGGCTGGGACGGAGTGGTCCACCTTGCCGCCTTCAAGGCTGCAGGGGAGTCGATGATTAGTCCATCCAAATATGCAATAAACAACATCAACGGAACCCTCAATGTCATCACCTCCGCTATTGCTCACGGGGTGATGCGCTTTGTCCTCTCCAGCTCAGCAGCTGTCTACGGGGAGCCGGAATATCTTCCCATAGATGAGAAACATCCCACCAATCCTGAAAACTACTATGGATTCACAAAGCTGGAGATTGAACGCAACCTTCTCTGGTTTGACTCCCTTTCGGATCTGAAGTTTGCCTCCCTGCGCTACTTCAACGCCGCCGGTTACGATCCGGAAGGACGGGTCACCGGGCTGGAGCAGAATCCGGCCAATCTGATCCCGGTGGTGATGGAGGTTGCCACGGGGAAACGGAAGGCCCTACAAATCTTTGGTGATGATTACGATACCGAAGATGGCACCGGGGTGAGGGATTATATCCATGTAAGCGATCTGGCTGAGGGGCATGTAAAAGCACTGGAGTGTATCGACGGGGAAAACCGCTCCCTTACGGTTAACCTGGGAAGCGGAATGGGCTTCTCGGTAAAGCAGATTCTGGAGAAGGCCCGGGAAGTATCAGGGAAGGAGATTCCCGCAGATACGGTCGCCCGGAGAGCTGGCGATCCTGCCAGACTTGTTGCAAGTTCCGATATGGCCCTGAAGCTCTTTGGCTGGAAGGCGAAGCAGTCAGATCTGGAGAGCATTGTGAGAAGCACCTGGATGGCCTACAAGAAGCGATGATGGCGAAACTGCTCCCCCTCCTGATTCCTTTGGCCACAGGAGGCGTCACTCTCCTGCTTGCCGGGCTGATTATTCCGGGGAGCAGAGAAGAGAAGTGGGAAGGAGCTAAAACAGCCCTGGCCCTTCTTTCGGATTCTCTCCTGCTAGGTCTGGGAGTCTGGAAAATCACCCCCCTTTTTCTTCATCTCTCCTGGTATATCCGCAATCCCCTCTCCCTCCTCTTTGCCCCCGGGGGGGCGAATGGAGTGTGGGCCGGTTCTGCTGCCGGGATCCTCTTACTTGTCTATCGCTTGCTGGGAAAAAAGCTGCGGGAACAGCCGCAAAAACAGCTTAAGCTGGTCACCCTTCTCTCTTCGGCAGCCCTTTTGGGCGCCGCCCTGGGCGCTGCACTGGGGGTCGGTGCGAGTGCCATCCCGGGAGAGGCCCCACAAGGTAGATCTCAAGAAAGTAAACTCCCACCGGGGATCATAGAGATCCTTGAAGATGAGAAGCCGGAACTGCTGATCCTCAATTTCTGGGCCAGTTGGTGCGGGCCCTGTAGAGGGGAGATGCCGGAGCTGCTCTCCCTCCATCAGCGCCTGGAAACCAGGACGGAGGAGTTTGAAGGAGTGCTATTCTACGCCGTCAACCTTACCGAAACGGAGAAATCGCAGAAAGCTGCCCAATCCTATATCCGGGAAAACAGGCTCACCTTCCCGGTTCTCTTCGATACAGATAGTCAAATGAGCAATTATTTCTCCATAACCTCGGTTCCCACAACCATCATCCTCAGCGGTACGGGCGAGATAGTACAGCGGTATGAAGGAGTCATTTCTGAAGGAGCTGTTATCCGTATGCTCCGAGGCCTATAGCTTCGCCCCCAGGTAACTGGCCAGGCGTAAGAGGTCGGCAAAGACGCCGCCGGCGGTAACCTCCGGTCCTGCTCCGGGTCCCTGGATTACCAGCGGCTGTTCCCGGTAACGGTGGGTGGTAAAAGCAACGATGTTATCACTACCGCTGATCCGGGCAAAGGGATGCTCTGCAGGGTACTCCTTCAATTCCACCCGGCACCTCCCCTCTTCATCGATAGAACCGGCATATTTGAGCACATTAGCCCGGCTTTTTGCCTCTGATAGCAGCCTGTCAAGCTCTCCATCCATCAGGGACATCTTTTCCATAAAGGCGGCAGTATCAACATCAACCAGAGCATCGGGAACCAGGCTCTTCACCGGTACATCCTCCACCTCCACCCGGTAGCCGATCTCCCTGGCGAGAATCACGGTTTTACGCACAATATCCATGCCGGAGAGATCATCCCGGGGATCCGGTTCGGTGTACCCCAGCTCCTTCGCCTCTGAAACCAGGGAGCTGAAAGGGGCCGAGCCGTCAAAGCGCCAGAAGAGGTAGGCCAGGGTACCGGAGAATACCCCCTCCACATTGATAATCCGGTCACCGGTCTGGATCAGGTCCCGGAGGGTTCCGATCACCGGAAGCCCCGCACCTACGGTTGTTTCATAAAGAAAATGTCGCTTTCCCCGCCGGGCGGTATCCATCATCTTTTCATACTCAGCCCAGGGAGCTGTCCCCGCTTTTTTGTTCGGGGTGATGATGTGAATCCCCCGGTCAAGCCATGTAGTGTAGTGCCCGGGGAGATCGGTGCTGGTGGTACAGTCGATAATTACCGAATGGGGGAAGTACTCAGCATCAATATGGTCTACAAAGGTGTCAATATTGGTGGGAATGGAATCCTGTTCCAGCGCATCTTTCCATCCAGCAATGTCTATACCCGTCTCTCCCAGGGTCATCCGTTTACTGTCGGTGATGCCCCGGACTCGAAGGTCCACATGAAACTGCTCTTTCAGCCGCAGGCTCTCCCCGGCTATCTGCTTGATCAAGGTTCCGCCAATCAGACCGGGACCAATAATTCCGATGCTCAAGCTCTGGGGGGAGAGGTAAAATCCTGCATGTACCGCCCGGAGTGCGACAGGAGCATCCTCAGCAGCGATGACAGCACTGATATTCCTCTCAGAGGAGCCCTGGGCAATGGCCCTCACATTGACCCCAGCCTTCCCAAGGCTGCCGAAAAAGGCGGCAGAAATACCGGGGATGCCGGACATCTGGTCCCCTACGGCGGCGAGAACCGCACAATCAGATTCAATCTCAATTGAGTTAATCCGGTAGGCGGCCAGTTCCGCCTCAAAAGCGCTGTGGGCAACCTTTTTGGCAGCTTCTCCCTGATCGGCGGGGATGGCGCAGCAGATGGAATGTTCACTTGAGGCCTGGCTGATAAGGATAACAGAAATCCCCTGGCTGTTGAGGGCCGAAAAGAGACGGCCACTGATGCCGGGTACCCCAATCATACCGGCTCCCTCCACATTCAGCAGGGCGATGGCTTCGATAACGGAAAAACCCTTTACCGGCCGATCCTTCTCTCTCGCTGCGGTGCTGGCAATCTTTGTCCCCCCCTCTCCGGGATAATCAAAGGAACCGATATGGATAGGAATATTTTTGATCATTGCCGGGGTCATCGCCGGGGGATGGAGCATAGCGGCACCAAAGAAGGCTAACTCTGTCGCCTCCTGGTAGGAGAGCTCCGGAATCACCTCCGCCCCGGGGACCTGAGTCGGGTCGGCGCTCATCACCCCCCGAGCATCGGTCCAAATCCGTACCGCCTCGGCGTTGAGGAGAAAGGCCATGATGGAGGCGGTAAACTCCGCCCCGTCTCCGGGAAAGAAGGTGATGCCTCCCTCTTCGGTTGCACCAATCCCTCCAGCTGTTACCAGAAACTCCTCATCCCCCAGGCTCCGGGAGAAGCTGTTCCACCGGCGTTCCATCTCTTCCCAGACAATTTCCGGCCCTGAGGCGGAACTTCGAAGGGTGATAAAGGCGCTGCCATCAATATAACGGGAAGAAAAACCTTCCGCCCTCATTCTCGCCGCAACAGTTCTTGCGATCCAGACAGTACCGAGGGAAATAACGTAGGCGGAAGTTCTTGGAGAGCAGTCACCCACAATCCAGACCGCCCGAATAATATCCTCCAGATCCTGAAAATCTCGCCGCAGCTCCTCCTCCGCCTCTTTTCGGCTCTCCCCCGGCAGAAGCTCCTCCAGAAGGGCCATCCGGGAATCTCTCAGCTGCTCTATTTGACTCCAGAGCCGCTCCTCCTTCGCCTTTGCCAGATCGAGAAGGGAAGAGAGCAAGTCCGTTATTTCCTTCTCCCCGGAAATGGAGAGGAGGGTTTTTCCGGTATCATACATCTTGATGATGGCGGATAGCTGCCCGATACCCTCTTTATGCTTACAACAATTCCCAGCAATCCGATGAACAAGCCACTTTCCCACAATACACTCCTCTCATGTTCGCTCCCTGGAGCGATGTAATAACGACAGTTAAAAGAGACCTTTTTCCACTATAAAAAAAACCCGAAGCTCCGTGAGGCGCTTCGGGTTTCCTGCTCGCAGGCGGGGGGACTCAGCTCCCGCCCTAGGCCTTCACAATCTTGTTGCTCTTGAGACAACGTGTGCAGACCTTTACGGTCTTCTTCCGGGTACCAATAAGAGCTTTAACCTTAACGAGATTGGGCTTGAAGACCCGCTTGCTTTTAACACCGATGTGCTGGCCGGCTCCACCCTGTTTCTTGGGCTGACCTTTCCGCGGTACGCTATGACCAGCGACTGTTCCTTTTCCACAAATTTCACATCTACGCGACATTCTTCCGTACCTCGATTTGATATTCACCATAAAAGGCAAAGGAACTATACCAAATTCAATAAAACGTGTAAAGCCACCCAGTTAGCTACTTGTCACCTATGGGAGATTCCTCCGGGTATCAAAGAGATTTCCCGCCTTCAGCCCCGCTGTCTCCCAGGCAAGCTGTTCGATCGCCAGAGCCGACTGGATATAATGATCCGGATAGCTCTTGATAAACCCTTCAAGCTCCGCAGTCCATTCTGGGCGGGAGCTGATCATGGAAGGGATGATGTAGTCAAAGTAGTAGCTGTTCACCTTATCCGGGGTCTGTTGCATCAGATAGGCCATAAACTCGTTGACCAAGAGGTATTCATCCTCCACATTGTACCATTTCCAGTCGAGAAAGCGCTGCCAGAAGCGCTGCTCCGGGCTGGAAAGGTTATTCCAGATGGTAAAAACGCCCTCCCGAAAGCTGCTGCTGGAGAAAAAGAGACCGTGATAGCCCTCGTGGACCATGAAGAGGTAACGGAGCCGGTCACTGGTCTCCTGTGAAAGAGAGAGAATGCCCCCATCCACCCCTTCCCACCGGTTTTCTCCGGCGGAGCGGATAATTCCGTTGGCCAGAAGAATCTCCTTCAGGGTCTCCTCTTCCGGGTTCAAGGTGATCCCCTGGCTGACCGCTTCGGTAAAAAAGCGGGCCAGATCGCCACTCCGGTAGTCATGGGCGTTCCAGCCATGCCGGTTGGCTATGGTCTCCCAGGGCAGTACTTGCCCCGCCCAGCCCTTCTTTTCCACAAAAAAGGCGAGGCGCCGCAACATTGCAGCCTGCAGCGCATAATCCTGGTAATCAAAGACCAGAAGTTTGGGAAAGAGATTCCAGGAGTAGAACTCGAAATCAGATCTGCGCCAGCTATCCCGGGGGCGGTCCATCGCCTCCCCAAGATCGGCAGGAAGGGGGGACCAGCGACCATCAAGCCAGAGAGGATATTCAAGCAGCGAGAGCTCTATGATCTCAACTGAAGCAAGATCTTCCCCCTGCCATTCCGCTTGCCATTCCGCCTCAAGCCGGAAGAGACCATCCACAGAATGGTCCAGCCCCAGGG
>CAYMWV010000024.1:21359-25902 GCA_964394395.1 uncultured Sediminispirochaeta sp.
TGCCATTCCGCCTCAAGCCGGAAGAGACCATCCACAGAATGGTCCAGCCCCAGGGAAATGGTGTGCTCCCCGGGACGAAACTGCAGGCTCCAGGAAATATGGTGAGAAGAATCCTCCCGGTAGAGCCGCAATTGCCCCTCTACCGGTGCATCAAGCCCCTGGCTGCACAGATAGGTGAGGGAAAGCAGCTCTTTCCTTAAGGGAGAGCTCGAAGCAGCAAGATCAAGCTCGGCGAGGAAGAATCCCGGCTCGGTATGGCCTCTCAAGAGGCGATCGGGCTCCAAGGGCAGATCATGTTCAGAGGAGAGGTGTGCAGAAAAGCGGGGGGAGAGGAGATCTTCTCCGGAGAAACTGAGGGTAAAACGCTCCTGCAGGAAAGCTTTTGACCGGTCCCTATTTCCTGGCTGGTCTAACTCCCCTGACCGCTCCGCCTCGCTTGCAATCGACTGCAGTCTGAACCGGGAATCAGGCTGCTCATCTTCCGAAGCGATACGGAAGCTGCTGACCCGGCCCAGATCATTCGGAAGGTGAAAGCTAAGGGCCTGCTCCCACCCCTCGGGAGCTCCGGGAAGGGGATAGCGATTAGCCAGATCATCTCCATCGAAGAGTTCAAGAAAGTAGCTGCCTCCGCCGGAAATCCAGGAGAAGCTCAATTCCCCAATAGCGGAACCGGAGAGCTCCTTCGGGAGGCGGTATACCGGAGTGCTCTGCGCCTTCTTATCCCGGCCGGTCAGGGAGTTTCGGGGGAATAGGAAGCTTCCCTCTTCACCGCTTTTTACTGGAGGATCCTTTTTCAGGCTGTAGGGAACCCCTTCATGGCTGTAGGGGAGATCCACCAGATCACTTCGACAGGAGCTGAAAAGCGCGGCAATCAAAACCGGGAGAACAAGAAGAAAGAAGGGAGATTGGACAGCGGTGGTGCGAAAGTGTACGAGCCGTTTCATCACTGCAGGAGAAGAATACTTCTGGTCAAAAGTTCAGCTACTTCCCGCTTACGGAGAGGTCCAAATTCCGGATCTTCCCTCAAAAGGGAATCAAACCTGCCCCGGAAGTTCTCCGGAAGCACCGGCAGGGAGAGGAGTAGCTCTTTCAGCTGCCTCCCGGAAGGTTCAAAACGACGATTCACCGCTAAAAGAAAGCTGCAGATGCTTTTCATAAAGCCGGTTAGACTGACCATATAGAAGAGTGAGTCTCCGGCGATGACGGCAGAGCCGAGATCGGCGAGAGAGTGCTCAGCCCGGGCCCGGTAGGATTCAATTAATTGACTCCAAAACTGGTCGGGCAGCTTTTCAATCTTTTCCCGGATAAGCTCCAGCCATCCCCCCTCCTGAAAAATGATGTTTCCATATTTAAGTCGATAAAACATATAGGTTCCCGAATCCCGAAAAGCAGCCAGGTTCTCCACCGGACGGTCCAGGAGATGGTTGACCCGGTCAATGTTCTTGTACTCGATTCGTACAGGGAGTGCATCGATAAAAAAGCGATCCTTCATACCGTGAGCCGAGCTCTCAAAAGCACCGGTATCGGAAAAAATTTCCTTCCGGATGGCCGGTTCGGGAAGCGCCCCGCGGTAATAGACATCAAGACTCAGGTAAAAATAGGGATCGTCAGGAGATATTTCAGCCCCCTTTTGAAGGGTAATTGCCTCTATCCCCGAGATCACCTGCAGTTGATCGGTCAATGCGTTTGCAACACCTTCCACTGTTTTTATCATAACACCTCCTTGTCCAAGAAGCGGCGCTTGTGGCATCCTTAAGGGGATGACAGGCGATACTCCTTGCTGGTATCTGGCTTTAGAAGCAAATGATACCTTACGGCAAAAAATAGGGGCTCTCCAGACCGAGCTCTTTCGGCAATTCGGTCTTGTGGAAGCCAGATTGCACCCTCCCCTCTTTTTCCTCTACCGCCTTACCGGTATGGATGCAGGATCTGGCCCCACAAAAGAGAGCGGCAAGATGCTCCTGAGCTTTGGAAAAAGGGTACTCTCCACATCCAAGCTCACATCCAAGCTCACAATCGAGCCCCCGCTCTTTCTGGGTGATGAGTTTGTCCTTCCCATCAAGCCCCTTCCCCAGCGAGAAGAGCAAGTTTTAGCTAATAATATCAGATTGGAGAAACCGGAACAAGCCGCAGAGGGCTTTCTTCTGTTCTCAAAGGATAGGAGCTTCTTGCCTGAAAGCCCGGCAAAGATAGAAGAGATGGGGAAGCACTTTTTCCCTGCCCAGGAGAAACTGGGAAAGATGTCCCCGCTTATTATTCGTCTGGATACGTTTGAAGATATGGGCAGCAGCTGGACCATCTACAAGTAGGGCCCCAAGTAGAGCCTCAAGTAGAGCCTCCGGAGGCCTTACATTTTGGCAAGCACCGACCTGTTTCTACCCGTCTCCTTCGCCTCATAAAGCGCCTTGTCAGCGGCAACCCCGATCTGTTCCGGATCCTCAATGGAAGGATATCCGGCAATTCCGCAGCTGAAGGTGACAGAAAAACTCTCCCCTTCAGCTTGATGCTTCACCTTTCCGAAATTTTCCCGAAGCTCTTCCATGATGGGCAGTGCATCTTCCGCCTTGGTATTGAGAAAGATGACGCCAAACTCCTCCCCGCCGTAGCGGCCAATAATATCGGTTCGCCTCAGGCGATCCTGCAATAGGCGGGCAAGGTTTTTCAGTACCCTGTCCCCAATAAGGTGACCCCAGGTATCGTTCACCCGCTTAAAATGGTCCACATCGATCATGGCAAAGGAGAGGGGCATGCCGGACCGGGAGGAGCGCAGCAGTTCCCGCCGCAGCTGCTCCTTCAGATTGGTGTGGTTGAGCAGACCAGTCAAGGAGTCCCGCTCCATAAAGTAACGAACCCCTCGGTTACGCTCTACTCTGGTTTTCACCACCTTCAGTAAATACTCCGGCTTTATCGGCTTGGTGAGAAAATCATCCCCTCCCCGGCAGATCGCCTCCATCTGTTTATCCTTGTTGGATTCGAAGGAGAGAAATACAATGGGTACACCAACAAACGCTTCGTGCTGCCGCAGTAGAGCCGCCAGCTCTATCCCGCTGCAGCCGGGCATATACATATCCATCAAAATAAGTTCCGGTTTCGATTCCACCAGAATACTGAGCACCCTTCGGGGATCGCTGGCCACAGAGGTGATCATTCCCGCCTGCTGCAGGAGAAAAGCGTAATAGGCTACCTGATCCTGATCATCATCTACAATAAGTATGTGATAGGGTTCCGCCTCCCCCTTTGTAATAAGGGTATCGAGCCGATCCACCAATCGGCCGATATCCAGGGGAAGCAGGAAAAAAGCGTCTCCCCCGGCCTGGACAGAGAGGAGCCGGGTCTGAAAAGCGTCATCCCCTCCCACACAGATCACCCCAAGGGCATCCTGGTAACGTTGTTTCATCACTGAAAGGGTGGTAACCAGGGAAGGATCTTCAACAATCTGCCCAGTATTGACTATCAGAAGCCGTCGGTAGCCCTGTTCCAGATGGTTTCGTATAGCTTTGAGGTCATCAATCTCTTCAATATCATAGCCGTAGTAACCCAGCTGCTCAGCTACAGAACCGGAAATTTTCCCGGTTCTGTCCACCAGATGGATAATCTTCCTGGGCCCTTTCTCTTTTTTCCACTCCGGGATTTCCGATTCATCATCCTTCAAGATTCCCTGAGAGCCGGGAAGGGAATCCAGACTCGAAACATCTGAATTTGATGCGTCGGTGGAAGCTGATTGGAGAGGCAGCTCTTCCAACTCTTCTGCCTCTTCCTTGTCAACCTGAGTACCGAGGGCGTCAATATAGTTAGAGAGACGATCAATATCTTTCGGACCGGGATCTTCACTCTTTGAAAGAAGCGAATCAAGGTACTCCTCCAGCTCTTTTGCGGATGAGGATATGGAATCAAAACCAAAAGTCGCTCCCGAACCGGCCAATTTATGAGCCAGAAGCCTCAGTTCGGTCAGTTTCCCGGGACTCCACTCAGAACTTTCCTCGAAACTCCCCTCAATTGTATCTTTAAGCTCCTGAAACCGGCCTGGAAGCTCTTTACGAAACTCCGAAGCAAGTGCTTCAAGACGCTCCTGCACCTTCTTTGATATCTCTGCCATAATAGAATTATGCTTGAGATACCTTGCTTAGTCAAGTTTTACAAGGAAGTTGCCAGGAAGGAGAACATCTGCTATAGTAGATAGCGAAATGAATGATACACGTACCCTATCGGCCAGTTTGGAAGATTACCTCGAAACCATCCTTGTTCTGGAGGAACGGAACCGGGTAGCCCGGGTAAAAGAGATTGCCGAGGCTCTGGAGGTGAAGATGCCCTCTGTATCCGGAGCGCTTAAAACCTTAAAATCCCGCGGACTGATCCATTACGAAAAAAACAGCTACATCCACCTCACCGACCAGGGAATGGAGGTGGCAAAATCCATTCAGGAACGCCATTTCGCCCTGGCAGAATTTCTAAAAAAGGGTCTGGGCCTATCGACAGTAGACGCCCAGGATTTGGCATGTAAAATCGAGCATGTCATCACCCCGGAGGTGGCAAAACGGCTTCG
>CAYMWV010000025.1:0-25861 GCA_964394395.1 uncultured Sediminispirochaeta sp.
GTTGGTTCACCGTTTGGAAAACTTTTTTACTTTTCCACAATTTTGGCATCATTTTATGAGGCCTCAAGAAACTAGGTCAGTTCCTTCGGCGGGGTATTCTCCAGGCGCCCCTGCAAGAGCAGTGCATAATCGAGATCGAATTGAGCCCCCCGGCGCTGTACAATCTCTCCAGCCAGAAAACTGGCGATGAGCCCCGCTTCTTCCAGCCCCATTCCCCGACATAGCCCGTAAAGAAAACCGGCGGCATACATATCTCCCGCCCCGGTGGTATCAACAGGCGCCTTTCCCTTTACGGGGATGGAGATGATATCCGGCTGCTCCCACTGCTGTCCCACCGGCCGGCCCTCTCTCCCCCCGGACGCACCGGCGGTTCTGCTTCTACCAACAGCCACAAAGCTGCCCTGCTTCCCGTTTTTTACCACCCCAAGGGGAACAAACTTCCCCAGGCTCCTGGCGCAGGCAAAGGGGTCATAATGGTCAAAGAGGATCCGAGCCTCTTCACTGTTGGCAAAAAGGATATCCACCTTCTCCTTGATCAGGGTGAGAAACGTATCCCGGTTCCGACTCACCGCAAAGGGGTCCGCCACATCGAAGACCACCCTGGTCCCCGCCGACCGGGCGATATCGATTCCCCGGAGGATCGCCGCCTTCTGAGGCTCCGTATCCCACATATATCCGGTAAAGTGGAAGTATTCCGCCTCCTCTATCGCTGCGACATCGATATCCTCGGGGCCGAATTGCCGGTTTGCCCCGAGGAAGGTGTTCATGGTCCGTTCGCTGTCGGGGGTGATCAGAATGATGCTGCTGCCGGTGGGTTCGCTGCCATTTTTCAGGTAGTTTTTAACCCCAATCTCATCCAGCTGCTTCCGGTAGATCCCGCCGAAACGATCCTTGCAAACCTTTCCGGCCAGGGCGGAGGAGATGCCAAAGGAAGAGAGGGCCACCATCGTATTTGGACAGGAGCCGCCGCAGCCGTAGGAGAGCTCTTTTCCATCGATAAACTCCAGCAACTCTTCCCGGCGCTGCAGATCGATCAGATGCATCGTCCCTTTGTGAAGCCCCAGGGAGTGCAGCTCCTCATCTTTTACGGTAACAAAGATATCAATCAGAGGATTCCCTATTCCATACACCATCGGTAGAAGTATAGTGGAGCCGGGGAGAAAAGTCATCTCTCCCCTGTAAGCTATCGGCCCAGCTTTTTGGTAATATCCTCAATAGTAGCTACCATACCGGCAAACTGCCCCTCTTTATCCCACATGGGGCTCGCATTAATGGATAACATCACCGATCTGCCATCGGGCCATACAATGCCGTGGCGAATATCAAATACCCGCTTCCCTGTGGTCTTTACCAGGTAAAAGGGCTGCTTCTCATCGGGAAAAGGCCCCCCATCAATATCGGTATGCCTCCATTCCGGCGCATCGTAAGATCTCGCTGTAATCGTATCCTTCTGCAAGCCCAATATCTCCTCGGCCCGATAGTTGGCGTAGGTAATATTGCCCTCTGCATCCACCGTGGTAATCCCAACGGGGCTTGTTTCCATGATCATCGACAGCAGCTCGTTTTTCGATTTGATCTCTGCCACGGCTTCCTTTTGATCGGTGATATCCGTTGCAATAACTCCAAGTCCAGTAACCATGGAACCGATATAGATAGGGAACTTCCGGGTCCTGAAAAACCGGAGCTGCCCACTCGGAGAAGGGATCTCCTCCTCCCTGACCAGCAATTCCCCCGGCTTCAGCTTCAAGGCCTCCAGGTCGTCAAACATATAGGAATGGGCAGGCTCTTCCTCTTCAGATATGCCAAGGATCTCCGCATCGGTTTTCCCAATCAGCTCCGAAAGCGATTCATAGGGTGAGGTTTGAACATACTTCCTGTTTCCAGAGACTATTCGCCGTTCCAGATCCTTAACAATAGCAATATCGTTGCTATTGTCCACCAGGGCTGCCAGGGCAAGCTTCTGCTGTTCTGCCTCCGATCTTCTGCGATTCGCTTCAAAGAGCTTAAAAGCCATCTTCAGGGAAGCGTCGATTACCGTAGGTCCAGAGCTTTTTACTACATATCCATAGGAGGTTATATTCTCGGTCTTTTCAACAATTTCCGGCTCAGTGTGGCTGGAGCAGAAAACAACCGGGATATCCCGCTCTTGTAAGATAGCTGCGGCAGCTTCAGTACCGTCCATGCCCTGTCCAAGGTCGATGTCCATAAGGATGAGTTCAATTGCAGGATCTTCCCGCAGGTGTTCTATCGCCTTCTCACCGGAGTAAACGGTAAGAACCTCATAGCCCCATTTCTCCAGGGACATTTTCTGTGTCATGGCGATAATAGCTTCATCTTCAACCAGGAGGATTCTCTTTTTGTTATCCGTCATGCCCTTATTCTCCGACACCTCTCGTTTAGCCCCTCGTTTAGCCTTTCGTTACCAGCCCCGGCGGGAAGAAAAACTAGAAGGGTAACACTGTATTCTGTAACGATTCTATCATCTTTAGGGAGGGGTGATATAGACCCAAGTGCGAATGCGGGCTTTATTGCATCCCCTTCCAGGTAGATATCAAGACTTCCCCCTTTTAAAATGGCATAAGCTATATAATACTGTATGAGGAGGCAGCCAATGGACATCCTTTCAATAGTGTTAACCGGCTTTATCGCCCTGGAGCTTTTAAACGTCCTCTTGCTCTATCTTAAACCCGGGTCATCCAGGGGAAACGCCCTTGGTTTTTTTGAAGCCTATGAAAAATCGAAAGCGGACCCCGAGATCCATGGTCTGATCAGGTATCTGATCAATTGGGTGGCGGGAACAAAACTGATCTTTATCGTCCTGCTTATCGGCATCATCATTGCCGGGGATGCCACGGTCAAGGTCTTCAGCATCATCGCTTTGATTTTCTCCATATCCACATTTTTCTCCCGGCTCTATCCGGCACTGAAAGAGATGGATAAGGCGGGACAGATCCATCCTAGGGGTTATTCCCGGACCCTGGCCATTATGATAGCCTTGTTTATCGCCATTTTTACCATCGCAGTTCTTATCTATATAATCAGAGGATAATTAATGGAAGAAAAGCTTGATCTTGAAACAATACGAAGCCAGTGGAGTAAAACCTATAACACCAATGGAAAACCCGACTGGTCCCACCTCTTTCCCCATTACCACGAAGATATCATCTTTCAGGACACCATCCAGCGGGTTGAGGGAAAAGAGGCATTCATGGCCCTCTGCAGGAGGCTTTCTGACCGGTGCAAGGAACTCAAAATGGAAATCATCGACCTTTCACAGACAGAAAACAGGGTCTTCATGCAGTGGGAGATGACCATGATGTTCAAGAAATTCCCCAGCTCCACCCTCTACGGCTGTTCAAAACTGACCCTGAATGAGGAATTCCTCATCATTGAACAGAGAGACTACTACGACCTCTGGGGAGATATCTTCGACAACATCCCCCGGTTTGGAAAGATGTATCGAAAGTTCATGCACCGTAAGTTTGGATAGATGGTGGAGAGCGTGGGGACGGAGCTCACCTGAAAATCTTGGGGACGGAGCTTATCTGATTAGAAATCTCCTCAGGAACAGGAAGAGCAGAATAAGCCCCATCCCGACAGCCGCCGCAACGGTAACAGACGGAGCATCCCCCAAAGCACTCCGCTTCAGGACAATACCCAGCAAAGCCCAGACCACCACCAGGCTGTACCCCAGATCCTTCCGTATGAAGATTACCAGCAACGTCACCACCACCGCCGCAACAATAACGAAAACTGTCCAGAACACCGCAGACAATCCAAATCCGCCCCATTCCAAAGTGACCAGCAAAGCTGTAACGTTTGCAATGGTCGCAACAGTTATCCAACCCAGGTAGACGCTGAAGGGGAGGCGGGTAAAGAACCCTTCCGACAGGGAGCTAATGCCACCGCTATTGAGCTTCAGGTAGATGACAATCAGAGAAGCCAGGAGAAAAAGCATCACAATTAGAGAGAGGCCCACCCTCTGCCAGTGCCACGCAAAGATCCAAGCAATGTTTGCGATACAGGAGAGGAGAAACCAGGGGCCAATGGTTTTAAGAAACGATGCATCCGTGGAGGAGCTGAAAGCGGCTTTGATACCGTATACACAAAAGCCAATCAGCAAGAGGTAGATGATCCCCCAGATGGAAAAGGTGAGTCCTGCTGGGACGAAGAGATTCGGATAGAGATCAGACAGCTCCCCGGTCCCCACCCCGTTAAGGGGAAGGATATTCGCCAGGCTGTTGACCACAATAACCCCGATAAAGGCAATAGCATTAATAATTGACCAGATAATCATGCTTTTATTATAGGTTTACATCGGCGAAAAAGCGAGGGTCTGGGGGGGGAAAATGGTATTTTAAAAAATTTGCCGGAAAGTAAATCATTTTACTTGACACATCCTGGTCCCTGGAGGAGGCCATCGCCAGCATCACCCTGGGAGGGATATTCACCATCCTGGCGGTGGTCTATCCTGAGATTATCTCTCTCCTTGAAGCTCTCTTCGAGCGCTCTGGAATCGGCCTGGGACACCACATCAACATCGACCTGTTTCGCTACCTCGCCTTCGCCATATTCGCCCTCTGGATCGCTTCATCGGGATTGGAACTGATGATGTTACGCCGGGGTGAAAAAACAGAAACCCTCAGTCGCTGGGAGGCGGGGATCAATCCCCTCGAAACCCTCCTTTTCGCTGTCATGGTACTCACCCCGGGACTCTACCTGGCAGGAGCAGGATCCAGCCCTGGGGCCTGGGCTGCTAGCAAAGGAGCCGTAGTTGCCGGGACTATCATCCAGGCTCCGGAACTAATCGGCTTCAGGCTCATCTTTATCATTGTGACCCTGGATTCTCTGGGAGAAACCATCGCCTGGGGGGCGAAAAAGATTAGGGAGCGGTAGCCATCGTTCTTGCCAATAAAAACCGTTCGGTAATCCAGCTCCAGAATCTGCTATCGTCAATCTTTTTCTATACCCGGCCCTGCAGCCTAATCGTCCCGGCTCAATAATGGGAGGTAATAAACTATGAGTACTGCAAAAGCCGAGATAAAAGCAATTCTGAACAATCTCCCTGACGATTGCTCGTTGGAAGATATTCAATACCATCTGTTTGCCCTTGAGAAGATTCGTAGGGGAATCAAACGAGCTGAGAAAGAAGGAACCCAAAGCCAGGAAGAAGTTGAAAGGACCTTTGTTAAATGGGCTTCGAAGTAAGGTGGTCTCCGGAAGCGATTGAAGACATAAGCTCCATCGCTGGATATATTGAGCGGGATTCCGAGTATTACCCTCGGGCGGTTGTTACAGAACGATTATAAGAAACTGCCCGGGCCCTGCCCCCCTATGGCCTGGTTCTCTCTATGGGGCAGGAAACCTGTAAGAGAAGAGCCATTCCACGATGTTAACAACAGTTTCAAGCCCTGGACCCGGGGATGCCATAGCGTCCCTCTCCGACCCAAGGGACACGCAGGGCGCCCGACCGGAGGGAGGGCGGTCCGGAGGAGGCGAATAGCCGGAGCCGGACGGGAGGCGGCAGGGGCGCGCACGCAGTAGCGCCCCGGGCAGTCCGCCGAACCCCGGAGTCGGCCCGGTCCCCGGCCTGGCAGGGGCGGGGATGGACCCAAAGAAGTCCAAAAAAGATCAAAGAAGCGTCTACTGTCCGCTTTGTTGCTGACATTCCGGTAACCGATAACAAACATCGAGAAGATGCTCTCTTACGGCGTCCCTGGAAGGGGGCTTTACCGTGGCCTTCGGCCGCTGTCGGTGGTCGTGTGTTTCCCGGCGCTCGCTTGGGTATCAAGCCTCCTCTACGGTGATTGTGTTGGTGGGACACACAAATGCGCAGGATTGGCAACCGATACACGCTTCGGCGGCTTTACCAAAGGGTGGTTTAATCTTTCGTGAAACGCCGCGGCCAACTACAGATAAGGCGGATCGTTCGGGTATCTCCTGACAAACGCGAACGCAAAGGCTGCAAAGGATACAATTGGTCTCTTCCCTCTTTGGAGCACGGTTCAGCAAATAGTGACCTATAGGATCCAGGCTCTTTTCATCCTCTTTAACGATACCCAATTTTTCTGCTAAATCCTGTATCTCTTTTGACTCCGGTGCCCGGGCAAGAAGTAACTGTACCACAAATTTTCTTGCTTTCTGGACCCGTTCAGATTCAGTCTCTATCTTCATTCCGTCGGCGATCATCGTGGCACATGAGGGGGATAATACAGGCCGGCCCACCTGCTCGACTAAACAGAGCCTGCAGCCTCCATAGGGCTTGAGGTATTCGTTATAACAGAGCGTGGGAATAGGTACTCCCTTCTCCCTGGCCGCTTCAAGGATGGTAATCTCCTCTTCAAACTGATATGCCTGACCGTTTATTTCCACATTAATCATGATTCAATCCTTACCGCAGCAAAATTACATACGCTATAGCACATCCCGCACTTGATACACTTCTCCTCATCAATAACGTGCACCTCTTTGCGGGAACCGGAAATAACATCCACCGGGCAGTTCTTGGCGCAGAGGGTACAACCGGTACACGCTTCAGGATCAATCCGGTAGGTAATGAGCTCCTTACACTCTTTTGCTGGACAGCGTTTCTCTCTGATATGGGCCTCATATTCATGTCGAAAATGCTTTATCGTAGTTAAGACCGGATTAGGCGCAGTCTGTCCGAGGGCGCAAAATGAGGTTTCCTTAATTCGCATGGCCATCTCTTCCAGCAGCTCGATATCACCCTCCTGGCCATTGCCATTTGTTATGTCAGTCAGGATGTTGAGCATATGCAAGGTCCCTTCCCGGCAGGGGGGACATTTGCCACAAGATTCCTGCTGGGTGAAGGAGAGGAAAAACCGGGCAACTTCAACCATGCAGTTATCCTCGTCCATGACAATCATACCGCCGGAGCCGACAATCGCCCCTACCTCTGCAAGAGACTCATAATCGATAGACAAATCAAGCAATGATTCGGGGAGACAGCCTCCGGAAGGTCCTCCGCACTGGGCCGCTTTAAAGCGTTTGCCATTGGGGGGTCCTCCGCCAATATCAAAAACCATCTCCCGAAGGGTAATTCCCAGGGGCACCTCAACAAGTCCTGTATTATTCAGCTTTCCCACCAGGGAAAAGACCTTGGTTCCTTTACTCTTTCCTGTTCCTATATTTGCAAACCAAGCTGCGCCGTTATTGATAATATGCCGAACATTACTCCAGGTCTCGACATTATTGATGTTTGTCGGTTTCCCCAGATAGCCGGAATTTGCCGGAAAGGGGGGACGCACTCTTGGTTCCGGGAGTTTCCCCTCAAGGGAGTGAATTAACGACGTCTCTTCTCCACAGACAAAAGCGCCTGCTCCGCGATTGACGGTGATATCAAAAGAGAAGTCACTCCCCATGATGTTTTCACCAAGCAGTCCATACTCCCTGGCATCTTCAATCGCCTTGAGAATACGTTTCAAGGCCAGGGGGTATTCATCTCTGATGTATACTATCCCCCGGCTTGCGCCCATGGCATAGGCACCAATGGTCATGCCCTCAACCACTGTATGCGGATCAGATTCAACTACCGAGCGGTCCATAAAGGCACCGGGGTCTCCTTCATCAGCGTTGCAGATTACGTATTTTTCCTCTCCCGGAGCCTTACGGCAGAAATTCCATTTCATTCCGGTGGGAAAACCGGCCCCGCCTCGTCCACGGAGCCCGGAGTCGGTTATTTCCTGGATGATCGTATCCGGCCCCATTTCAGTAATTGCCTTGGCCAGAGCATAGTAACCACCCCGGGCAATATACTCTTCTATCACGTTTGGATTGATAGATCCCCGGTTGGCTAAGACAATGAGCCGCTGCTTTTGGTAAAACCCAATGGTGTTGATGGGTTGTATTCCTTCCGGCTCTTTCTCTCCCTGGAAAACAAACTTCTCAAGGGGCTGCCCCTTGATCAGATGCTCCTCCACGATTTCCGGGACATTATCGGCCTCTAGACGATGGTATATCGTCCCTTCTGGCTCTATCCGTGCTATAGGCCCCTGGGCACAGAGTCCCTGACAACCCTCAAGTGCTATCTCTACCTCATCCTCCAAACCATGTGTGCGTAAGCCTTTCTCAAAGGCCTCTTTCACCCTTTGAGATTTCTTTGATGCACAGGTTGTGCCATTACAGAGCACAACGCCCATTCTGTAGTTCGGCATTACCCTAACCTCTCGCATCCCGTTCCCAGGGCATATTTTTCAACAGGCTTGCCACCGATCACGTGATCTTCATAGATTTTTCCCACCTTTGCTTCGGTAAGATCGATATATTTCACCGGCGCTATATCATGTACCGTCTCGATAGTAGCCATCGGCTCGGAGCTGCAAAGACCGGCACATCCACTGGTGGTGATGAGCACATCCTTCGCCTCATGGTAATCAATTTGATCGAGAAATTTTTTCAGTATCTCCTTCGCCCCGGAGGCGATTCCACAGGTGCCCATATGCACATTTATACGAACACGAAAGCCTGTCTCACTTAAAGCATTTTCGCTCTTTGATTTTTCACCTATCTTATCAAGGTCCTCAGCTCTTATTTGCATAGCTTCCTCCTAGCGTCCTCCCCACGACGTGTTCAGCCCCAACTCTACCGCATCAAGATGTATGTTCATTTCGAAACTTGTTGAGAACTTTGACAACTTTCTTTTGATCCATCTTTCCATGGAAATCATCGTTTGTTGTCACCAACGGCGCCAGGGCACATGCCCCAAGACAGTTCACAGTCTCAAAGGTAAACTCACCATCCTCGCTGGTCTTGCCAGCTTCGATTCCCAATTCACGTTCAATTTTATCAACAATGAAGGGAGCTCCGTTCACATGACAGGCTGTACCGACACATGCACGCACATAATGTTTTCCAATTGGTTCGAGCCTGAAAGAGGTGTAGAATGTGGCCAGACTATAGAGAGTGCTCACCGGCACAGCAATTTCTGCAGCAACATGGGTAAGGACCTCTTCGGGAAGGTATCCGTATTCTTCATTAAGATCCTGTAATACACCGATGACCGTTCCCCCTTCAGCCTTGTACCTTTCAATAATCTTCTCCGTCCTTGTCAGATCAACTTCCATATATCCAACTCCTGTTTTCGCCTATTTAATGCTTACCAACCAGCGCTTACTTGTATCGAATTTCTTCGCCAGCATCATTTCACGAACCACTTCAAGATAGTTGGGGATAACTATCTGTATGTCGTTTTTTACTTTCACCTGACAGGCCAGACGCATTCCCTTCTGTTTCTCTTTGCGGCTCATGAATATTTCTTCGGTAGGCAGGATCGGCCCTCCTCCCTCTGCGACAATAACCTTGCAATAACCGCAAGTCCCTTTCCCTCCACAGGAAGAAGAGACCTCTATTCCATTGTCCTTAAGGTTGGCGAGTAAGGGTTCTCCTCCCTCTACCTGAAAATCTTGCTGCTCACCATCTTTTTCAACAGAAATGTTGCATATTCCATAACTGACAAGAAGACGATTAGCAATGAGAAGTACGATTGTAATAACAATCAAAATGATATTCATAACCAGTACCGGATAAAAATTCATGCCCCACTCCTTCCTTTACCATTCATTAAATATTGACAACACCGGTGAAGCCGATGAAAGCCAGGGCGAGGATTCCAGTAATCACAAAGATAATCCCCGGCCCCTTCATCCCTGGGGGGATATCACCAATGAGTTTAAGCTTTTCATTTATCGCTGCTACGATAACTATTGCAATAATCCAGCCGACAGCCGAACCGAAAGCGAAAACAATAGAAGTGATGTAGCCGTAATCGCGGATAACCAAAAAGAGTGATATGGCGAGGACCGTGCAATTTACCGTTATCAGGGGAAGAAAAATCCCAAACGCCACCTGCAGGACCGGGAAAAACCGTTCCATCACCATTTCAACAAGCTGAACAGTGGCAGCAATTACGATAATAAATACAATGTAGTAAATGAGCTCTGTTCCGGTAGGTACCAGAATCAAGTTATAGATAGGCCAATTAATAATGGCAGTAAGGGTCACCACAAAAATAACTGCTGCACCCATACCAGAAGCAGTACGAAGGCTTTTGGAAAGCGAAATAAACGGACACATCCCCAATAAATAGGTAAGCGCAATGTTGTGGGTCAGTATCGCCGCTGCAAAGATTATCAAAAGGTTTGCCAACATCTAAATTTCTCCTTACTCCGATTCCATTCCCGTAAGGGTACGGGAGATCCAAATGAACAAAGCCACAACAAAGAAAGCCCCCGGGGCCATCGCCATGACAACCCAATTGGTCCAGGATTCCGGGGTAACCTTGTATCCCAGGAGGGTACCAAAACCGAGGATTTCCCTAACCACAGCCACAGAGGCCAAGGTGTAGGTATAGGCAATACCGTTTGAAAGAGCATCAAGAATAGAGAGCCCCAGGGGGTTCTGACTGGAGAATGCTTCGGCCCGGCCCATGATGATACAGTTGGTAATAATCAGACCAACGTAAGGGCCCAGGGCAGTGCTTATATCCGGGAAAAAGGCCTGAAGAAAGAGATCAACAATGATCACAAATGAAGCGATCATAACCATGTAGGTTATCATCCGTGCTCTACGGGGGATCAGTTTTCTCAAAAGCGAAATCAGCGTAGCTGTAGCGACAAGTACGAAAATTACTCCGCCACCCATTGCAATGGCGTTTTCGAGTTTATTCGAAACAGCCAAGGCTGAACAAATACCCAAAACCATCGAGAATATGGGATGATCCCGCCAGAGACCATTCATAATGGTTTCAACACTTTTCGGTTCTTTGGTCTTCCCTGGGGCCATTAACTTCCCTCCTCAAATAGTGCTTTATATCGGGAATACTCCTGGTTCAAAATATTCACAAACGCTTTGCTGGACATTGTCGCACCAGAGATCGAATCAATTTCATTCTCTCCCTCCCCTTGACCTTCAGGTTTTAGCTCCAATTTCGGGGAAAAGTGTTTATTCCTAAACTGTTCCAGATATTCAGCTTCAGCTATCCGGCTGCCAAGACCAGGGGTTTCCTCTTGTTGTATAATCGTCAAGCCTTTGATTTCGTCCTTTTCAGGATCAACCGCCAGGATGCCTATAATTGGCCCCCACAATCCACTTCCGTTGTAGGGAACAGCAACTATTCCCTCCTCCGTGACATACACGCTCCTTCCATCGATTTCCTCTTTCTCTACATATTCAGAAAAAGCTTCATCCAATGTTTCCGTTGTGAAGGGAATTTGCAGAGCATTGAGTATGCCAGATCTCATTTCAACAATTTCATTTCTTTCGATGATGGGCCTGGCAAATCCATCCATCAGTACCAATGCGGATGTAAGGATGGTGCCTACAATTACAACGAAAACCAGCATACTAATGCCTTCTTTTATCGCTTTCTTCATTGCTGCACACTCTCTAATGGTTTGTATTTCGCTTTCATAACAAAGTGATCAATCAGCGGAGAAAGGGCGTTCATCAAAATAATACTGAACATAACTCCTTCTGTGTATCCAGAAAAGCTTCGAATCACAATAGTCAATAAGCCTGCAAAAATACCAAAAAGAATCTTGCTCTCGTTGTTGTAAGGGGAGGTAACAGGATCGGTAACCATGAAAAAAGCACCAAAGAGGAGACCCCCTGCCAGAACCTGAAACAGTGGAGGTGCAATGAGTTCCGGTAGGAAGATATTTCCGATCAGAGAGAAGAGAAAAACAGAACCGATGTAAAAGACCGGGATCCGCCAGTTTCCCACTTTTGTGATAAGTAGGAAAACACCTCCAATAATTATTCCAATACTAAAAACTTCCCCCATGCTTCCCGCCACATTACCGAAGAGGAGATCAACATAGGGGGTTATCTCCTGGCCCGTTTTATACAGGGAAAGCGGAGTGGCAGAGCTTATTGCATCGGTATAGGGAGCCTGCCATGCGGTAGACATCACCTGGGGAAAGGCAATGGTAATAAAGAGTCTCCCCACCAGAGCGGGATTAAAAATATTTCGGCCGGTTCCACCGAAGACCTCTTTACCGAAAAAGATTCCGAAGGCCGAACCCACCGCAACAATCCATAGCGGTACAGTTGGAGGAAGGACCAAGGGAAAGATTAGGCCGGTTACAAGAAACCCCTCCTCAATCGGTCGTCTACGGATAACAGCAAAAGCCACTTCCACAAGCCCGCCAGCGATATAGGAGACCAGAACGATCAGCAGTACCCGTGCTCCCCAAAACAGCACCGCTGCAACGGTTGTGGGAAGCAAGGCAATAATCGCCATGGACATGAAGCGCTTTATCTCAAGGTGATCATGGATATGGGGACCACCTTCCGCCAGCTCACTTGGACCGTAAATAAAGCCTTCTAGAGCTTCAAACACCGCCGAGAAGGATAAGAGGCCGGTGGCAGTTGCTCTACGGTGAAGCATCTCTCTAAAGGTACTCATAGTTTAACTCCCCTCAGTTTCTGTTGCGGCCCCATCATGCTGTCGCTGCTAAAGCCCTCCTCGACCATCTTTTTCTTGCCCTCTTTCATATGATTTGCCAGAGGGATCTTGACCGGGCAGACATAGGAGCACAGATTACACTCTATACAGGAAAATAACCGCAATTCCAGAAGCGTCTCGGAAAAGAGCTCTTTAATAACATAACGATGCAGAATATTTGGTTGAATGCCCACGGGACAGAGATCCGCACAGAAAGAACAAGACAAACAAGCCCGCTCCTCTCCATGGAGATTTGTATCAAGTTTCTTTTTTCTGGTCGGGAGAAAAGCGTTTGCGTAGGAATCACTTTCAGCACCCATAGCCATAAAGGTAAACTTTCCGGTGAAGGTCAACTCGGGGATTGCGTAGAGTGCACGGCTCACCCGCAAAACAGGCTCTTCATCTCCCTCCACAGCAGTTCCGGTCAACAGGCTATCCCGGACAATCCGGTATTGCCCCTCACCTGGAAGCTGATCTTTTATTAACTCGCCAATGGGCGCACCTACAGGAACCCGCACATGCTGAGGTTTTACGAATCCCTCTCCCCCCATAGCTATGGTTCTTTCAATAAGGGGAACCCCTTTGGCAACAGCATCAAAAAGATGCAGTATCGTCTCCACCGAGAGCACGACTATCCCGATATTCGCTGCCTGATATCCAACTGGAAACTCCTTACCCAGAACCAGCGGAACAGCTACTTCTTCCCGGGAAAAAGGGTACTTTCCTTCAACTGCCTGCAGTTCAATCCCCTCCTCGTCACCTATCTGTTGAGAGAGGGAAGAAATCACCCCTTTTTGTGCCTTATCGATTGCAATGTGGGCGGCGGCCCCGGGGAGAAGCCTTTTCAGCATCCGAATACCATCGAGAAAATCGCCATACCGTCTCTCTGGAAGCATAGCAGGGAGAGAGGGAGAAAGAGGCTCATCCTCCAGTCCCAGCACGAGAATAGCCTCAGCTTCCGACGGCTCTATAACAGAGCTGCGGTATTGAGTTGGAATACCTCCGGAAGCCAAAGCTGAAACACCCGAAAGATAGACAAGTTCCCCAATACCTTTGGCATCCAGGTTCCTCCAGTTGGAAGAGTGTCCCGGCAGAAGTTTGCACCTCTCTTCGGAAGATTGAAAACCCGGTTTTGTTGCAATAATAAGCGCCCGGCGCTTTTCTCCAGCCACCAGAACTTCTCCAATATCCTCCACGCTCCCATCAACAGTGGCATGCACCGGCGATGAGAGGGTCTCATCGCTGCGACCGATGATCTGTCCAGACCTTACCTCTTCTCCAATTGCAACCAGCGGCTCCACCTCTTCTCCAAACCCCTGCCAGAGAGGAATGATAACCCTGCCAGGCGCCGCCAAATCCACTATCTCCGGAGCAGGCTCACCTTTAAAGTGTCGAAAATAATAACCGCCTTTGCTCATGGTTTTTCTTTTCTTCATGTCGCTTCAATTCCTCAACATAAGGTATTTTTCAGATGCTGACTCCCAATAAATGGTGCAGAGTAACAAGAGAATCTGATTGAATTACTATACTATAATCCTGTAATAATATAGGGTGAATGTCAAGGTTTTTAATACCAGAGTTTTTATACCATCAATCTTTGTTTACATGAGAACGGAAGATGAATATAGTTAGAAGCATGATGGGCCGACAAAAGAAACTTAGTCACACCCTCGATCCAATTAAGAGCTATCTACAGCCGATTGAGGAGGAGCTGGATAGACAACTCAAAGAGATTGAGGATTCCCACACTCACATTAATGCATTATCGCATCATAGCGATAAGCTACTCAAGCACTCTTTTAAAGCTAATGGGAAGCGGTTACGGCCTGCCCTGATGATTTTTTCCGCCCAAGCCGGTACAGCAAAGGCCCCACCCGAGAAAGAGACATTGATAAAACTGGCCACAGCGATAGAGATGATTCATACCGCTTCCCTGGTTCATGACGATGTTATCGACGAATCAACCTTTAGGCGGGGCAGACTCTCCACAAATGCTCGATACGGCAACAAACTCGCCGTCCTTTCCGGCGATATATTATTCACCCAATTTTACATGATTGTCCGCAGTTTGGAAGAATTAGATGCTCCAACACGATTCACCTTATTGGACCTCCTGATGGAGGTGACCAGAAAGATGTGTTTTGGAGAAGTTTACGAAGAGAATATTCGAGCAGGGAAGGTCAAGGTTGATTTCGATCTTTATCTGGATACTATCGAGAACAAAACAGCCTCACTTATGTCAGGTTGTTGTAAAGCAGGGGGGATAGTTGCCGGGGCTTCTCCGGACCATATTCAGACCCTCTTTGATTTTGGACACCACATCGGCATGGTCTACCAATTGCTTGACGACCTCTCCGACAAGGATGCGGTATTTACCCGGAGAGAGGTAATAAAAGAAGCGGCCGAAGAACATCTAAGAGCCGCTCACACTTCCCTTTCCCAACTACCAGAGAACATGGGAAGTAGGGGCTTATCCGAACTACTCGACTTTTTAACCTAGATCATCTTCTATATCATCTTACATGTTTATTGATAAGATCAATAAGACGGTCCGTATCAACCGGCTTGTTGATAAACTCCTCAGCTTTGATATCTTCCTTTGCGAAATCGAAGGCGTATTCACGATTGATAGCAGTATAGGCAATAATCGGAATATTGGGGTAACTCTCCTTGATTTCGGCGGCTGCTTCGAAACCCCGGGTTTTCTTTTCGGGAAACATGATATCCAGCAATATGATGTCCGGTGAAGTGACCCCGATCATATCAACACCTTCCTCTACAGATTCCGAATGATAGACCTCGAAACCCTCATATTCTAGCAGTGCGCCGGTGGTTTCAATAATGTCTTTGTCATCGTCAATTATGAGAACTCTTCCTTTTGCCATCGTTTCCTCCTGAAACATCTTATGTAACTTGTTATGTCACTGAATCTTGTTCCGTCACCGAAGTTTCGGTATCTTTTGCCTTCTGATGGTAGTGAGGCAGATAAATATGAAAACTGGTGCCCTTTCCCACTTCCGAATATACGCTAACCCTTCCATTCAACATATTCACAGCTTTTTGTACTATCGACAAGCCAAGGCCCGTACCATCTTGTTCGATTTTTCTAGCCCGGCGGGTTCGATGAAATTCATCAAAGACCTTCTCCAGTTCTTCAGCTTCGATTCCCATCCCCTCATCTTTCACTGTGAGATGGACTTCCCCATTCACTTTCTCTGCGCTTACCGTAACCGTGGTCTCCGGAGATGAATATTTAATTGCGTTGGTAATGAGGTTACCCAATATGATGTCCAGGAGGTCCCTACTAGCTGTCACTGTTAAACCTGCCGGGCAGGAGATGAGAAGCTTGATCGATTTCCCTTTTGCCAAAATCTGGTACAGTTCAAAGTTGTGGTTTAATGACTCTTTCAATGACAGAACATCAATTTCATATTGTTTGTCTTCTTCAGACTTCATATAGGCGTAGTCGAGCATCTCATCAATTATGTTGAGAAGGTTTTGGGTACGTTGGTTTGCCCGCTGCAGAGATTTCTCCGTTCTCTCGGATATTTCACCGGTGATACCCTTGAGAATCATCTCGTGATAGCCCTTAAGTGCTGCCAAGGGACCCCTTAACTCGTGGGTCACCTGGAGAATGAAATTGCTTTTTGCCTGGTCCAGACGTTTATAATGATCCAATTCCAGTTCTGTCCGCTGGCCTTGCTCTTCCACTCTCTCCATAATTGTAGTGATAAGGTAGCCGGTAAAAAGGATTGTCGATACCAGGGCAAAGATATGAAGCACTGAGGAGACGGAGCTATCACCCAAAGTTGGTAAACCGGGAATGGAAGCAAATGATGGTATCCAGCCACTCCACTGGGCAACGGTGGTCAGAATGAAACAGCTGATAAGTGAAATGATATATGCAAATACCGTTTTACGGGGAAAGATAAAGGCGGTGAGCACCACATGAAAGACAAAATAATAGACAAGTGGATTTTTAAGAAAACCGGTGAGATAGATAAGGAAAAAGAGAATCAGGTAATCGCCCACAACCTGGAAGTGGAAAACAGATGTCATCTCTTCTCTTGATAAGGTTCTTTTTTTCAAGCAATAAAAATAGAGGGAGAGAGAGCCATTCATGAGAAAAAGTGCCCCGGTTAGAGCGTAGAGTGCCGGGTATGGCAGATTGTACGAATAGATGAGATCACTAATGAGAAGAGCAATAAAAACGCCTATTGCGGCAATCCATCGCAATTGGATAAACCAGCTAACAACGCCTCCAAGGTCCGAATATTCTGTAGACTCTATCTTTGCTCTCGGTTTCATGTAAGCCTTCTCTTATTCATGTAAGCTTTCCCTTCGCCACTACATACCTGACAATATCTATAATAGTTAATACCATTCCTGCTGTAAAGCATCATTTTCAAACAGTAAGGGACTACTCAGAATAGCATAATTGTTGTATACAACAGTCATGTATTCAACACTGAAAACAACACTGAAAAGCTATATTTTGGCAATGCGACCTTGGTCATTTACCATGACGGTGATTTCTGCCGCTATTGGTACTGTCCTTGCCGCTGGGCACCCCAATTTTGAGTTGCTCCTTCTCCTCCCCCTGGTGATCGGTTTGCTCTTAGCTCATGGCGCCACCAACGTACTGAATGATTATTACGATACCAAGCACGGGGTGGATACCGTAGATTCTCCAACAGCTCAATACCGCAGGCATCCCTTGATATCTGGGGACATCTCTCCGAAAGCATTACAATGGTATGCCATTGCCCTCTATCTTGCAGCAATCTCCATAGCCGTTGCTTTGGTGTTTTATCGAGGCTTACCAATTCTGCTTTTTATGTTCCTCGGTTTGCTGGTAAGTGTTTTCTACACCGCCGATCCTGTTTCCTATAAGCATCTTGCAATGGGTGAACTGGCTGCATTCGCAATGTGGGGCCCTGCTATGACGGGGGGCAGTTTTTTTGTTATGGCCGGTGGATGGGAAGGGATCATCCCGGCCTTACTTATTTCGATTCCCCAGGGCTTATGGGTTGCTCTTGTGCTCTTTGCCAATAATCTGAAGGATATATCCTTCGATAGTACGGTTGGTATATCTACCCTTGGCACAAAGTTTGGCAAAAAAAAGAGTGGTAAGATATTTGTTTTTTCTCTTTTCTCAATCTACCTGGTAGTTTTGGTAGAGATAGTATTGAACGCTCTTCCCCTGTGGTCGCTGCTCACCCTCCTCAGCCTTCCCTTATCGTTACGACTGATAACACAGCTGCTCCAGGAGGAGGAGGTACCGGCAGATGCCGACCCGAGGAGTGCTCAAATTGGGATGGTCTTTGGCCTTTTACTTATTATTTCCCTCTTTCTGGAATATACGCTATGAAGATGAACCACAAACCTGTCCCAAGGGATAATATTCTCATACCCATACTCTTTTTGATAGGGGCGAGCGGAATTTGGATTTTTGCCTTTGTTGTTGAATACGGGAACTTCTGGCTCAAACTCCCAGTGGGGGTTGCTCTGTTAGCCGTAACTTCAATGACCATTTCTAAAGGCAGAGAGCGAATAGCTTTTGTGTTTTCACTACGATCACTGGTAATTGGAGTTGTCAGTGCCCTGGTGCTCTACGGTATCTTTTTTTTGGGAAATGAGCTCTTAAGCTTCTTATTTCCCGCCGCAGAGGAACAGATAGCGGCGGTACATCAAAACAAGGAAGCTCTCTCTCCCTGGCTTATTGCCCTTTTGCTGTTCTTTGTTTCGAGCCCCGGGGAGGAGATTTTCTGGCGAGCCTATCTGCAACGGCAGCTTCAGAAACACCTTGGCCCCGTGGCCGGAGTCGTTGTGGGGATACTATGTTATGCAGGGGTTCATCTGTTTACTGGAAATCCATCTTTAGTGCTTGCGGCTCTTGTGGCGGGATCGTTTTGGAGCCTGTTATATTCTATTGAAAAAAACACCTTTACCGTCATTCTTTCCCACAGTCTCTGGACCGTTTTGATCTTCATCCTTTTCCCTATAGGAGAATAAAGTGCCTAGGGGAATTGTAAAAATGTTTGACACAATTGTTCCCCGTTACGACCTGCTCAACCGATGGTTAAGTCTTTTCCAGGATCAGCGATGGAGGAAGGAGACGGTCAGGCGTGTTGTGCAATGTGGAAAGGGGCTGCGGCTACTGGACGGCTGTACCGGCACCGGTGATCTTGCGATTCTTCTCGCCAGGGAGCCCACGGTTAAGGAAGTAGTGGGCGTTGACGCCTCCAAAGAGATGCTGGATCGGGCTCGAGTGAAAACCGACAAAGTCTCAGGTCTTGCAAAAGTGCTTTATCAGGAAGCTGATATGTACCACTTACCCTTTCCTGATGACTCTTTCGATGCGATAACCATAAGTTTTGGCTTCAGAAACCTCAATCGATATGAAGATGCACTTCGGGAGATGCTGCGTGTTCTTCGCCCAGGCGGGTGTATCGCAATACTTGAGTTTGCACCCCCTGCAGATGGGTGGAGGGGCTTTCCCTATCGGCTCTATCTTCGGATCATCCCATCCCTTGCCGCCCTTTTATCGGGCAATGTGTCTGCCTACCGTTATTTAGGATCTTCCATACGAGGTTTTCTCTCTCCAGAGGAGATAATTGCCTTATTCAAAGCATGTCAGGTACATGGAGCAAGGAAGGTACATATCTTTTTTAACAGTGTCTATCTCTATACTGGCTGCAAATAGCCTATCTTTTTCTCTTACGGCCCCCTTGAACGTTGACATTGAGAATCCCGTCCATTAAGCTTTCTACTTGTTCACTTAGCATTTTGGTAAGATATATTTGTCACTTCTATAAATTTCGTGTATTGGAGGGAGAGGAAGCGATGGAAAAGAACGGTGAGAAGATCGATGGCAGATTCATGAGAGCGGTAGTGGTTTATGGAGCTTTGTGGGGCTTATGTGAAGCGATTTTTGGGTTTCTCCTGCACCTGACCTCCAGGTACACCGGAGTTCCCTCCCTGGCCGGTTTTTTCATGTTTCCTCTGGGATTTCTCTTTATGGCGGGGGGGGTGCGTTCGACTGATAGAACGGAAGCGGCGTTGATGATTGCAGTTTTAGCTGCAAGCATAAAGGTTTCCTCATCAGTTTTAGGGCCGGTCCCGTGGATTTTTGTGCAGAACCCCGCATTCTCCATTCTTTTTGAAGGGCTTGCTGTATGGCTTATGGCAAGATTCTTCCTTGGTAAGCAGTCACCGGCAAAGGTTCTGCTCTTGTCGGGGAGTGTTGCAATTTCCTGGAGAGTGCTTTTTATTCTGGTTCATGTGGTATTCGGGATCCAGTGGGGGCTTCTCTCCCGTGGGATACCCGCAGTTGCCAGGTTTTTATGTATGGACTCTGCGGTAAACGCTGTTCTGCTCTTTCTGATCCTCAGAATGGAACTCCCGGAGAGACTTGCCATTAGGTCGAGTAAGCTTCTTACCCCAAGATATGCAGCATCACTCTTTATTCTCGCCTCTGTTTCTGAGATTGTACTTTCATCGCTCTAAAGTTAGGAAACTCAGGAATGAATGCAATTGTATTAGCTGGCGGTAAGAGCACACGGTTTCTAAACCTATCCAGCCCCGGTAAAGCATTTCTCCATTTTGACGGCCGGTCAATTATAGAGACGATAATCTCCAGTCTCTACTCCATGTTTGATCGGGTCTGTGTGGTTGCAGGGGAAAACGAAGCATTTTATCGTTTAAAACAGGTGTACAGCGACATCGAAGTGATAGAAGACAAGATTCCGGGGAAGAATTCACTGGGTGGAATATATTCCGGACTGGTTCATTCAGATGCTCTTTCCAATTTTGTCATTGCCTGCGATATGCCCTTTATAAACAGCAGATTAATTCAGTATCTCATTGAGCACAGTGCGGGGTATGATATCACAGTGCCGATGGTACACAACCATTTTGAGGGCTTGCATGCGATCTATTCCAAACACTGTATATCCTTGATAGAGAAACAGTTAGCAGAACAGAATTTAAAGGTTATCGACTTTTACAACAAGGCGAAGCTGAAAAGAGTTCCGGAAGATATCGTGAGATTATTTGATCCTGATCTTCTATCATTTATCAATATTAACAATAGAGAGGAGTACAGAAGAGCCTTGAAGATACATACCAATTTAATGGAATGCAGTAATGACAATGTTGTTACTGCCTGTTGAAAATAATTACGGAGGTATAGAAGAAGATGGAATTGGGGATTATTGAACACATGTCCTATGACTGGAGGATCGCCCTTTACTTTTTCCTGGGGGGTCTTGCAGGCGGCAGCTATCTCTTTTCTGTTGCCGCAAACTATTGGATAAAAGGCTTTAAGCCTTTTGCGAAAACTGCTGCATTTGTAGCTTCTGTCGCTATGGCAGCCGGCCTTTTGGTACTTCTCCTGGATCTCGGTAAACCCTTTCGGGCCTGGAGGCTATTTCTCACCTTTAACCCTGCATCAGCTCTCTCCTGGGGGGTGTGGTTTATCTCTATCTTCTTTGCCATAAGCGTAATCTACAGCTATTTCTTTTTCATGAAAAAAGAGAGCTTGTTAGAGAAGGGAAAGGTTAAATTTATTGCCTATCTCGGTATCCCCTTTGCCATCCTTACAGCATCCTACACCGCTGTAATCCTGATCCAGGCTCCGGGAAGAGCGCTGTGGCACACAGCCCTGCTTCCGGTACTCTTTTTTAATGGTGGATTGATTTCGGGGATTGCAGCAACGCTTCTGGTAGCAGCAATAAGAAGAGAGGATGCAAATCTTGGCCGACTCGGAAAACTCCTCGCATGGCTGATTGTTGCCGAGTTGTGTTTCCTTCTCATTGAGTTTCTTGTTCTTTTAAACGGTGGAAAGGAATATGTGCGCATAGCCCAGCATATTGCAATCGGTGACTTCGGAATGCTGTTTTGGCCGGTTGAGGTTATTCTGGGCTCACTCCTTCCTGTGGTGATTTTTCTATTCATAAAAAAGCACCCGCCTTTGCGTATGGCCATAGCTTCAGCAGCTAGCCTGATAGGTGTGTTTACTATGCGTTTTATTGTAGTGGTAGGAGGACAAGTACCTAGCCACCTTTTTTAGATGAAAGGAGTTTTTGGTGAAAGGAGAAGAAGATATGGAACAGTATGAAGATAGAGACAAGATGAAAGATAAGAAGGGACTGACTCGAAGAGATTTCCTGTTAGGAGCTACAGGTTTCGCAGTGGCAGCGGGTGCAGTTGCAGTATCTGCCTCCGCCCAATCAACAGACAAGGTGAATCTTGAAGGGAAAGAGTTGGCCATGGTTATTGACCTTCAACGTTGTACTGGCTGCGGTGCCTGTGCTATCGCCTGTAAAAGCGAGAACAACGTACAAGATGGAGTTGCCTGGGCATGGCACGAGAAACGGACCACCGGAACCTTTCCCAATGTCCATTATGAATATATTCCAACCCTCTGTAATCATTGTAAAGATGCCCCCTGTGTACGGCTCTGCCCGACAAAGGCGATGCACAAAGAGGATGGGGGAATAACCGCCCACACCCCGGAGAAATGCATAGGGTGCAAAAGCTGTATTGCCGCCTGTCCTTACAAAGTAATCACCCCCAACAAAAAAGAGCCCCACAAAAACTGGAAGAGCGATGAGCAGCTTTTCCCAGGGGCCTCGGACTCTCCAAAAGAAATTGCGGAAAAAGTGGGAGGTGATACGATCCCCTTGTATAATCCGGACCGTGAAAGGTACTTAAAAGGATCCGGTTTACGGTATAAGGGGATTGTAGAGAAGTGTACCTTCTGCGATCACCGGGTGACCCAGGGAAAGCTCCCCTATTGTGTCGAACGATGCCCTGCCAAGGCAAGGATCTTCGGAGATCTTAATGACCCGGAGAGCAAAGTGAACGAGATTCTCTCCAAGTACTCTTCAAAGCGTCTCAGGGAGTATCTCGGTACCGAGCCAAAGGTGTACTATGTTCGGGAGTTCAATCCCGCCACTTACAGGAAGAGTAAAGGAAGCATATAGGAAGCTGTATGGTTCCTGGGAAAACGATTAAAGGAGCAGGAGCATTACGATGATAATCGACAAGAAAATGACCAGAAGAGATTTTGTGAAAACAAGTGCCACCCTGGGTGCAGGCATCGGTCTGTCCCATGCTTTTCCATTACGCGCTTTTAGTCAGGAAAATAGTGCAGAATACACTGAATCCGGCGAGTGGAAACCCACTACCTGCCAGGGCTGCACCTCCTGGTGTTCCGTACAAGCCTATGTGGTCGATGGAAGGGCGATAAAAGTCAGGGGGAACCCCAATTCCAAGGTAAATGGCGAGGCAACATGCCCGAGGTCGCATATATCCCTCCAGCAGGTGTATGACCCGGACCGGGTTAAGGTTCCCATGAAAAGAACCAATCCCAATAAGGGACGGGGAGAGGATCCTCGCTTTGTGCCCATCTCCTGGGACGAAGCTTTGGATACCATAGCCGATCGGATCATCGCTCTAAGAGAAGCTGGTGAGAGCCATAAATATCTGCTGATGCGGGGCAGGTACTCCTATATGCGGGATATCTTGTATGACCGCATGACAAAAATCATTGGTTCCCCAAATAACATCTCCCACAGTGCAATCTGTGCGGAGGCTGAGAAATTTGGTCCCTACTATACGGAAGGGTTGTGGGCTTATCGGCAGTACGATGTGGAGAATACCCGGTATATGCTCATCTGGGGAGCTGACCCTTTGGCCACCAACAGACAGGTATCCTACTACATGAGCGCCTGGGGAGATGTCCTTGACAGGGCAGAGGTAGCGGTGGTTGATCCCCGGTTCTCCGTTACAGCTTCAAAAGCCGACCACTGGATGCCGATCAAACCTGGTGCAGACAGTGCCCTTGCGGTAGCGATCGCCCATGTAATTTTAACCGAAGGCCTCTGGTACCGCGAATTTGTCGGTGATTTTACCGACGGAGTCAATAGATTTGTCCTGGGCAGGGAAGTGAGTGAAGATGATTTTGCGGAAAAGTACACCAACGGATTGGTAAAATGGTGGAATATTGAACTGAAGGATAAGACGCCTCAATGGGCTGCCGGTATAACCGGGCTTCCGGAGGAGCAAATTGTCCATGTGGCCCGGGGTTTTGCGAAGGCCGCACCCCATACGATGTGCTGGGTTGGGGGCGGTCCGGTGATGCAGGTGAGGGGCGGCTACTTGAGTATGGCAACGCACGCCTTAAACGGTCTTGTTGGAGCCGTCGATAACGTTGGCGGTACCCTCGCCCCAAATAAAGAGTATAGTGGAAAATTCCCTGGTCCAGGCGATTATATGGACGATATCGCCAAAAACGGGGTAAAGCACGAGAAGATTGACCAACGCGGCCGTTTAGAGTTCCCGGCAATTAAGGAGGGCAAGCCTGGAAGTGCTGTTGTGACTAACAACACCGCCCAGGGCATATTGGACGAAGACCCCTACGACATTAAAGTGGCCATAGGCTATTTCAACAATTTTGCCTTTTCCTGTCCCGGCTCCGAGCGGTGGGAGCGGGCCCTCTCAAAATTGCCCTTTTTTGTACACGTAACTACCAACGCCAGTGAGATGAGTTGGTTTGCCGACATTGTTCTCCCTTCGGGGCACCACATGTACGAAAAGTGGGGGTATGTAAAATCCGCAGGGCATGGTCATCGACACGTCACCTTGCTACAGCCGGTCAATAGAATAGTATGGGATGTAAAGACCGATGAGACGGAAATTCCCTGGCTGTTAGCAGAGAAACTGGCGAACAAGGGATTCCCGAATCTGATAGATCATTACCGGGAGTATCGAGACCCTGAGACGGGAAAGGTACCGGAAAACGAAAGTGAGTTTGCCCAATTTGCCCTGAAGCTGGCCACACAGAATCTGTGGGACCCGCAGCACTACGCCGGCGGTGACCATATTAACGGCTGGGAGGATTTTATCAAAAGAGGAGTCTGGAATTCTGATCCTTATCCATACAGAAAACGGTGGGGAGCAATGAAAACCAAGACAGGTAAATTTGAGTTCTACAGCGAGACACTCAAAAGCGCCCTTACTGCTCATGCCGAGAAACACAATACAACTGTGGATAGGGTGATGGAGGTGTGTAACTACCAGGCCAGGGGGGAGAAAGCCTTTGTGCCCCACCATGAAGAACCATATGCCCCGGGTGACAAAAACGAATACCCCTTCGAGTGGGTAGAGTATAAATCACGACTCAGCAGAGAGGGAAGGTCCGCCAATTGCTCCTGGTACCATGAATTCCACGATGTGGATCTGGGTAACGAAGCGTGGGAAGATATGGTAATGATCAATCCTCAGGACGGTGAAACCTTGGGAATCGTAAGTGGCGATAAGATCCGCATCAGCTCACCTTCCGGCAGTATAGAGTGCAAAGCAAAAATGTGGGAAGGACTCCGCCCGGGTACTGTAGCAAAATCCTTCGGCAATGGACATTGGGCCTATGGGAGAGTAGCCGCCCTGGAGTTTGGAAAAACCCCCCGGGGAGGTAACAACAATGTTATCATACCCGCCGAGTATGAGCGCTTAAGTGGCTCCTCTGTATACTATAATGCAACCAACGTTAAAGTGGAGAAGATAAGCTGAGATGTCGGAACATAATGGTACGGAACTTGACGATAAGGGAACACTGGCAAGCAGGCGGATGGCATCCTACCGCCTGCTTGCCGACTGCTACTATCCTCCAGATAACAAGCTGCTGAAGAAGCTGCGCAGTGCAGGCCAGTGGGACGAAGGAAAATATTCCTCTCTTGCAGCATTAATTGAAGGGGAGGAGAATCTAAAAGCCCTGGCCGTTGATGCCGCTAAGCTTTTTATTGGTCCCTTTGAACTCCTTGCTCCACCTTACGGCTCAGTGTACCTGGAGAACTCTCGTGTGGTAATGGGAGAATCAACGATTGATGCAGAAAAGCTGTATATCAATGAAGGACTTAACCTCGAACTAAAAGAAGCTCCCGACCATATCACCATTGAGCTGGAATTTATGAGTTACCTGAACTTCCTGCAAGTGGAAGCGCTGAATGCCTCGAACATGGAATCTGCCCAGCTCTACAGGAAGAAGCAGTTGGCCTTTTTAGACGACCATCTGGGCCGATGGGTATTCAAATTCACCGAGAATATCACAACCTTTTCCCACACGGAGTTTTATAAAAACGTTGCGGTATTAACCGATGCATTGATACAAGCGGATATTGGATAGAAGTTGGGGAATATACAATAGGCGCACATATAGTGGCTTAGAAAAGCTCGATTCAGTGGGATTAATGTCGCGGGACGGGCTGAATAATCGTAGAATCCAGGTTTTGCTTACCAGGGTAATCAATTCAGAAGCTGAATTGGTTATTGCAGTGTACAAAATGTATTCTGCATGGTAACTATTCAGCTTTTCGGCCAGGCCAACGGAGCCCT
>CAYMWV010000026.1:0-25688 GCA_964394395.1 uncultured Sediminispirochaeta sp.
GGGTAACGCTTCTGCCAGGAGGAAAGGGTTTCCAGGAGCTGCTCTATACCCCGGTCCAATCCCTTAGTATCACTGCATGCCTTGATACCCTCTTCAAAGGAACGAACGTTCCCGGAGAGAAGTAATCCAGCCATAGCGTATCGCTCTAATCCCTGCCGATTATCTTCCCGCACTAACGTTTCCACAGTAGCTTTAACCGCAGGCAAAAGGAGCAAGCCGCAGATCAGGCCGTGGGGTACCGGGTGGGCCGCCCCCAGGGGGGATGCCGCTCCGTGGACAAAGCCAAGCCCAGCGTTAGCCAGGGCTATGCCGCTAAAATAGGCCGCCAAGCCCATCTGTTCCCGATACTCCAGGTTCCCGGGCTCCTCACACACCCCCGGGAAAGCTGTTGCAGCCAGAGCAAGTCCCCGGGCTGCGTAGCTATCGGTGAGTCTATGTGCCTTGGTTGAAACAAAAGCCTCCAGGAGCTGAGTAAGTGCATCAAGTCCCGCCGGTATGGTAATCGAAGGAGGAAGGCTGAGCGTCAACTCCGGATCAATCACCACCATGTCGGGGATCAAAATGGAGTGACGCATTGATTTCTTAAAGCCATCAGCTCCGGTTCGGGTAAGCACACTGTTTTTTGTCGCTTCACTGCCGGTCCCGCTGGTTGTGGGCAGGACAATCAGGGGCAGTCTCCTCCCCTGCAGGGGAGTGTCCCCCACCCCCTCAAGATAGTGGATAAGTGGTTTTTCCTGTAATACTCCTGCGGCAAGGGCTTTCGCCCCATCGATTACACTTCCGCCACCAATGGCTACAAGAGAGAAATTGGGATGATGCTCTCCGCTCTCTTTCCTGATCCTCTCCACCTGGGCATCAATATCTTCCGGGGAGGGCTCTCTACCGAAGGAGACCCGGAAAATGGGCTTCTCCAACCGCTTGAGGGTATGGAGGATCTCTTTTCCGTAAGCGCTTTGATCAAAGGAGGCTCGGCCGGTGGCCAAAATAATACCGGAACACAGATTTCCCAATCCTTCCTCTATGAATTGATCCAGCTTCGTTGCACTGCCCCTTCCAACAATGGTGTGAGGAATCCGTTCAAGGCTGTACATGACCGCTCCTTTTACGTTAGATCAAGTTTGATTTTCTGCTTTTCCGGGTCCGAGGATGGCCTAAAGAGTACGGCGATGTTTCCAATGACAGTTACCAAGAGAGCCTTCGATGCCTCGGCAGCCCGCCGACTCATTTCCTGCCGTTCCTCCTTGAACTCAATAAATTTGACTTTCACAAGTTCATGGTCCTCCAGTGCTTCATCCAGGGCCTTTAAGAGCCCTTCATTGAGACCATATTTTCCTATCATGATTACCGGAGAGAGGTCGTGGGCCAATTTTCGCAGGTATGCCCGCTGTTTGCTGCTAATATCCATAGGGAAACCCTATCGGGAATAGTGAAAAAAGTCGATCCCTATCCACCCCTGAGGGTCGGCCATAGAGGAATCAATCATCCCCAGCTCAACTTCCTCAGTAGTTTCGGCCACCACATATGGCCGACTTTTATAGGTAAAACGTGCACCATTCCCTTCAATATCCACAGCCACCATACTGTGTCCGTATTGAGAAGAAACCATCAGAATAGAAGCTATTTCCATTTCATTGAGCAGCGCTGCAAGCAGGATTCCCCGGGAATCGCAATCCCCTTCTCCCTCTACTGCAACCAGCAGCGGACCATCAAGATCGCTCACCCCTCCGCCTCTGTGATAGTTCATTCTCTGAATCCATTGCAAGAGCAGCCTTGCTATCTCTCTATCATCATAGAGGGACTCTTTTGAAGCCTTTTGTTTCCGGAAGATATCACGAAAGAGGGAGTGGAGAGGATCAAGTCGATGGTAGCTATCCCGGTAGATCATCCGGTAGTAACGGCGCCACGCCTCTTCAGCTAATTCACTGCCGGTATAGGTTTGCAGTATGGCTGCCTCCCGTTCTACCAGATAGGCAGTGGCGTCAATGTCCCGGGAAAGGTAGTTTATCTGGTAGCTCTCTCCCATAAAAGAGATAGATGATTCCAGCCGCTCAGATTCCGTTTCCTGGAAAAGATAGGCCGCAACCGGACCGGGATAAAGGGCTGAACGTTCACCTATACTGAAGGAGTCTAAAACCGAGAGGAGGACCAGGGCCAGGGAATCAAACTGGTCGGGAGCTGCCAGAGTTAAGAGTGCAATATCTTCACGGAAGCCTTCAATAACGATCAGATAACCCCGAAAGGCGATTCCATCTCCAGGGAAAAGGATAATATCATTAAAGGAAGCATCCCTGTTGAGCCATCGGAAGTACTCGCTGCCATTGCTTTCCGCCCCGGCCTTTTTTATCACATCTCCAGTCATCTCTTTAATGGATTCATAACTGTCACCCGGGTAACGTTTTATCTGGAAATAGGCGCTCTCACCGGGAGGAGCAAAGGTGAGCTTCTCATCCTCTGCTGCTATCAGCTCCCATCCCACCGGGGGATACACACTCCATCCGTTGGCAAACCGAAGCTCCTCCGCTTGTAAGCTGCTTGCAAAAAGAAACAGAAGGAGCAGAAAAAAATGAGTGATGAAGGGACTAAGGCCTCTATTCCGATTATTCACTATTCCTCTGAGCCCACCTTGTGCCGTTTGATTTTCTTGGTAGTAGTCATCTCCATCGCTTCATCGGTGATGGAAATTTTCGTTATCCGCTTATAGGGAAGCAGGTCATGATTCACCTCTTCAATAATCTTACTGATCCGCTGCTCTATCTCATTAGGAGTGAAGGGCTCTCCTCTTTTCTCCCCCAGAGCCTTGAAGGTTTCTTCTGCAGGGTAAACAACCGCCTCGATCCCTTCGGTTTTCATCCGTGCATCAAGCTGGAAGCCTCTCACCATTATCTGCTCCACTTCGTCAAAGAGCTGAAACTTATCCTCTATCTCTTCAGGGAAGACATTCTTCCCCCCCTCGGTCACAATCAGGTTCTTCTTTCTGCCCGTAAGGTAAAGGTAGCTCTCCCGATCCAGATAGCCCAGGTCCCCGGTCTTAAGCCAGCCATCTTCGGTAAACACCTCTGCCGTAGCTTTCTCATTGTTATAGTAGCCCTGCATCACCACAGAACCCTTTACCGCAATCTCACCAACCCCGTTCTCATCGGGATCAAGGATCTTCTCTTCCACCATGGGAATGGTCTTTCCCACCGAGTTCTCTCGATAATCCTCTTTGGGATTCAGGTTGATAATGGGGGATGTTTCAGTCAGACCGTAGCCCTGGACAAAGTCTATACCAAGCTGGTTAAACATACTGAAAGTGGAAGAGGGCAAGGGGCCTCCACCGCAGATACAGATCCGGTTTGTATCGAGGGAGAGCTTTGCCAGAATCCCTTTGAACATCACCTTACCGGGATTCACTTTGAAAACCTTTTTGATAAAGCCGCTTACATACATGAGCCCTCTTATAAGAGCGTAGACAAGAACGCCCTTTTCCCGAATACCCTTTAATAAACCCTTTAACATCTTGTTAAACAGCATCGGTATTGCCAGGAACATGGTCACCTGCCCCTCTTTCAGATCGCTCAAAATCTGTTTAATCGCAAGTTTTTTTGCAAAAATGATCTCAGCGCCCACACTGGTAGCCTCAATAAAGACCGCCAGCATGGTGTAACTGTGGTGCAGCGGCAGAAGAGCGTAGAAAACATCGGTGTGAAAGATGTTCATATTGCCCTGGGAGAGGTAACAGTCGGAAACAAAGTTTTTATGGGTAAGCATTACCCCCTTCTGGTTACCGGTGGTACCGCTGGTAAAGAGGATCGCTGCCAGGTCGTTCTCTTCCGGTAATTGCGCCTCGTATTTTTTATCAGCGTGGCAATCAAAGATATATTCCCCCACCCCTTTTGCAAGACTTATGGTACGCTTTTCCTTGATAAGCCCCTTTCCATCCAGAGTGCCGTGTTTTTCTTCATCCACGAAAAGGATTTTACACTCGGCGAAGGTGATCAGCTCGTTCAGCTCCTCATCATGGAGTTGATAATCCAGAGGAACCACTACTCCACCGGCAAAAAGAATAGCGAAATAGGCGATAGCCCACTCAGGACTGTTTTTTCCGGTAAGGGCTACCCTGTCTCCCTTTTTCACTCCCAGATGCAGAAGGTAATTTGCCGACTGCTCAATATGTTCCAGTGCTTCCCGGTAATTGAGAAAGAGATTATCCTTACCGTAGATGGAGAAGCAGCGCCGCTCAGGATATCGGGTGACACTTATCTTCATCATCTCCACCAGGGTTGGCCATTGACCGGTAAAAAAATCTCCCCGATACTTTTCAAGAAACAGCCAAGGTTGCAGGTCCCGTTTTTTCATACATCATCTCCTAAAAAAGACATTAACACCTATTGTTAAAATTATAACCCAGAGAGGTTCAATGGACAAGGAGGAGATGATATTGACTTAAGAATTCAGGCTGCCCCGCAACATTAATCCCACTGAATCGAGGCTGTCTAAACCGCTATATATGGTGGTGTTAGAGTTTTATAACCACTATATGTAGCGTGCATAAAGCTCAAGAAAGGTTGCGGGACAGCCTCAATTCATTCTGCCCACCATTGTTACGTCTTTACTTTCCCCGCTTCCGGTACTATCTTGTAGCCATGGCGAAGAAGAAAAATGATGATTGCTGGAAAAAGGACAATTCTCGGGGAAGCTGTGACCAGGATGAGGATAAGCTCTTTGGTATCTTCCCCAAGGGACAGTTCCATTTTTCATTATGGTATTTTGTTCTGGTGTTTATCGGCCTTACTTTGATAAACAGCTTTTTTACCCGTAGCCCCGCTACCGAGGTTCCCTTCAGCGAGTTTAAACAGCTTATCAAGGATGACCGCATAGTACAGGTGCGGATGACTAGTGACGCCTACTATGGCTACCCTGCTGATGAGGCCCGTACTCCCGGTTCAACTGCAACGATCTATAAAAGTGTTCCGGTGGATGATCCCAGCTTTGTCCAACTCCTGGATGAGGAGGGGGTCAGTTACACTGCTGTTGATGAGAGCGGTAATCAGATGTTGATTCTGATACTAAACTGGGTAGTTCCGATCGCTCTCCTTATCTTTGTCTGGAGATACTTTCTCAAGAAGATGGGAAATATGGGAGGCATGGGGAATAATGTTCTCAGTTTTGGCCAGAATCGAGCCCGGATCGTAGCGGAGAGTGAAACAAATACCACCTTTTCTGATGTAGCGGGGGTTGAAGAGGCAAAAGATGAGCTGGTGGAGGTGGTAGATTTTCTTAAAAACCCGGATAAATACACCGCTATCGGGGGAAAAATTCCTAAAGGTGTTCTTCTGGTTGGTCCTCCGGGAACGGGAAAGACTCTTCTGGCCAGAGCTGTTGCAGGAGAGGCGGGGGTGGTCTTTTTCCGGATGAGCGGAGCCGATTTTGTTGAGATGTTTGTAGGTGTGGGAGCAGCCCGGGTAAGAGACCTCTTTAAACAGGCAAGAGATAAGGCTCCCTGTATTATATTTATAGATGAGCTTGATGCCATTGGAAAAAGCAGAGCTAATGCCATGGGCGGCAACGATGAACGGGAGCAGACCCTGAACCAGCTGCTGGTGGAGATGGATGGCTTTGACGCCACCAGCGGTGTGATTCTATTAGCAGCGACGAACAGACCTGAGCTGTTGGACCCCGCTCTTCTGAGACCGGGCCGGTTCGATCGGCAGGTTCTTGTAGACCGGCCGGATCTGAAAGGGCGGGAAGCGATCCTCAAGATTCATGCCCGGCTGGTTAAACTGGAAAAAGAGGTAGATCTTTCAGAAATTGCCGCTGCAACCCCCGGTTTCGCCGGTTCCGATCTGGCCAATGTGGTAAATGAAGCGGCTCTTCTTGCAGTAAGAAATGGAAGAAGCAAGGTGATTATGGCCGACCTCCATGAGGCGATCGAGAAGGCAGTTGCGGGCTTACAGAAAAAGAACCGGCTTATCAATCCCAGGGAGAAAAAGATTGTCGCTTTTCATGAAACAGGTCACGCCTTGATTGCAGCAGCAACCAAGGGCGCTGATCCGGTACAGAAAATTTCCATTGTACCCAGGGGATTTGGTGCTCTGGGATACACCCTGCAGATGCCGGTGGAAGACCGGTTTTTATTGAGTCAGGGTGAGCTTGTTGGTAAACTTGATGTTCTTCTTGGAGGCAGGGCAGCTGAATCGATTATCTTCGGGGAGATTTCTACAGGAGCTGCAAACGATCTTTCCAAAGCCACTGACCTGGCTAGAAACATGATCACCGAATATGGTATGAGTGAACGTTTCCGGAATGTGGCCCTTACGAAGCGCTCTGCCGCCTATCTTGGTCAGGAAGCTGGACAGTTTCGGGAATATTCAGAGGCCACCCAGCAGTACATTGACGAAGAGATTGCCCGGATGATTGATAATCGATATGAACAGGTACTCTCTTTCCTGAAGAAGAAGCGGGATGTTCTGGAAAAGGTAGCCACCATTCTCCTGGATGAGGAGATAATCGAAGCGAAGCGTTTTCTTGCCCTCCTTAAAGAGATGGATTATCCCCTTGCTGAAGGAACCGGAGAGACAGCTGCCCAAGACCCAGGGGAATAGGCTGTTTACAAGAGGCATTCACAACTTGTATTACAATAGAAAGCGGGGTTTAAGGGGGGCTCCGGGAATGATCCCTCCCTCCTGGTCCAACCAGGGCTTCCAGATTCCAGGGTGAGGTGAATATTCCAGAGGGTAATACTCCTTTTTGTAGCGCATCGATGCGTTTTCTTCCACAAGATAGCCGAGACAGAGCCAGGAAAGCCCCAGATCTCTGGAGAGTTCGATCTCCTGCAGAATCATATTCTTACCGGGACTTATGCTGCTGTACCGGGGGTCCCAATAGCAGTAAACTGCAGAGAGGGTCTCCCCCACAATATCCAGATGACCTATCGCAGCAATCTCCTTTCCCCGGGAGAGTTTCAAGACCTTGGCGCCCGGAGTGGTATTGAAGAAGGAGTCTACGAAAAGATCGTAATCCTCTCTTTCATCTTCCAGGGGGTAGGTAAAGCGTCCTTTATGCTCCAGGTACATGGTGTAGAGCTGCCGATCCGGCAGAGGATCTTCAAGAGAAAAGGAAAAGCCCTTATTTAATAGCCGATTACGGCTCCTTCGGGCGTTTTTTGCACTGGAGAAGCTTGAAACCGGTATCCGTACAGGAACACATTTGCCGCAGTCCCGGCAGACTGGTCTGAAAAGAAACCTTCCAAAGTGGCGAAAGCCGTTCTTCAGCAGCAGTTCTATCCCCGCCTCATCAGCATCGGCCAGGATGGCACGCTCAGTATCAGCTGTCAGCCCGGGGATATAGGGGCACTCACCCCTCACATTTTCCATTGGAAACACCGAGATACTTTTCATGGGAAAAATCCTATCACATGTTTCTCTTTTGACCCAGTATCATCTTTCCCTCCGCTGGTACCCAAAGGGGCTGGAAATATGCTACTATTTCTTCATGATCATCTCTTCGAAGGCTCAACAGTTAAGCCCCTACATCCCGGGAGAACAGCCGAAACAGCCCGGTCTCTATACTAAACTCAACACCAATGAAAACCCTTACCCTCCCTCCCCCACGGTTGAGGATGTTATCCGGCACTGTAATTGGGAAGAGCTGCGGCTCTATCCTGATCCCGACTCATCAGCCCTTAAAGAAGCTATAGCCGAAAGCTACGCTATTACCCGGGAGCAGGTTTTTGTGGGGAACGGCTCTGATGAGGTTCTCAGCCTCGGCTGGTACGCCTTTTTCGATCCCGGCAGAGGTTCGGTGCTTTTCCCTGAACACACCTACAGCTTCTACCCTGTCTACAGCCAATATTATGGTCAGCCCTTTAAACGAATACCCTTGAAGAGGGATTTCTCTATCGATATTCCGGCCTTTGAAGAGGAGATGAACAGCGATTGTGCAGGAGTAATCTTCCCCAATCCCAACGCACCCACCGGAATAGCCCTGTCTGTAGCTGAGATAGAGCGGCTCCTCAAAAAGAGCCGGGGAGAGTTTCTTGTTGTTGTTGATGAGGCATATGTTGATTACGGGAGCGACAGCGCTCTCCCTCTGATAGCAGATTACCCCAATCTCCTGGTGGTGCACACCTGCTCAAAAAGCCGGGCCCTGGCCGGACTTCGGGTTGGCTACGCCATGGGAGATAAAGCGTTAATTTCGGTGCTTACAGCAGTCAAGGATTCCTTTAACAGTTATCCCCTGGACAGATTCAGCCAGAAGATTGCGGAGATAGCAATTCGGGACAGCAACTATTACGAGGGAATAAACAGGAGAATCGTTGAAACCAGAGAGTGGTTCTCCCGGGCTCTGGAAAAACAGGATTGGAAGGTCCTGCCCAGCAAAGCCAATTTTATTTTTGCTTCTCACCCCGATCTGGATGGGAAAGAGCTGTATGAACAGCTGAAGTCCTGCGGTTTTCTGGTCCGTTTTTTCAATCACCAGGGAATTGAATCGTTTGTGCGGATTACCATAGGAACAGATCGGGATATGGAAAAACTGCTCCAGAGCATTGGAGACCTGGACAAATGTCACTGAACTGGAGAGAGATAGATCTTATCCTGCATGAGTTGCCCCTGGAGAAGAGCTTTCTTCAAAAGGTGGAACAGCCGGACTTTTCCAGTTTGGTAATGCACTTCTATTCTCCCGGGCAGCGATTCTCCCTCTTCATCAGCCTTGCACAGGGGCGGATAAGCATCCACCGGATCTCTGAAAAAAGGAAGCGTTCTGTACCCCTCCAACGATTTAGCCAGCTGCTCCGCTCCCGTATCAAGGGGGCCAAATTGACCAGGGTGGACCATCCCGGTAAGGAGCGGATTATACAATTCCGGTTTCAATCCCCCGGTACCACTACCCTGCTCTACATTCGTTTGTGGGGCGGTGCTGGAAACATCGTTGCCTGCGATGAGAATAATATGATCCTTGATGCCTTCTATCGCCGCCCCGGAAAAGGAGAGGTCTCAGGAAAGAGCTTTTCTCTTCCGGAGCCCCGGGACGCTAAAAAACCGGAAGGAAGGCAGTTTTCAGTCCAGGATTTTATAGACGACGGAGCCCCCTTCCCTTTTAACCGTCACATTGAAGATGAGTGGAACCGTCAGGAGCTTCTGGAGAGCTACCAAAAGCATAAGAAGCTGCTGGAACAGGCGGCGGAGAGACAGATAAACCGCCTTGAAAGCGGTGTAGAGAAGATTAAGGAAAAACTTGACCAGGCTCAAAAAAGAAACAGTTTCAAAGAGTATGGGGACCTGATTTTTGCCAATCAGCATCTCATTTCGGCAGGGGATTCAGAGCTCCTTTGCAGTAACTTCTATCAGGAGAACCGGGATCTGCTCATTCCCCTCGATCCTGCCCTCTCTCCAGCTGAAAACGGAGAGCGGTACTATGATCGGTATAAAAAGGAGAAGCGGGCTGGAGAGTTTCTGCAGACCGATCTACTATCCATGGAAAAGGAACTATCTTTCTACAGGGAGATAGTTGACAGATGTAACCGTGCAACAGTCGATCGTGATTCCATCGATTTTTTCAAACAACTCCTTGAGGAGGAGAAGGCGAAGAAGCGGGGTCGCCCAAAATCCGGAGAGGAAGGGGAGACAGGATTGCGTTTTTATAGTTCCGGTTTCACCTTGATTGTAGGCAGGAGTGCCAAGGAAAACGATGAGCTTCTTCGTAGAGCAGTTAAGGGCAACGACTACTGGCTCCACGCAAGGGATTATCCCGGTGCTTATGTCTTTATCAAGTTTATACCCGGTAAAAGTGTTCCTTTGGAAGTGCTCCTGGATGCGGGAAACCTGGCGCTTTTTTTCAGCCGTGGAAAGAGTGGCGGGAAGGGTGAGCTTTACTACACTCAGGTTAAACACCTGCGGCGGGCAAAACAGGGTAAGACCGGCCTGGTTATCCCGACCCGGGAAAAAAATCTATCAATAGTACTTGAAGAGGATAGAGTCGATCGTCTCTTGGGACGGAAGGAGAGAGAGGAATGAAAAGAGAGTATCGAAACATATTGCTGGATGAAGCCCGGGAATCTATCCGATCAAAGCTTTTCCGGGTCCAGGCCCATTATGATGATCTTGATGCCCCCCTCTTCCATGAGGTAAGAGGCGCTTTTGTTACTCTCCACATTGAGGGGAAGCTGAGGGGATGTATCGGGAATATCGAGGGAAGAAAGGAGCTGCGAAGTACTATACGGGAGCTTGCCATTTCCAGCGCATTCAGTGATCCCCGGTTTCCACCTCTATCGGTAGAAGAGTATCCCGGAATCTCCATCGAGATTTCTGTCCTCACTCCGCTTGTAGAGATAAGCGGAATAGAGGAAATCATGGTGGGTAGAGACGGGATTCTTATTGAATATGGCACTTCTTCAGCTGTTTTCCTTCCCCAGGTTGCGGTCGAACAGGACTGGGACAGGGATACAACCCTGGCCCATCTTTGTCGCAAAGCGGGCCTCTCTTCAGATGCCTTTCACCTCCAGGGAATGAAGTTTTATACGTTCCAGGCTGAAGTTTTCTCTGAAGCTAATTATTAGATCATCAGGAGTTTTTTATGAATGCACAATTGATACCTCTTTCAAAACAGACTGGAGCCTCCGTTCAAAGGGCGATCCATCAAGGAACACGGAAACCGGGAATGATTCTTTATTCAGATGGCCGCTCCAGAGAGTGGAAATGGCACGGTCTGTCAGAGAAGGAAGGGAAGCTGTATGCCAAGGGAGATGAGCTGGAAATTGAAGCAGCTGTCAATTTAATCCGGTCTGACAAAACAGTAGAGAGGAAAATAGTTTGGAATCTTGGGAAAGATCTCTTTAAGGCTTTTACTTACCTGGAAAAAAGTGAAAACAGGATCACTCTCGACGCCCTCTACGGTATCTATTTTATTAGCGGAGGAAAAGGGGTGCTTATCCTCCCCTCTGCTTTACGGGAGATCATCAAAGCTGATTCTAATCTGGAAGATGCATCCCTTCCTGTGGCAGGGCTTTCTGAAAAGAGCGCCGCTCTGATGGACAGCAGTGAAAAGGCAGCCTTTTATACTGCCTCTTGTTTATACCGGCTTTTTACCGGCAAGAATCCTTTTCCTGCGGAACCCCACACATCCCCCTGGGAACGTTGTGAATTAACCGGTCCGGTACATCCTGCAAGCATTGCACCTGATTTGGATGGCAAGATTGCTGATGCACTCGATCAAATACTGAATTTGCCTAAACTGCTTCAAGGAAAGGGAAAACAGAACAGCCGGGCCCTGGAAAGTGCGAAAAGCTGCGCAGGATCTTTTCCATCATTGCTCAATCAAGGTTACCCTCACTCTCCGGTTCCATTACAGAAAGAGACAATAGTACCCCTCGAGGAAAAACGATACCGGCCTCTTCGACACCGGATTTTTCTGAGAAGAAATCGTAAACAGATAACCTTTCTTTTTTTAACAGCCACGATCGTAGCACTTCTGGGAAGTTTTTTAGGGAATCTCTTTTTTCGAGCCCTTCCGACTGATGGTTTGCCTCCCGAAGAGGTAGTGTACCTCTTCTACGATGCCCGAAACCGTCTAGACCATGAGACAATAGATGCAGCCCTTGCCCGGTCAGCAGGATCCGGCCTGGTAAATGAGTTGACCAGTCTTTATGTTATCTATCGGGTCAGGCAGGGATATGAGCAGAAAGACCTTTTCATCCCTGCCGACAGGTGGTTTGCGGAAGGAGCTCCGGAGCCTCAGGATGGAGCCCTGGTGTATGGGGCTGCAGGAATCTCTATAGCGGTGGAACAGATCGGGGAAGTGGAGAGCTCTTTTACTGCAACTGCAATCCTTGTTTTCCCCGATAACGAAGGAGAAGAGACTGATACGGCAATTACGTACAGAAAAGAGAGACTCCACCTTCTTCAGGGTAGAAAGCGGTGGGAGATTACATCGATTGAGGTGATGGAGAACCGGCCTCTTGAGAAGGAAGCGGCCCTGGAGCTTTTGCAGTAGTCCAGCTCCAGTAGTCCACCTCCGGCAGACCCCCCTAACATGGGCAGCAGGCCCTAAAAAGAGAGAATATAGCTTAAAAGGGAAGTGGCGAGAAAAATGGTACCGGAAATAGCAAGGCCTGTGGCAAGCCCCTCTCTTCCATCTATACCAGAGCTAATGGGGTCAGCGAAAGCTATGATGGCCCCTGAAGCAGATAGAAGCGCTCCGGTGATACCGGTAGCTATTGCTGCTTTACGATATTTCTTTGCGGCCTCAGCCAAAGCGGCAGGATCGGCTTCTGCAGTGGGCTCATCAACTTCTTTCTCTTCAGCGAGGTGAGTAACAAACTCATTGATCTGCCAAAAGCTTTTAATCTCCTCTTTGATGGGCTTTGTGGAAAATGTAACGCTTGTATCTGAAGTGGTTCTAACAAGCATCTCCCCGGCAGATACAATTGTTGGTTTTTCCAATTCCTCTTCGCCCTCATCTACCATATTTCGAACCTCCAGGGATCCTTCAAAACAGTAGACCGAAGCCTCAATCAGGGAATTACCAAGTTCAAGGGAATCGTCAAGTTCAGAAGATTCCATCATCGGCTGGGCAATAATATCAAAACCAAAGTCGGTTCCCCGAACCCCTGCGGCGGTACTCATGCCGCGGATAGTAAAACTCCGGCCCTGAGCCATTTTCTTAACCCGCGCTCTTACTCTTCCGTAGCTGAGATCTATGGAGATATCTCCGGCGACAGATTCAGGTACAGAAAAACTGGTATGTTCAGAAATCTTTATGACCCGGTCCCCTGGCTCAAGCAGTAGTTCTAAAAAGGTGTTGTTATAGGTGTTTATAAAATCCCCTGCCCTGATCTCGGTACCTTCAAGTACCTCAATGGCGGGATCTAAGATTCTCTTCTTTCCCTGCCTGATAATCTCAAAACCTTCTCCCTGAGCATAGGTGATGTGGCCGGCTGCTAAGAGATCTTCTTCAGCTATAAGTGGAGAAAGCCCTGTCAGTGATAATAGAACAAATAGGAACGCAATTGGGTATTTCATAACAGTTTGATTATCGGCAGGATTCACTGGAAAAAAAGCGTTTCAACAGCTTTTTTATATCATCCTTCTGGTCAGGGTGAAACCAGGCAACATTCGGGAGGGAGGAGAAGAAGGTTAACTGCCGTTTAGCATAGTGACGGCTGTTTTTCTTGATCTCTTTCGAAACCTCCTCCAGATTTCTGTCAGGATAGTGAAAAAACTCTCGATATCCGATCCCCTTCATTCCCGGGTCCTCAGCACCATAGCCTGAACGTTTCAAGACTTCGACTTCCTTGGGTAAACCTTGAGAAAACATGAGATCCACCCGTCGGTTTATCCGGTCGTATAGAGCTTTCCGTTCCCGGTTAAGACCTATAATGAGAAAGGTGAACCCTTCACGTATCCTAGGGGATTTAAGAAAACTGGACTGGACTTCGCCTGTCTGTCTGAATACCTCCAGGGCCCGCAGGATTCTTGTTTTGTCATTGGGGTGTAGCTGTTCGGCTCTCTCCGGATCCACTCTACGTAGTTCATCATAAAGCCCCCTCAAGCCGACTATTTCCAGATCCATCAACACCTGCTCTCTCACCTTTTGATCCGCTTTGGGTGCTTCAGGGAGTCCGTAGAGAAAGTTGTAAAAATAGAAGGCTGTTCCACCGCTAAAAAGGGGGGTATTACCCCTGGAAACAATGTCCGGTATCAGCTTCAGTGACTCTTCAACAAAGTCGCCGGCGCTGAAAAGCTGGTCAGGGTCTCTTATATCTATAAGATGATGTTTTATTCCCCCTCTCTCTTTGAGAGTGGGTTTGGCTGTACCGATATCCATACCTCGGTACACCTGAAGTGCGTCGGTACTGACTATCTCAAAGCCCTTTGTAAAAAGTTCTGCGACAAGTTCAGTTTTCCCCACCCCGGTTGGTCCGAACAGAAAAACAATAGGGATCTTTCCATGCTCTTCCGGGGCCACTTTTTTACTCTTCGAACCGGTTACTCTTCGAACCGGTATTTGACCTTCTCTTCCAGAATTTGAGCCATGGATCCAGAGACTATTTTGAAGTTCTCTCTCTCCAACTCCTCATCTCCAGCCATGGTGATCTGTTTTGATCTTCTGATTGCGGCACAGGTAAGCTCGTACTTATTCTTATTGTAACTGATAAGTTTATCCAGAGGGAACGGCATAGATACTCCTGAATGTAATGGTTATACTATTTTCGACATTAGCGTACTATAATTGAGGCTCTCCCGCAACCCCTCCGGAGCACTATACACGCTGCATATGTAAAGCTTTTTGGGCAATGATCTCTGCTATCTCCTCCGGTGTATGCTTCTCGGTATCGATAAGAAGGTCAACAAAGTGATAATCATCGCTATCTATTCCATAAATCCGTTTATATCGGCGATGATCCTTCCTGTCCCGCTCTATTGTTTCTTCCCGCTTCTTTTCATAGGATCCTCCCTCCCGTTTCCAGATCCTTCGGGTCCTCTCTTCCAGAGAGGCGTAGAGGTATACCGTAAGATTGGCATCTTCAAGCATCCAAATAGCGAGTCGGGAGCTCAATACCGATGACTCCTGTGAGGCCATCTCTACTTGTCTTCTATCGAGCTCTCTATCTATCTCATCACTCTCTTCTGCCAGGGCTCGCAATTGGTCAAAACTCAATCCCTTCTCATCGGCCAGTTGACGAAAAGTAAAATTAACCATCTTAAATCCAAGTCGCTGTGAAAGGAGTTTGCTGACGGTACTGTTCCCACAGCCACTTTTTCCGGAAATGGCGATGGTAAACTTATTCGACATTTCGTAGCTGCTCCCTGATATTTTCCACACTATCCTTCATCTCTACAACGGCGTGAGCTATCTCTACCATGGTGTTTTTTGAACCGATTGTATTCACCTCCCGGTTTATCTCCTGGGAAAGGAAATCGAGTTTCTTTCCCAGGGGACCGGGGTTTGTACTTAGATCGCTAAAATGATCAAAATGAGCTTCCAGTCGGGAAATTTCTTCGGAAATACCATATTTCATCAGCAGGATAGCCACCTCTGAAAGAATTCGGTTCTGGTCAAACGCTCCCTCAGTAAGCTCTTTGAACCGTTCAAGAAGGTTATCATGCAGCCTGCTTTCAAGTTCACCAATTTTGCTCTTTATCAAGGTAAGCTTTTCAATCAAGAGCTTCAAATTCTTTTTGATATCCTCTAAGGTTTTCTCCCCTTCCCTTTTTCGAGCATCCAGAAACTGTTCTCCCGCTTCGGATAGCAGCGGATCGATACGTTTTCGATACCAGTCGGTATCCCGATTCTTAATCAGTTTGAGCACTCCATCCATCTGTAACAGTTCATGAAAAAGAGAAACCTCCCCTTTTTCACCGCTTACTTCGGAGATCTCTTTCAAGGCTTTGATCCAGGCTTCACTTACCTTCCGGTCCGGGATAACCTCTACATCCTCTTCCAGCTCGTAAATCCGGATGGTAAGTTCTACCTTTCCCCGGGATACCATCTTCTGTATCCGCTTACGGTACTCCTGCTCTAGGGAGGAGAGGAAAGGTGGAAGATTAATCCCGATATCAAGATATCTGTTATTCCAGGATTTCAACTCCAGACTGATTCTTGCTTTCTGATCTGTTGCCTCCGCATATCCGTAGGCGGTCATACTATTCATTTCTCATCCCCTTATCGTTTCTGCTGCTTCGATAACCTGTTAAAGAGGCCTTTCCCGAGTCTCCAGTTATCACCAGCTCCAAGGGTAAGAAAGAGATCTCCCTCCTCAAGCTGAGACTCAGCAAAATCAAGAGCATCCTCCGGTTCATGGTAGTAATGGAGATTCCCCCGGATCTTTGAAAAACCCTGGTAGAGTGATTGTCCATCAATGGTTCCTTTCTCTTCCCGGGCAGATGCATAAATACGATGCAGGATCAGAACATCGGCATCATTGAAGGATTGGAGGAACTGATCGAAGAGGGCTGCTGTTCTGCTGTAGGTGTGGCTCATAAAACTGACGATAATCCTCCGCTCAGGGAAGAACTCCCGAAAACCCGAAAGGGTCTTTTGGATTTCCGTAGGATGATGGGCGTAATCATCGTAAAAAAGCACCCCTTTAGCCTCACCAAGCAGTTCGCTTCTTCTGCTGCTTCCCCGGAAGGAATCAAATCCGGAAAGAAGCTTCTCCGGTTCCAGGGAATCAAAGATCTCCCGTCCCATCAATTCCCGATTGACCGCTAAGGCAGCAGCTGCATCGAGCACAAGATGTTCCCCGGGGATGGGGAGCTTAAATGGTTGATCGGAAAAAGCGAGGCGAAAGCAGTTTTTCCCTGCCTCCAGCCATCGTTCTGTGATCTGATAATCTCCGGAAGCAGAAAAACCGTAGGGAAGAGCATAGATATCCTTCCGCTTCCTTGCGACTTTTTCTGCCAGCCTGGTTGCCCCCGGATCATCAGCGCAGTAGAGCAGCCTGCCTTCTGGAGGAAGGGTATTTGCGTAGGTCAAAAAGGCATCCTCCACATCTTCAAGATCCTTGTAGTAATCGAGATGGTCCGCCTCTATATTGGTAACCACAAGCATGGAGGGGGAGAAATCGAGAAAGTGCCGTTTATATTCGCAGGTTTCTGCAATAAAGTACTCTTCACCCTCCATCAAAATACTCCCACCGCCGAAACTGGGAACGGCAGCTCCTGCAAGCACAAAGGCTGGAAGCCCTATCGCCTTGACGATTGTTCCACATAAAGCGGTGGTGGTAGTTTTTCCATGTACTCCGGAGATTCCTATGGAGATTACCGAACGGCTTATGGCGCCCAGGGCCTGGGTATATGAATAGCAGGGAATATTCCGTTTTTGGGCCTCTGCAATTTCCGGATTATCATCCGGATTATAAGCCGCCGAATAGATAAGAACATCGAGATTCACGGGTAGATGGGATTGGTTGAAGGACTCAAAATAGGGGATCCCCAGCTTCCGGAGCACCTGATCGGTATAAAATTGCTCTTCCCGATCACTTCCGGTGACAAGCCCTCCTCTTCTGTGAAGGAGTTCTGCCAGAGCTGCCATTCCCGTTCCTTTTATTCCCACCATATGAAAGAGAACGTTGTGAAGCTCCCTGGGAAAATCATCTGTAACCATGGGGTGATCATAACCTTTGATATAAAATGATGCAATATAGACCAATTTTGTAACTTTGCCATTGTTCTATTGTTTGCTTAATAAAGGCAGAGCACCATCAGGGCCGTTGGCCAGGATAGCATGCTTCTTTCACTCCTCCTCTCTGAGGCTCCGGTCATGGCTGGCCGGAGCCGCTTTTTTCTGGTACATTTTTTTACCATGAAGATATCAAAGGCTGGCAGTGCTATTTTATTAACAGTCCGGGAGTTTTTAGAGGATTCTTGCCAAATCCGCTCAGCTTCCCTCGCTTTTTCATCCCTTCTGGCTCTGGTCCCTTTAACCGCAACCGTTTTCAGTATCTCAGCTGCCTTTGGGGCATTCACCAATGTTAAAGAGCAGATAAAGACCTTTCTGATACAGCAGTTAATTCCTACCCGGCAAGAGGAGATTTTCTCTTCCCTGGAAGGCTTTGTTAACAATGCGGGGGCCCTGGGAATAGTAGGTTTTCTGGTATTTGCGGTAACATCGATATCACTTTTAAATGGTATTAATATGAACTGCAATGCTGTATGGGGAAGCAACGTGAGAAAGGGCTTTCTTTCTATCTTTACCACATACACCTCTATCATCGTCTTTGGGACACTTCTTATTGGAGCAAGTGTTACGGTAACCGCTGCAGCAGGAACAATAATCACCTCCATGATTAATTCTCCCTTGCTGATCCAATTCCTTCTGTGGTTCTCTTCCCCCCTGATGATATTTATGCTCTTCATGCTGACAATTCTCCTGGTACCCACAGGACCGGTTTCTCCGAAGAGTGCTGCTCTGGGAGCTCTTGTGGGCACCCTGCTCTGGGAGCTGATTAAATTCGCTTTTGTCCGGGGTACAAATTTTGTTATCCGCAGCTCCGTAATTTATGGTTCCATTGCAACGATTCCCATTTTCCTTGTCTGGCTTTATATAGGATGGCTTATCTTCTTCGCTGCTATTGAGACAGCCTATGTACATCAACACCGGGAAACAGCTTTTTCCCTAAAAAAGCTTAATGCCTTTTCCGAAAAAGCGGTTCTGATGCTGCAACTCTTCTTTCTTACGGCGAGATCATTTATCGATGGTAAGGGAGCGGTTGATACCAAAGCGCTCATGCTTGAACAGGGGATAGATCAGGAACTCTTTTTCGAACTTCTCCACCCCTGTATCGATGCCGGGGCACTTTATTTGGATGATCCTGGAGAGAAGATTATGTTGAGCAGAGACCCGGACAGTTTTACCATCCAGGAGCTTCTCTCGATTCTCTTGCCGCTGCAGGAAAAGGTGGGTAAACCGGGCTGCAGGGATGGGGAGATACTTTTCAGAAAGATGAGTTACGCTGGTAAGGCTGTTTTTGAAGATATGACGGTAAAGGAGTTTCTCCTTTCTCTGAATCAGGACGGTGACAGGAGAGAGGCAGATGCTTAAGAGAAAGATTTATCTCTTGGTAAGAGGTACGATCCTATTTTTGCTTGGATTATCTGCATTAAGCTCCTGCACAAACTATGAAGCGGGTCTTATCTATCTCTCCAGGGAGGCTTTGACGCAATGGCCTTCAGGATCTGAAGGTACCCATCTTGTTGTTTCAACTGCTTCGCCAGGGGAAGATCTTGATGATACCCTGATTCCAATTGGAAGAGTCTCTGTGGCTAATCAAGCTCCTTTTCAGGATCTTCCGACATTCCCAGAGCGCCCTGATATTGAAGAGATCACATCCGGAAAGAGCGTCCTCGTTAAGGAGTTTGTACTTACAGCGGCAGTATCCCTTCATGACCCGCGACAATCTATTGCAATAGAGAGGCTGAAAAGCTATTTTCGTGATGATCAAAACCTTCCGGAAGGGGTAACTATCCTTCCCCTATCGGATATAGCCCTTCCCCTGCGGGCCCTTCCGGTAAAAACCGATGACAGGCTCCTTTATGTGGATAGTGACTCCTATCCCCTGGTCAGAAAGGAATATCTTCTCTTTGAGACAATTCCTCCAATAGAACCAGGGTTTCTAAAACAAAAAGCGTATCAGAGTTCCTATACATCCTTCCTGGAAAGCTATTATTCCCTGATCGGTTCCCATAATGAGGAGAAATCCCGGGAACTTGACAGCAGGAGGGCTGAAAGATCCCTTGTATGGATCACTTCGGTGGGGGATATGATGTTTGAACGGGGAGTGGCGCCTGCATTATCCGGCAAAAAGGGGCTGGAGCGGGTATTTCAGGATACCCTGCCCATTCTGCAGCATTCGGATCTTAGCGTGGGAAATCTTGAAGGAACCATCACCTCCGGAAGAAGAGCTACACCGAAGAGCTATAATTTTTCCTTTCCTAAAACAATCTTAGAACCTCTGAAAGAGGCTGGTTTTACCTACCTGATGATTACCAACAACCACATCTGGGATTATGGTGAAGCGGGCTTTCTTGATACCCTTGCGGCGTTAAAGGAGGCGGGAATAGCAACAAGCGGAGCAGGAAAGGATTTTGCCGAGGCTGCCCGCCCCTGGTCGATGGAAAAGAGGGGAGAAAAGATACAGCTTCTCTCCCTGGGAGCCTTCCCGAGAGAGCGTAACGGTTTTGATGGGAAAAAGGAAGCTGCAGCAGGTGATCAGAGAAGTGGGATTCTTTTTACCGATAAGGGAGCTGAAAAAGCTATTCATGAAGCTTTCTTTACGGCAGAGCAATTCAATATCCTCTATGTTCACGGTGGATGGGAGTGGTTCTCCGCCCCGGATACCTATTACCAGGAGCTCTACCGCTCCTTTGTCGATGCAGGGGCTGATCTGGTAGTGGGAACTCATCCCCATGTACTGCAGCGGATGGAATCCTACAATGGTGCTCTGATTGCCTACAGTCTGGGTAATTTTATCTTTCCCGGTATGGATGGTATAAGGGGGGCGGAGGATTCTCTTCTTTTACGAACAGCCATTGCTGATGGAAGAATTCTCTATGTAGAGCCCCTTCCTGCTAAACTGAACGGTATATCGGTTACTCTGAATAAGAGTCAGGAGGCGTTGGAAGCTTTTCTGGAATTGCCTTGAAAGGAACAGGAGCCCGAAACGTTCTTCAAGCCCCCTATCATCATCTGTTATTTACGCAGAAAGGTCGATCTTACCGTGAGTCACAGCCTTATTACACTCTTTGCACACCTTAATCTTCTTTTCGTTTTTTTCAACTTCATACATCAGTTTGATTCCGGTCCGATTGCAGAGGGGGCATCTACCCCGGCCACTTTTCACCAGCTCTCTTATTCCGCTGCCGCGATTTGCTTTTGACATATTCTATCTCCTTATGCTGAAAACCTTTGTAGGTACTTAGATCATTCCCCACCACGTTGGGTGAATATATCCCTGGAACCGGTAAAAGTCAAGGTGCCTGCCAAAGCAGCCCGCCACAGCCGGAGCATCTCCCGACGGCAGAAGCTTTTTATCCCCTCCCCGGGGCCATGCTTACTGTTGTCGCTCACCAGCCGAAGAAGCGCAATATCCTGACAATAGAAGGAAGCAGCTTCCAAAAAAGCGTAACTTTCCATATCTACCGTTCCGGGGGATCTTACGAAAGCAGGCCTCTCCCCCTTTAGAAAGGAGTCGCCGGTAAAAGCGGTTCCTTCAAAAACATCCAGCCCTTCCTCCACCAAAGCTCCCTTCAAGGAGCTTTGAAGAGAGGAAGAGAGAAGCTTTTTCCCCTCCCCTCCGGGATACAATCCTCTCTCAGAAGCGAAGGGACGAGAGTCGAGGTCCCACTGTATTGAATCGAGAGCTATATGAACTGAAGCAATTCTCTCTTCCCCTGCTCCCCCTGCAATACCTGCAAGGAGGGAACAATCAATCATGATCCCTTCTGCCTCTAATTGCTCAAAGGCAGAAATGGTGGAAATAGCACTTCTCACCTTTCCGATTCCGGTTATTAATAGGGCGGCCTCGGGCCATCCCCGGTGAAAAGAATCGTTATCTTTTTGATTTTTTTCAAAAAACGTCAATGTACCATAAGCGCAGGGGCGTTTTTTCCCTTTTATCCGGTATCCCTGCTGCCGGAGAAGTGAGCGTAACGGCGCAAGCTCCATATCCGAAGGAGCGGCAAGCAGCATCATACCAGCCTCCCCTCTTTAAGCCAGGAAAGAAGGAGGGAAGGAATGCTATCTCCTTCCATCGAACCAGCCACGGGAAACTCCTTTTTCAACTCCTCTGGAGCCTCATTCACCAAATAGGCATGTTTTGCCCACTGCAGCATGGTGTAGTCGTTGTAATCATTACCCAGGGCGAATACTGACTCGGGTCCAAAATCCAAAGAGGTACAAAGAAGGGAGAGGGTCACCCCTTTGGATACATCCTTGGGGAAAATTTCCATCCAGATACTCTCTCCATCCAGAGGACTTGTAGTGTGTACAACCCCAAAACCTGAAGAGACGAGCCTATTATACAAGTCCGGGTAAAAGTCCTCCTGTGTACCCACAGCCAGCAACTGACAGGAGGGTTCGGGAAGGTAGTTCTCATAACTGAAGGGGCGGGCATAGGAAAGATAGGCTTTGATCCGTTCCAGAAAATCGGGATGGCCCTTTTCGTGGTGATACCGAAAGCAGTGGTTATCAGGTATGGGATCGTGAATCATGAAATCCACCCTTCCCTCCAGAAGTATTTCGATAGCCGTTTGGGTCTCTCCGGTATCAAGTTCCCTTTGATATACGATTTCATCACGCCTGCAGGAGTAGATTCCAGCCCCGGATGAATAGATGAGGGCGTCGATAGGCCATGGGGGGGACCAACTGCTGCGTAAGCTTGTTAAACTTCTTCCAGTAACGATCAGCCGAATTACATCCCCGGGAACCCGATTTTCAAGGAGTTCCTCTGCCCAGGGACGTATTTCTCCATGGCTGGCTATGGTCCCATCAAAATCGAGGGCCAAAGCGCGGCGATAAGCTCTTTCTTTACCGTTCTCAATCAAGCAGTTCATAGCTGTTAGCCAGAACCGGGGTATTTAAACTTCCCAGTACCCGTTCCAGCAGAACTCCCTCCCGATTCGGGATCTGGTAGCCAAAGGTAGCCCGAATAGCCACAAGCACAAACTGTACAGCTCTGTCCAAAGCTATGGGAAAGCTGTCTCCCTGAAGCAGGCTCCCGGCCAGGACGCTGGCAAACATATCCCCTGTCCCGGGATAATGTGCGGGAATGTAACTGCAATCGACCTTCCAGAACCTGCCATCATCACGATCATAGGCAGCCACGGTGGAAATTCCCGGACTGTTTTCATCTTGGACACTGGTAATAAGCACCCGTTGAGGGCCCATATCTGAAAGCTCTTTCAGGTAATCCTTGATTGAGGAAGCTTGTAAAAACTTTTGATAGGGCTTTCCCAGAAGCAGAGCTGCTTCAGTAAGATTTGGGCAGATCAGGTCTGCCTTTGCTACCAGTTGTTGCATCGCTTTAACCATATCTGGTCCGAAGGGGCCGTAGGTTTCTCCATCATCGGCCATAACAGGATCGATTAAAACCAGGGAATCCTCATTCCGGAAATAGTCGATAAATGAGGATACAATTTCTGCCTGCCGACTGCTTCCGAGAAAACCGGTATAGATTGCATCAAAAGTGATTCCGAGCTCCTTCCAGTGGGCAATGATTTTCTCCATCTCCTCGGTGAGGTCAAGAAAGGTGTATCCCTCAAATCCGCTGGTCTGGGTGGAGAGAAGAGCTGTTGGCAGGGGACAGACCTGAACTCCCATGGTTGAAAGGACAGGACTGACAATGGTGAGACTCGATCGGCCAAAGCCGGAGAGATCGTGGAGAGCTGCTAATCGGGGTACTGGGTTTTTCATACCCCATGGTACCATAGTTTTATATTGCCTGAAAAGTTTTCTCATGGTACAAAGCACGTATGATTAAGCACCAGAGTATACTCGATTCAGCCAAGCGTTTTATTCTTTCTGCCAGCGGGTGGAGAAAGATTTTTGCTCCTTCCGGAGATGAAGAGGAGAAAAGTTCATCCATCAGGGAGGAGGATAAAGCTCTTATTACCCTCACAGCAGCGGCCTTTCACCGGTTTTTACTGGAAAAGAAGCTTTCTCCGGATAAGTGCCGGGGAATCGTAATAGGAACTGATAGTAGACCGACGGGACCGGCCATCATGGAGCAACTTGCAAGTTACCTTTTGGGGGCGGATTACCGGGTTTCCCTTCTGGGGATAGCTGCTGCGCCGGAGATTATGGCCCATACAACATTATCTGAAGATATATCCGCTTTTATCTATATTTCTGCCAGCCACAACCCTATCGGTCACAACGGTCTGAAATTTGGTCTATCCTCTGGGGGGGTGATTGGGAAAGAGGATTCCACCCTCCTTATTACCTATTTTAGGGAGATGGTACAAACCCCGGAGGCTCTCAAAAAAGCGCTTGAAGATTCTGAAGCTTTCACCGGCAAGGTTTCAAAGGAGATGCTAAAAGCGGTTTACGCTGAAATGGCTTCTCATAAAGAGGCTGCTTTAACGCACTATCACGATTTTGCTGAAAGACTGGTGAGTGGTAATCGGGGATTGGTAGAAAGCCGACGGGTTTTATCCCTTCTTAAAAGAGAAGCTTCCAAAAGAAAAATCGGGGTCATTGGGGAGCTCAACGGCAGTGCCCGATCCCTCTCCATAGATGCCCACTTCTTTCAGAGCCTCGGACTTAATGCTCTCTTTTTCAATGACCAGGCTGGCGAGATTGTTCATCGAATAGTGCCGGAAGGTGAAAGCCTGGAACCTGCAATGGCCCTGCTGGAAAAGCAGCATTCTGTTGATCCAGCATTTCAGCTCGCCTATGTTCCGGACAATGATGGAGACAGGGGCAATATTGTGTACATCGATAAAAGTGGTAAAGCGGCGATGCTGGAAGCTCAGGAGGTTTTTGCCCTGGCTCTTCTATCAGAGCTCTCTTTCCAACTCTATCTCGATGATCCATCTTTTTCCCCAGCAAGCTATGGTGACGGTAGCACTGCTGAAATGGAGAGCGATCTTCCCCTGGCTGTCGCGGTTAATGGTCCCACTTCCATGAGAATTGACCGAATCGCTGAAACCTTTGGGGCAAAGCTCTTCAGAGCTGAAGTGGGAGAGGCCAATGTGGTCAATCTGGCAGAAAAGAAGCGGAAGGAGGGGTACCGGGTTCCTATCCTGGGCGAGGGAAGTAATGGGGGTAATATCACCCACCCTTCAGCCGTCCGGGACCCCCTCTCAACGGTTATGGCCCTGGTTAAACTCCTTCTTATCCGGGATGATGCGCATATGGCCGGGCTTTTTCACCGCTGGCTTATTCTTTCAGGTCAGGAACATCTCTATAGGGCAAATTTTGATCTCTCTGATATCATCTCCACGCTGCCCCGGTTTACCACTACCAGTGCCTATGAAGATAGGGCGATCCTGCGACTCGGCTCATTCTCTCATGGCGCTTTAAAGCAGATCTGGGAAGAGCGTTTCCCCGAGGAGTGGAGATCCCGGAGCGATTATCTGGAGAAGCAGTACGGTATCGTTTCATTCAAGATTGTGCAGTATGAGGGGGTAGAAGAGCGGTCAGGAATGGGGAAAGCGTACCGCACTGGACTTGAGCAGGGGGGATTGAAAGCCTGTTTTGTAAACGCCCAGGGGAGGATTACCGATTGCATCTGGATGCGTGGAAGCGGTACCGAACCGGTGTTTCGAGTTTTGGCCGACTGTGAATCTAGCGATAAAGAGCGGGAAGCGTACTTCCTCTCCTGGCAACGGGATATGATTAAGCAGGCCTACCGCCGGATTCGGTAGCACCCTTCAGATTCACAAACAAACTCCTCCTTCTCCAGGCTGCTCATGATCTTACGGCAGCTCTCTTCATCCATATCGGTCAGGGCAGCCAGCTTTGTGATACTTACCCCCCCTACTCCATTGATCTCTTGTGCTGCCAAGACATCGCTGCCAAGCCCCGAGAGGAGCTTTAGGATCTTCCCCCGCTTTTCCCTCACCGATCCTTTAAAGGGAGCCTGAACAGTGTAGTGGGCACTCCTCCTGTTAGGATTCTCCACCTTCCCTTTTAACCAGGCGCCATAATCCATCAGGGCGTAGTACCATGATTTTGGATCCTCCCGATCCAGACTCTTCTCCACATAGGGAAGAAGCTGTGAATCAGAAATAGCGGTTTCTCCTTCAAAGAAGTGGTGGATAAACACCCTTCTGATATTGGTTTCGATAAAGACCACAGGCCTGTGCCATGCAAAAGCCAGTATCGCTTTTGCGGTATAGGGCCCTATCATGGGAAGGGAAATCAGCTCATCATAGCTATCCGGAAAACGTCCATCCTGTGCCGTGATATGTGCTGCAATTTTTTTTAGCGCCAGGGCCCGTCGATTATAACCGAGGCCGCTCCAACTCCTTAGGATCTGATCAAGCCCAGCCCGGTTCATGGAAGCGGGATCAGGGTAGGAAGCGATAAATGAGGGCCACCGTTCAGCTACCCGGCTGGTCTGGGTCTGCTGCAGCATCATCTCCGAGAGGAGGATGAGCCAGGGATCATCCGTATCCCTCCAGGGAAAGGTGCGTCCATGTGATTTGTAGAACCGATATATGGAAGTTCGGAACTTCAGGATTTCTTCTGTGACTTCTCCGCTTTCC
>CAYMWV010000027.1:0-25510 GCA_964394395.1 uncultured Sediminispirochaeta sp.
TTCTTTCTATCTATGAAGGCGGCACCTCCCGTCTGGCCTCTGAAATGGCATCGTATCAACGGCCGGAGATCCGTTCCCTCTTCTCCGCGATGAGGGAATCTCTTCCTGCTTCGCTGCTCTTTGGGGTGATTAATGGTGCCCATCTCTTACTCCTCTCCTTTGTGGTGCCCTTCTATTACAGTATGGGGGGAGTTGTGGGACTGGGGGCCTTGAGCCTGGTGTTCTGGATATCCCTCGCCTGGTGGCTGGCATCACAGTGGTTTTTTCCGGTGCTTATTCAGCTTCCCGGAAATTTCAAAACGGTGGTAAAGAAGTGCTTTATCCTCTTTTTCGATAATCCCGGTTTCACCATCTTTATGGCGTTTCATACTCTCTTTACATTTTTAATAAGTGTTGTTACCGCCCTTTTAATGCCCGGGCTTGTGTCGATCCATCTGGCCCGGCAGGGAGCTATGCGGCTTTTAATGCACAAGTATGATTATCTGGAGGAACATCCTGAGGCTGATAGAAAGGAAATCCCCTGGGAAGCTCTCCTTATCGAAGAACGGGAACTCATTGGACATCGAACCTTAAAGGGGATGATTTTCCCCTGGAAAGATTAGGAGTGTCAGGACTTTGGCGTTCGAAATCGAGGCAAAGGCAAGAATTCTTGAGCCGAAGAGACTTACCACTTTACGGGATGAGCTGAACAGACGGGGTGCCTTTCAAAGATCTTTTCTCAAACAGGATATCTATTACGCTCCTGAAGGAGCAAAAGGGTGTGATGACTCCCTGATCCGCCTACGCTTTTCAGGAGATGACCATGGCAAGGCGGTGGTAACCAGGAAAGAGAAGAGCCTTCTTGGCCGGGTGGAGGTGAACAAGGAGTTTGAGTTTACCGTCGAGCCGGCTGACGTTTTTGAGAAAATGCTATCCTCCATTGGTTTTTCTAAATATATTGAAAAGGTGAAAGAGGGGGAATCCTGGATTCTTGATGATGGGGTTCATGCGGAACTTTGCGATGTTAAGGGCTTGGGGTGGTTTCTTGAGATTGAGCTGGTCCTGGATCCTGATAAAGGGAAGGTCTTGGAGAAAAAGGCTCTTACCGATTCGCTCATCGACATTTTCCACCAGTTAGGTATCGATGAGGCGGCTTTGGTAGAGGAATATTACATCGATCTTCTCGAGAGGGAGAAACAACTTGGAAATGGGGACGGATAAGAGGGTAATTAGACTGGAAGGAGTGGATCTTTTCTTCGGAGAGCACCACATCCTTGATGAAGTGGATATGGAGTTCTGGGAGGGCCATATCCATGCAGTGGTAGGGCCTAACGGTGCCGGTAAAAGCTCTTTGGCCCATACCATTATGGGACTTCCCGATTACCGGGTACACTCTGGGAAAATTTTTCATCGGGGAGAAGAGATCCAAAACCTTGGTATCGATAAACGTGGTCAAAAAGGAATCACCCTGGCCTGGCAGGAGCCGGCCCGTTTTCAGGGTATCGGGGTTGAACTTTTTATTAGCAGTGCTGCAAGAGCCAAGGGGCTTGATGTAAAGCCTGGGGAGATGCTTTCCCTGGTGGGTCTTGATCCGGAGCGCTATCTAAAGCGGGATGTGGATAAGACCCTCTCCGGGGGGGAGCGGAAACGGATAGAGCTGGCCTCAATAGTAGCAATGCGCCCCGATGTGGTGTTGATGGATGAGCCCGATTCTGGGGTAGATATCGAAGCAGTAAACTATATTTTCGATGTGCTGGATAAACTGAAATCCTGGGGTACCACCGTTATTCTCATCACCCATTCGGCGGAGGTGCTTAAGCGCTCGGACCACGCCTTTCTGCTTTGCAACGGCAAGGTGGTTGATAAGGGGAGTGTGGACAGGATGACCGGCTATTTTACCGGTCACTGCGTTCCCTGTATCCATAAAAATCATCCCGATCCTGAGGAGCTTGCTGAGGGTGCAAGCGGGGAAGAAGAGGGGGAGTGCTGATGGCGGATAAAAAGGATGCTCTTGAAAAACTGCTTGCATCGATTAACATGCATAACCACGATTTTGATGACTCTACCGCCCATATAGAGATTCACGGTAACCAGGTTCTGGGAAGCCACACTGTGCCGGGACTGACAGTGGATGCCCGGGAGACAGAGATGGGAGTTTCTGCCACCATCACACTTGCTCCCGGCATCAAAATGGAAAAACCTGTCTATCTCTGCTTTGGAGTATTGCCGGATACGGGAATGCAGAAGATCGATATGGAGGTCCATTTCGGTGAATCCTCTTCTGCAGAGTTTATTGCTCACTGCTCCTTTCCCAACGCAAAAGAGGTGACCCACCTGATGGATGCAAGAATTGTTCTGGAGAAGGATTCCAGCTACAGCTATTTTGAGCGCCATGTTCACAGTCCCGAGGGCGGGATAACTGTGGTTCCCAAGGCGAAGGTTACAGTCAAAGAGGGAGCCAAATTTAAAACCGAATTTGAACTCATCAAAGGCCGAGTCGGGGTGATCGATATCGATTATCAGGTGGAGTGTGATGATCGGGCCACCATGGAGATCGTATCCCGGATCAGCGGAAAGGGTGATGATAAGATAAAGGTTACCGAAGGGGGACTCCTCTTTGGAGAACATTCCAGGGGACTCTTGGCCAGCCACATTGCCGTTAGGGAAGAGGCCACCGCTGAAATCTACAACAATTTGAAAGCAACCGGTGCCTACGCCCAGGGCCATGTGGATTGCAACGAGATTATCCGGGACCGGGCAAAGGCGAAGGCGGTTCCCATCGTAGAGGTGGAACATCCAAAAGCCCATGTTACCCATGAGGCTGCTATCGGTTCTGTGGACTCCAAGCAGTTGCAGACCCTGATGAGCCGGGGGGTCCCTGAAGAGGACGCCGTGGAGATGATTATTCAGGGAATTTTGAAGTAAGCCCCCTTCCAGAGGCCGCTGTAAGCCCCCTGGAAGGGGCTCAGTAAAACCACTGGTTTTGCCGGTGGTCGTTTTTCTCCTTTATTCCACCGTCTCAAAAAGGTAAACGCTTTTCCGTTCCCAACTCTCTCCGGGACGCAGCACCGCAATAGGAAAATTATCGTGGTTCATCGCATCGGGGTATTCCTCTGTTTCCAGGCAGAATGCACCATGTTTTTCCGCCTTTCCGTCCCGGGTCTCTTGGCCGGTGAGAAAGTTCCCCGTATAGAAATGTACCCCCGGACTTACCGTAAGGAGGGTCATTCTCCTGCCTGAAAGTGGATCGCTTATCACCGCAGCGGGGATGGAAAGGGCGTTTTCCTGACTCAGGGTGTAGCAGTGGTCATATCCTCCTGCTTCATCAATCATTTCTCCAATCCTTTTTTCAATCCTGAAATCGAAGGGGGTGTTAATCACGTTCATTTTTCGACCCGTTGGTACCAGATCCTCATCTACCTCAAGAATGGCATCGCTGTTCAACATGGCCAGATGGTCATGGACATCCCCTTTACAGGCCCCCGAGAGGTTCCAGTAGCTGTGGTTGGTAATACTAATGGGGCTTGCCTTGTCACAACTTGCCTTATAGGAAAAGATAAGCTCGTTATCCTCTGTAAGCAGCACTGTCAGAGAGAGATCCAGATTGCCCGGATAACCCTGATCACCCTCTGCGCTGGATAGGGTAAAGACCGCACCAGCCTCTCTCTCCCTCTTGATTGGAAATAGTTCCCATACCCTTCGGCTGAAACCTTGCCTTCCACCATGGAGATGATGCGGCGGCTTGTTCAGATCAAGCTGATAATCGATTCCATCCAGGGTAAATCGCCCCTCCCTGATCCGGTTGGCAAAACGGCCTACGGTTGCGCCAAAATAGGGGTGCGCTCCTTCATACGACTTTAGATTATTAAAACCCAGGGTAAGCTCTTCAATATTGCCCCTTCTGTCGGCGGCTTTAAAGCTTATTAATGTGGCCCCATAGGAGATCAAAGAGCAGGAAGTACCCCGGCTGTTTTTTATGGTAATCATATCTACAGCCTCACCGCTGGCTGTTTTTCCAAAGGGTTTTCGTTCAAGTTCCATACTCAATCCTCCATTTGCATATTTCGGGGCGAGGGGAAGCTGCCGTGTTTATGAGCTCTCTATTGAGCTCTTTATCCCCGTTCGCCTAAGAGTTCCTTCAGTTCCCTGATCTGCCCCACCAGTTTACTTCTGTCCAGGTTCTGAAATCGTTTTGGAACCATTTCCCGGCTGGTACACTCCAGAACTGCCACCAGATTCTGCAATTCAATCTCATGGGGATAGGCGGGGGGGATAAAGTCCCGAAATGCTTGATCCAGGTCCTCTCTGGTTACAATAACATGACCATCCATGGCAGCGATAAACTTTGACCGGATCAAAATTGATTCGAGATCCGCACCGGATGATTCAAAATGGTATTTCTTCAATAGATCACTTACAGAAATATCCTTTATCTTCATCCCCAATTTCTTTATCAGGGTAGAGAAGAGCTCCTCCTTCTCCGCATTGGTTTCCGGATAGAAGAGAGCCAGATGCTCTTCCGCCCGACCCTGTCGTTTTAGGTCAATGGGGAGGAGGTCGGGACGACAGGTGATAAGAAACCATATAATTTTTCCCCGAAACTCTGTATTTCCCATAAAATTGGATATCTGCGCAAAGATTCGGTTGCTGGTGCCGCTATCCCCCTCCTGATTACGGTCACCCAGGAAAGCATCCGCCTCATCAATCATCACTCCCACCGGGCTCATCGCCTTGAGGATATTGAGGGCCTTCTCCAGATTGGATTCACTTACCCCTTGCCACTTGGAACGGATATTCCGAAAGCGTACGATGGGAATTCCGATTTCACCGGCAAATGCGCTGACCATGAAGGATTTTCCTGTTCCCACAGGCCCGGCGATAAGATAACCCATGGGAAGAACATCCATCCGTCCCTGTTTTATCGCTTTTGCAGCGCTTTTAAAGCGCTTTTTCACAAAATCGTGGCCCGAAACCATGGAAAGGTCGTGCTCCGATTCGATGAATTCCAAAAGACCTACTGCCTCATTCTCGATAATCTCTTTCTTTTTTACCCGCAGGTACTCAAGGCTGATAGGCTTATCTTCCTGAAAACTTTCGGCAGCAAGCTGGTTCAGGTTCATCAGATTGAGACCACTGGTAATCTTTGCCACCCTCTGGGGGTTGAGACGGTACTCCAGCATCAGCTCTTCCTTGCGGTCGAGGAATTCAAGAAATTTCCGTCTCACCGTTTCATCGGGGATGGGGATATTAACCTTGACGGTAGTGGGGGAGCCAACCAGACGAGGTGAGAGGTCTGCCAGGTTTTCCGTCAGGAGAATAACCGAAACATCTCCCTGGGTAAAAATGGGATCATGACTCCACCTGTTGAGGGTAACCAGGCAGTAGCGATCCTCGTCGTCCATCCGAGAAAGCTCAGTACTGGGAACAATGGTTTCTGCGTAATCCATGATCAGAACAATCCGCCGCTTGTGGGGTATGTTCAGGAGAAAATATTTTTCCAGGAGATCAAAAGCCCTCACCGGGTCACGGTTGAGAAAAGTTTCCGGATCATAGTCGGGGTACTGCTCCTTCATCACCTTGATGTATGCATCCCGCATCTCGGGGGTGCAAAAATTGATACCTGAAGAGCGGTCATAGTAGGCAATAATATCCCGGTTCCCAAAAAGTACTTCTGAGATAAACTCCTGAATCCGGACGAAGACAAACTCCCCTTCATACATTTTGTTGGGAAGGAAATCCCGGATATTGCCGTGAACAATGTAGAGGTTGGTTGTCTTGGATAGATACTTATAGGAGAGTTCCTGGGCCCACCAGGGCAGGACTTTGATAAACTCAAGGTTTTTTACGATCAGCTGTTCACCCATGGAGAAACAGTATACGGAATGGGACGGGGCTGCGTCAATCGGAGAAAAGATGCTTGAGAAAAGCTTGACGACCGGATAGAGTATGATGAAAGACCGTAACAAAGGATGGATTATGGGCGGCCCAATAGAAATTTATACCGATGGAGGATGTCACGGCAATCCCGGCCCCGGGGGATGGGCCTTTCTCTTGAACTGCGATGAGGAGTATATCGAAAGGAAGGGAAATCAACGGGAAACTACCAACAACCGGATGGAGCTGACAGCGGTGATATCGGCCCTGGAATATGTATCATCTGAAGAACTCTTGAAGGGGCGGCCGATCATCCTGCATACCGACAGCCAATATGTAAAAAATGGTATAAACTCCTGGATTCATACCTGGGTAAAGAATGGATGGAAAACTTCAGCGGGAAAACCGGTAAAAAACCGGGAATACTGGATTCGACTCAAAGCTGTGAACGATCTTTTGAAGGTCTCCTGGAAATGGGTCAAAGGGCATGCAGGTAATGAAGAGAATGAACGATGCGATGCCTTGGTTCAGGAGGCTATTGGCGAGATCGAAAAGATGTGAAGCCTCGTGAATCCGGCGGTTAGAAGCTGGCGGTTAGAATCCGGCGGCCAGAAGCTGGCGGTCAAATGCCGGTGGACAGAAGCCTCTGGTCACTGAAAAAAGTTTCCAAAAAATTTCAAAAAAGATCTAAAAATATGAACCAACCATCCCTTTTTCTGCCCTTATAAAGAGAGGGAGGAAAAAATATGGATATTGTTGCATATGCAGGCCGGGGATATGAAGGGAGATTGGTTCATGTGGAAGTTGATCTGCGGATGGGAATCCCCGGGGTGGATATTGTGGGCTTGCCGGACAACGCAGTCAAGGAGGCTAGACAGCGGGTACGGGCAGCTATTCGAAACAGTGGGTACCAATTCCCCCGACAGCGGGTGCTGATTAACCTTGCTCCGGGGGAGGTGAAAAAGGAGGGACCAGGATTCGATCTCTCCATCGCCCTGGCTTTATTGCTTGCCAGTGGTGAAATCGCTGAGCCGATTCTTGAAACTCCTCTTCTGGTCCTGGGTGAGCTGGAGCTCTCCGGGAGGGTAAGGAAGGTTACCGGATCCCTTGCTGCAGTGGGAGCTGCCCTGGAGGGGGGCGTGCAGCGCTGTATAGTGCCCATGGAGAATCTGGTGGAAACGGCTGCCGCCGCAGGAGAAAAGGTTCGGGCTCTGGAGCGGCTGGCCGATTTGCCGGATTTGCTCGCTTCTTTGGCAGATGAAGAGAGTGGACGATTCGGGCGGGGCTCCCAGCTGTTCCAGGGGGATACTGGGGGGAAAGATACTGGCCTCCGGAAAGGAGCTGCCGGTGAGTCCCTTGACCTGCAGGATATCCGGGGCAGCAACTTTTTGCGTCGAGGATTGGAAATCGCAGCGGCGGGAAAGCACCATATCCTCCTCTTCGGCCCCCCGGGGAGTGGAAAAACCATGGCTTCCGACCGCTTTCCATCTATTCTTCCAGACCTCAACAGGGAGGAGGAGCTGGAAACCCGGAGAATCCATTCTCTCCTGCCTGAAGGATATGAGAGTAACCTGCCTCTACCCCGTCCCCCGGTGCGGCGGCCCCACCACAGTGCTACCCGGGAGGGTCTCATCGGGGGAGAACGGGAGGAGAAGCCCGGAGAGGTTGCCCTGGCCCACAATGGGGTACTCATCCTCGACGAAGCACTGGAGTTCCGGGAAACCCTGCTCCAAAGCCTCCGGGAACCCATCGAGCGGGGAAGAATCGATATTGCCCGAAGCGGTAACGCTTACTGGTTCCCCGGCCGATTCCAACTTTTTCTCGCTTCCAATGTCTGTCCCTGCGGCCGTCTTGGAGCCGAAGAGGGATCCTGTGGCTGTACGGAGAAAGAGATCGCCCGTTATTGGAGGAAATTGGGGGGTGCCCTGATGGACCGAATTGATCTACGGATCCCCTGCACCCCCTTGAAGCCCGAAGAGCTTTTAGGCCCTTTAGGAGAATCAAGCACTACCGTCAGGAAACGGATCGATAGGGCCAGAGAGAGGCAGAACAGCCGCTACGGTATCAGGGGCGGATTAAACGGATTTGCCCCGGGAACAGTGGACATATCCCAAAAAAGTCTTACCCCTTCAGCCCTGAAGCTCTTCACCAGCGCTTTGAGGCGCTACGCCTTCAGCAGTCGTGCGGCGGGTTCCCTGCTTCGGGTGGCCCGGACCGTTGCCGATCTTGCCGATTCAGAGAACATTCAGGAAGAGGCACTTGCAGAAGCTATCGCTTACCGGCGTTATGGGGATCGGGATCTCTTCTGGAAGGAGTTGTAAGGATAATCCCAGGAATTCGCAATGTGGCAAAATAGAAACTGAAACCTTGATTGCAAAACCCATGATTCGTGCTCGTTAGCGCCGAAGCGGCGATACTGCGCAGAAATCATGGGTTTTGCATCAAATTTCTACTTCCTTCCTTGCCACATTTCGAATTCCTTTCCTTTTTTGGGTTTTTTTTGACGACCACTAATCGTGGTCGTCTCACATTTCGAATTGCTGGGATGATCCTGATCTGGTCGACAAACCATTCTGCCTCCTTGTATACTGCTGCTAAGAGGCTATATGAGAGGATTGACCAGTGAAGATGTACAATAGACAGCAGCTCTTTTTTTTGACAGTAAGCTCCATTCTTCTTCTTATCTTTCTGCTTACCGGATTGGGCTTAATCCGTATCCCCGGTTATGAAGCGGGTAATTCCGGTGACACCGGAGTTTCAGCATCTAAAGAGGAGATTGAAAAGAGCAGTTCCTTCCTGCTGGAAAGCACTCCCGGGCTTGGGGATAAGGGGCTGATGGATACCGCTACCGGCTACGCAGATTATAGCGAAGATGAACGGGTAAACATTCATGTCTATGAGACCTTCAACCGGGGGGTAGTGAATATCACCACCGAAACGCTCAGTCTCAATTGGTTTCTTGAACCAGTTCCTCAGGAGGGAGGTACCGGTTCCGGTTCCATCATCGACCGCCGCGGATATATACTCACCAATTACCATGTGGTGGAAAAGGCGTATAAAGTATTCATAAACCTCTACGACGGATCTCAATATGAGGGAGAGGTGATCGGAAAAGATCCCGAAAACGATCTGGCGGTTCTGAAGTTTGATCCCGGTGAGAAAGCGCTGGTTACCATCAATTTTGGCAGCTCTTCAAATTTGAAGGTGGGGCAGAAGGTTCTGGCCATCGGCAACCCCTTTGGTTACGACCGAACCTTGACCACCGGTATAGTTTCAGGCTTGGGAAGACCGGTACGGAGCAGAAAAAATCTGATTATCCGGGATATGATTCAAACCGATGCATCCATTAATCCGGGGAATTCCGGCGGACCCCTCTTGGACCGGGAGGGAAAGATGATCGGTATCAACACCATGATCTATAGCCCCTCGGGCGGTTCTGTGGGGATAGGTTTCGCCGTTCCTGTCGACACCGCCCGGAGGGTGGTTCCAGAACTGATTGAGTCAGGACACGTCCGGCGGGGCTGGATCGACCTTATCCCGGTTCAGCTGGAGCCGAGTATTGTTCGATATGCGGAACTTTCCGTCTCCCGGGGGCTGATGGTTTCCCGGATTGTTCCCGGCGGCAATGCGGACCGGGCGGGGATCCGGGGGGGAGATCCAGACAAGGGGGTTCGCTATGGCAGGTCGATCATCTATTTGGGAGGGGACATCATTGTGGAAGTTGACGGAATGAAGACCGATACTCTGGGTGATCTTTTCTCTGCCCTGGAGGATAATCGGCCAGGAGAAACAGTGGAGGTGGAGCTCCTTCGGGGCAGGTCCAGGAAACGGCTGGAAGTGGTGCTCGCAGAGCGGCCTGAAGGGCTTGAGTGGTGAGAATGGCAGATGAATAGGTTTAACCTGGTATCTGAATACGCACCTGCGGGGGATCAGGGCGAGGCAATTGAAAAACTGTATCGGGGACTTCAGGAAGGGGATGCATATCAGATCCTCAAAGGGGTAACCGGATCAGGAAAAACCTTTACCATGGCCAATATTATTGAGAAGATGCAGCTTCCTACGCTGGTTCTCAGTCACAATAAAACCTTGGCCGCCCAGCTCTATCGGGAATTGCAGAGTTTTTTTCCCGACAACGCAGTAGAATATTTTGTCAGCTACTACGATTACTATCAGCCCGAGGCGTATGTTCCCTCCAAGGATCTCTACATAGAGAAGGATTCTTCCATCAATGAGGAGATTGATCGCCTCCGGCTCTCTGCCACCAGCAGCCTGATGGAGAGGAAGGATGTTATCGTTGTCTCTACGGTAAGCTGTATCTACGGTCTCGGCAGCCCGGTGGCCTACCGGGATATGCGGGTTAAACTACAGGTGGGCCAGGAGCTTAATCTGGGAAAACTGTCCCGGGACCTGATACGGCTGCAGTACGATCGAAACGATGCTGTGCTGGAGCGGGGTACCTTTCGTATTCGGGGTGATGTAGTGGAGCTCTATCCTGCCTACATGAAAGAGGCAGCTTTCCGCTTTGAGCTGGATTGGGATGAGATAAGCAGAATCCGAAGGATTCACCCCCTGACGGGTGCTACCATAGAGGAGCTGGAAGGGGTTCAGATCTATCCGGCTAAACATTTTGTCATGCCCGAAGAGCAGGTAAGGGCAGCCCTGGATCGGATAAAGGGAGAGCTGGAGAATAAACTGGAAGAGTTTGAGAGTCGGGGAAAACTGCTCGAAGCACAACGCTTGAAAAGCCGGACCGAGTATGACATTGAGATGCTGGAAGAGATGGGCTACTGCTCCGGAATCGAGAATTACAGCGGCCCCCTTTCGGGAAGGAGTGCGGGGCAGCGACCTGCGGTGCTCCTGGATTACTTTCCTGAGAAGTTCCTTGCATTTATCGATGAGAGTCACGTAACTCTTCCCCAGGTAGGAGCCATGTACGAGGGAGACCGGTCCCGTAAAATGAACCTGGTGGAACACGGTTTTCGCCTCCCCTCGGCTCTCGATAACCGGCCTCTCTTTTTTGCCGAGTTCGAAGAACTGTTGGACCGGGTGATCTTTGTTTCCGCTACCCCGGGGAAGCTGGAACACAAAAAGACAGATCGGGTGGTGGAACAGATTATCCGGCCCACGGGCCTACTCGATCCGGTAATTGAGATTCGACCAACGGAAGGGCAGATTGAGGATCTCTACGGAGAGATCGGTAAACGGATAGAGGCGAAGGAACGCACCCTGGTTACAACCCTGACCAAGAAGATGTCAGAAGACCTGACCGATTATCTTTCAGGCCTCGGATTGAAGGTGCGGTACCTCCATTCCGAGGTGGAAACGATTGAACGGGTGGAGATCCTTCGGGACCTTCGAATGGGTACCTTTGATGTTTTGGTGGGAATAAACCTCCTGAGGGAGGGATTGGACCTTCCAGAGGTCTCCCTGATCATCATCCTTGATGCGGACAAGATTGGATTTCTCCGGTCGGCTACCAGCTTGATTCAAACCATTGGAAGAGCGGCGCGAAATGAGAATGGAAAAGTGATCATGTATGCCGATAAAGAAAGCCTTGCCATGAAGGAGGCAATAGAAGAGACCTCCCGGCGCAGGGATATCCAGTTGGAATATAACCGGCTCCATGGCATAACTCCTCAGACAATTAAAAAAGCGATTCAGGAGATCCTGGTTAGAAAACGGGAAGAGGTAAAACGGGGAGAAGCTGAAACAATTGAAATGGTGAAGGGAGGATACAATATTCTTATCCCTGGAGAACGGAAACAGTTAATAAAGCATCTTGAAGGGATGATGTTGGAGCATGCAAAAAATCTTGAGTTTGAACAGGCTGCTCTGGTTCGGGACGAGATTTCAGAGCTGAAAGAGCTGGCCAAAAAATAGCGGGAACCTTGGAACCATAAGGGTTTTTTAGAGTGCTTCATGAAGCAAATTTTATTGGTAACCGGGCAAGGAACCCGGAAAGGAACGGTATGTCTAAGAAAATCTATGTGGGGAATCTCAGCTATTCCTCAACGGACCCGGAACTGGAAGAACTTTTTGGCCAGTACGGAGAGGTGGTAAGTGCGAAGGTGATCATGGACCGGGAAACCCAGAGGTCCAGGGGCTTCGGATTTGTGGAAATGGCAGATGATGATGCGGCCACTGCAGCTATTTCGGCCCTGGACGGACAGGATTTAGGCGGTAGAAAGCTTCGGGTAAATGAAGCGATCGAACGGGAGAGACGACCTCGGAGGGATAGGTTTTAATATATTGACCTGTTAGAATTGAGGAGAGGGCTGCCTTTTTACGGCAGCCCTTTTCAATTTTCCTATGCCATTTCCTATGCCGTTTTCTGGTTTTTTAGGATTCACCCAAAATTATCACAATTAATTGAAGCCTTTCATCCTCAAAACCCCGATAACTGCATATATTCAAAGAAATGCATAAATATGCGTAAACTTTGGTCATATGTTGCATTAAATGAAAAAATATACTTGAATATCCCTTGAAAAAAGGTGAATAGTCGGGAGGAAAGAGAATGGAACCTGCTCAGGGTCTTTACGATCCCCAATTTGAACATGATGCCTGCGGTGTTGGATTTATTGCAAATATTGACGGCAGAAAAGAGCATTCAATCATAGAAGAAAGCATAAAGATTCTGATCAACCTGGAGCATCGGGGTGCAGTAGGGGGAGATATGAAAACCGGCGACGGTGCGGGTCTTCTCCTGCAGATTCCGGACGCTTTTTTTCGAAAAACAGTCTCCTTCTCTCTCCCCGGGGAGGGGGAATATGGGGTGGCTATGCTTTTCCTGCCCCGGGAGAAGGATGCCCACCAGAAGGCTCGTAGAATAGTTGAAAAAGCATCGGAAGAGGAGAACCTGAACCTTCTGGGCTGGAGGAGCGTCCCTGTTGACAAGAACTCCCTTGGTGCCACCGCCCTTGCTTCTCTTCCAACCATTGAGCAAGCTTTTTTCTCTTTCCCCAAACAGTTGAAAGGGCAGAAGGAGGATCCAAATCTCGAAGAGGCTGATCGGGAGCGGAAGCTCTATATCTTGAGAAAAGTGATGGAGAAACGGGCGGCACAGGAAGGGATGGATATGGATGATTTTTATATCCCCTCTTTGTCGGCCCGGACTATCATCTATAAGGGGATGTTTGTATCTACCCAGTTTAACGACTTCTATCCCGATGTGACCGACCCCGATTTTACCAGCTCCATAGCTCTGGTGCATCAGCGCTACAGCACCAATACATTCCCGTCCTGGGCTCTGGCTCAACCCTTCCGGTTCATCGCCCATAACGGCGAGATAAACACCCTCAGGCGAAACATGAACAACATGATTGCCCGGGAATCTACCATCTCCTCCCCCCACTTTGGAGAGGAGATTGGAAAGCTGCGACCTATTGTTAATCCGAAATCAAGCGATTCTGCAGTTTTTGACAACGTTTTTGAGCTGCTTCACCATGGAGGACGGGATATGGTCCACTCCATGATGATGATGGTGCCCGAGGCCTTTGGAACCCGGTATCACATTTCGGAGGATAAACGGGCTTTCTACGAATACCACGCATCAATCATGGAACCCTGGGATGGGCCGGCGGCGATTGTATTCACCGACGGCTTTCGTATCGGTGCCACCCTGGACAGAAACGGCCTGCGGCCGGGCCGCTGGGTACTTACCCGAAGTGGGAAAGTGGTCCTTGCCTCTGAGGCAGGGGTGATTGAGTTTCCTCCCGAAGATATCATCGAAAAAGGTCGGCTTGCTCCGGGGAAGATGTTTCTGGTAGATACCTGTAAAAAGCGGGTGTTTAAGGATAATGTACTCAAGTCGCAGGCGAGCAGGGGTAAACCCTACCGCCGCTGGCTGGAGAAGAATAAAATCGAATTGAAGGGTCTCTTTGGCATTCCCTCTCCGGCGCCTTTGGATAAGGAGACCCTCTCTTCCCGTTTGCGGGCCTTTGGCTATTCCCTGGAAGATGTGGTAAAGATCATCACCCCCATGGTACTCAATGCCCAGGAGCCCATCGGCTCCATGGGGAACGATACCGCCCTGGCGGTGCTTTCCGAGCGACCGAAACTGCTCTACGACTATTTTAAGCAGATGTTTGCCCAGGTTACCAACCCACCCATCGACGCTTACCGGGAAAATCTGGTGATGAGTCTCATGAGTTTTGTCGGCAGGGAGCGTAACCTTTTGGGAGAGACACCGGAACATTGCCGACAGCTGAAACTATCCCACCCGGTTCTCACCAACGATGATATTCAGCGGCTCCGGGGGAGTGATAGAGAGGATTTTATCGTTTCCACCGTTGATATCCTCTTTCCCTATGGTGGCAGCTCCGGGAGTTTAGGGGAAGCTCTTGAACGGATCAGCCGGGAAGCGGAAAGGCAGATCGATCAAGGCTCTTCTCTCATTATCCTGAGTGATCGGGGAATGAGCCGGGAGATGATCCCTGTACCAGCCCTCCTTGCCATGGGCGCAGTGCAGCAGTACCTGGTTTCCCGGGCAAAGCGCCATCTTGCCGGGATTATCATTGAGACAGGAGAAGCAAGAGAGGTCCACCATGTAGCTACCTTGGTCAGTTATGGGGCCAGCGGAGTAAACCCGTATATGGTCTTTGAAGCGATAGTGGATCTGAAACAGCGGGGCTATATACCTGAAGAAATCACCCTGGAACAGGGGGGTGAAAACTACATCACCGCTTTGAAAAAGGGCCTTCTGAAAGTGATGTCCAAGATGGGAATCTCTACCATCAGAAGTTACCGGGGAAGTCAGATCTATGAAGCCCTCGGGATAGGCCGGGAGGTGATGGAGCATTACTTTCCCCACACCCCTTCTAAAATCGGGGGTATAGGATTGGCGGAAATAGAGAGGGAAACTGCAGAGCGCCACGCATCAGGTTTCCGCTTCGATGAAAAGAATCTGGATCACCTCGATTCCGGAGGGACCTACAATTTCAGGAAGAGTTCTACCAAACATCGACTCACTCCAGAGGCAATCGTCCTTCTGCAAAAAGCGGTAAGAAACGATGATTTTGCCACCTTTAAAGCATACACCGGTGAGATGAACAATGTGGAGAAAAATCTTTGCAGTTTACGGGGGCTTTTTGAACTTAAACCTGCAGGAGAGGCTCTTCCTTTAGAAGAGGTTGAAAGTGAGGAGGAGATTGTTAAACGCTTTGTCGCCTCTGCTATGTCCTTCGGCTCATTAAGCGCAGAGGCCCACACCACTATCGCTATTGCCATGAACCGATTGGGTGGGATGAGTAACTCCGGAGAGGGAGGGGAGGATAAGCGCCGTTATCAGCCAAAAGAAAATGGTGATTTGGCTATGAGTATGGTTAAGCAGGTTGCCTCCGGCCGTTTTGGGGTGGATGGAGAGTATCTGGTTAATGCCCGGGAGCTGCAGATTAAAATGGCTCAGGGGGCAAAACCGGGGGAGGGGGGACAGCTACCGGGACATAAAGTAAACGAGATTATCGCCAGGGTCAGACACTCCACCCCGGGTGTAATGCTGATCAGCCCTCCTCCACATCACGATATCTATTCCATTGAGGATCTGGCTCAGCTTATCTTTGATCTAAAACATATAAATCCCGATGCAAGGGTCTCGGTAAAACTTGTTTCAGAGGTGGGGGTGGGAACCATAGCGGCGGGTGTAGCAAAGGGGAAAGCTGATATGGTCCTCATCAGCAGCGGCGAAGGCGGGACCGGAGCATCTCCCCTTTCTTCACTCCAGCATGCCGGCAGTTATTGGGAGCTTGGCCTGGCGGAGACCCAGCAGGTGCTGGTGAACAATGGCCTGAGGGAACATATCAGGATTCAGGTGGATGGTCAGATGAGAACCGGCCGGGATATTGTGGTTGCTGCCCTTTTAGGAGGAGAAGAGTTTGGATTTGGAACAATAAGCCTGGTCAGTATCGGTTGTGTGATGATGAGAAAATGTCATCTAAACAGCTGTCCTGTAGGGATTGCCACCCAGGATGAGGATCTGCGAAAGCGCTTTGCCGGTAAACCGGAGCATCTGATCAATTTTATGCGTTTTATCGCCCGGGAGGTTCGGGAGCTTATGGCGGCCCTTGGATTCAGGCGTTTTAATGATATGGTGGGAAGGAGCGATCTCCTTGATGTTAACCGTGCTCTGGACCACTACAAGATGAAGGGTCTTGACCTGTCGGCCATCCTTGCAGCTCCTCTATCAGATGGAGGGGGGAGCAGACACTGGGTCTCCTATACCCAGCCCGATTACAGCTCTTCTTTGGATATGAAGATTATTGATGCCTCCTCTGAGGCTATAGAAAAGGGTACTCCTGTATCTCTGGAGCTGGGAATCAGAAATAGTGACAGAACCGTAGGAGCCCTTCTTTCCAACAGAATCTTTAAACGATACGGGCTTGAAGGTCTCTCTGATGATACGATTCAAGTACGATTTACCGGTTCTGCCGGACAGAGTTTCGGTGCCTTTGCCGCCCGGGGCCTCACCCTGTTTCTGGAAGGGGAGGCTAACGACTACTTTGGGAAGGGGCTTTCCGGGGGAAAGCTTGTGGTCTACCCGCCGAAGAAGAGTCACTTTCTGGCCCACCGCAATATCATAACCGGTAATGTGAACCTCTTTGGTGCTACCGGTGGCAAGGTGTATATCAACGGTCGAGCGGGTGAACGCTTCGCTGTCAGAAACAGCGGTGCAGTCGCAGTCGTTGAGGGGTTGGGGGACCATGGATGCGAATATATGACAGGAGGAGTGGTTATTGTCCTGGGGGAGACGGGGATCAATTTTGCCGCTGGAATGAGCGGCGGGGTTGCCTATCTCCTTGATGAGAGTCAGCTCTTTGATACCCGATGTAATCTGGAGATGGTGGATATCGAACAGCTTGGAGATGAAGAGGATGCACTCTTTCTGAAAGGGGAGCTGGAAGAGCATTTTCGACTCACTGGCAGTATGTTTGCAGAGAGAATTCTGGGCCTTTGGGAGGAGTATCTTCCCCTCTTTGTCAAAGTGATTCCAATCGATTATAAAAAAGCGTTGGAGAGGATAAACAGTAATCGAATGGTTCAATCGGAAAGTGCGGTAATTACCGAGGAAGTGGGAGGCTGAAGATGGGTGAGCTACTTGGATTCATGAAGCATCAGAGAAAAAGCGCCGGTTATCGGCCACTGACAGATAGGGTCACCGATTTTCGGGATGTGTCGAACTATCTTGGAACCGAAGAGTTGAAAGATCAGGCAGCCCGATGCATGGATTGCGGAACCCCCTTCTGCCATGCCATTGGTTGCCCGGTGGCCAATCTGATACCGGAATTTAACGATCTGGTGTACCGGGGTTTGTGGAGGGAGGCCTACGACCGTCTGGAGTTGACCAACACCTTCCCTGAAATCACCGGCAGAGTCTGCCCTGCAACCTGCGAAACCTCCTGTACCCTTTCCATAAACGATGCTCCAGTCAGTATAAAAGCGATAGAACTTGCCATCGTCGAAAAAGCTTTTGATGAGGGTTGGGTTCGACCCCAAGCCCCCAGCCAGGAATCGGGCAAGAAAGTTGCTGTAATCGGTTCCGGTCCTGCAGGACTTTCAGCGGCCCAGCAGCTCCGCCGAATGGGCCACAGGGTAATCGTTTATGAAGCTGCCCCTAAGCCCGGTGGGCTCCTGCGTTACGGGATCCCGGAATTCAAGCTGGAAAAATCGATTATCGACAGGAGAATCAAACTTTTTGAAGAGGAAGGAATAGAGTTCGAGACTGATGTGATTGTTGGAAGTGATCTCTCTGGAAGATACCTTCAGAACCGATATGATGCAATTCTTCTCGCTTTAGGGGCCAGGGAAGCGCGGAAAATTCCTGTCCCCGGCAGTGAATCTGAGGGAATCTATTTTGCTCTTGATTATCTTACCAGGGCTACAGCCCACCTCCACGGAGAGATTGATCAGCGGGAGGTGATAAACGCCAAAGGTAAACGGGTGCTGGTGATCGGCGGAGGGGATACCGGTTCAGATTGTGTAGGGACAGCGAACCGACAGGGTGCAGAAAAGGTGTATCAATTTGAGATTCTCCCAAAACCGCAGGAGTGGCAGGAGCAGTACAACCCCCAATGGCCGGACTACCCAAGGATCCTGCGTACCAGTTCCAGCCACGAAGAGGGCTGCGATCGCAGATGGAGCATCAAGACGAAGAAGCTCTACGGTATGGCGGGGGTACATGTGGAGAAGGGGATATTCTGTCAGATGGATGAAGAGATGAAGGAGATTCCTGGAACCGAGTTTACCCTGGATATTGATATGGTTCTCATCGCTGCAGGATTTGTCCATGTGGAACATTCAAAACTGCTGAAGGATCTTGGAATAGAGTTTGATAAGCGGGGCAATATCGGTGTAAGCAATATCTTTGAAACCACCAGCAAGGGAGTCTTTGCAGCCGGAGATTCAGTTCAGGGTGCTACGCTGGTGGTACGGGCCATTAATCAGGGAAGAATGGCAGCTGAGGGGCTTGGTCGATATCTTAAGGATGCATGATCATTTTTCCTTGTTCAATCTTCAAACAGGATGTACACTGGAATGAGTAAAACAATTGGGGGCGTGAGATGGATTTAGAGTTATCCGATGGAACAATAATCCGGGATGTGGATAGACCAACCCTGGAGGCTAAAATTGAGAGCTTGGGTAGTGGAACAGAACATCTGATCCTTGAAGATGGAGAGGCTTTTATTCAGGCTGCAGGTGGTCCGGTTGAGATGATGGTTCAGTACAACACCGGTCAGGGGATGATGGAGAGTAGTAGCGGCAACGTTGATTCCGGTACGGTGAAAAGGATCTTTTCCGCCTTTCTGGAAGGGAAAGAGGGTTGGAAAGAGTTGATTTCTTTTCAGCCCGTGGACGGTGGTCCGGCTCCTGCCGGGGTAAGTGGAAGTGCCGGTGGAGCTGCACAGAGCAGCAGAGAGCCCGGATCACCCTTACCTAATGTGGATTCCCTAAAAAACAACCTGCTTAACAGTGTAAAAAGGGAAGCGGGTAACAGCTTCGGCTATATGGTTCGTCGGGCCATACGGAGGTTCCTCAGACGTATCTTTTAGATTCCCCGCTCTTTTAGATTTTCCAGGAGCTGTACTACTATTTTCCCCGGGAGCTGTACAACACCTCTTTTACCATTGGGGAAGTCCTGCAAGGTCTCATCTCTTTGTTGAAAAAAAATCCTTTATGACTTGACACTTCTCCAGTGTTACTATAAAAAGAAACATAACCTCTTTAACTATTTTTATGAGGTCAAAAGGAGTACGATATGAAGAGCAGACATGTTTCCCTTTCCTTTCTTTTTCTGATTATGCTGGCCATTCTTGTAAGCGGCTGTGCAGAAAAAGAGGAGAAAACGGCCCAGAGGGAGAAACCAGCTGAGGCTGTAGAAGAGAAGGCAGAAGAAAGCTCAGCAGCGGCTGAGCCCATCCGGATCGGCATTTCAAAGATTGTGAGCCATCCCGCCCTTGATGGGGTTGAGCAGGGGATTCAGGATGAGCTGGCCGAACTTGGATATAGCGATATAATCTATGACCTACAGAATGCAAATGGAGATCCCAACACCGCAAAGCAGATTGCGGTAAAGTTCAAGTCCGACGGGGTTGATGTGGCAGTTGGCATTGCTACCCCTACGAGTCAGGCCCTGGCATCCACAATAAGTGATTCGCCCATCGTCTTCTCAGCGGTCACAGATCCGGTAGGGGCGGGCCTGGTTCCTTCCCTCGATTCCGGAGGCGAAAACATTACCGGCTATTCTGACATGACCCCGGTGAAGGAGCAGATCTCCTTTCTGGCCTCTTTGATGGATCTGAAACGACTCGGCCATGTCTATTCCTCCGGTGAAGCAAACGCAGTTGTTCTGGCAGATATCGCCAGAGATGTCTGCGATGAGCTGGGAATTGAGTTTGTGGAAACAACAGTAACCAATTCAGCGGAGGTGAAACAGGCAACTCAGGCAATTTTGAACCGGGTTGATGCAATCTACGTCTCCACCGATAACACCGTGGTCTCTGCGCTCAACTCCCTGGTGCAGACAGCACTGGAGAAGGATATTCCGGTCATGTCCGCTGATCCCAGCTCGGCACAGGAGTTTGCAGTCCTGGCCGCCCTGGGCTTTGATTACTACAAGCATGGAAGGGCCACCGGCAGGTTGATTGCCCGCATCCTTGATGGAGAAAAACCTGCTTCCATTCCAACCCAGTTTATGTCCGATCCCGGTGATCTGAACCAGCTGGTAATGAACCTGGATGTGGCAGAGCAGGTGGGTATCGAAGTACCTCAGAGTGTGATCGACCGCGCTACAGTGGTGGTGAAAGATGGAAAGGTTGAAAAACGATGATTGAAGGGATCCTGAATGAAGGCTTGATCTACGGAATTCTGGCACTTGGTGTCTTCATCACCTTCAGGATCCTCGATTTTCCCGATTTGACCGTAGATGGCAGCTTCCCCTTTGGAGCTGCCATCGCTGCATCGGCTATCGCCGGAGGGCTCTCCTTTCCGGTGGCTATGCTTTTAGCCCTCATCGGCGGGGCAATGGCCGGCTTTATTACCGCCCTGATCCACAACAAACTTGGAGTCCCAAACCTCCTGGCGGGGATCCTCACCATGACCATGCTCTATTCGGTCAATATCCGGGTGCTGGGCAACAGGGCAAATGTACCGCTCTTGAATGTTCCAACCGCCTTCACCATGGTAAAAAGGGTAAGCGAAAACCTCGGTATCCCCGGAGACCTGGGAAACCTCCTTTTCCTTCTCCTTACGGTGGCTCTCATCATTATGCTTCTGGACCTCTTTTTTCACACCGACCTGGGGCTTACCATGGGAGCGATGGGAAACAACCCTCAGATGGTGATCAGCCAGGGGGTAAATCCCGAGGCAATGAAGATTATTGGACTGGCTATTTCCAACGGTCTGGTGGGAATATCCGGGGCCTTATCAGCCCAGTATCAAGGTTTTGCGGATGCCAATCTGGGGCAGGGTATTGTCATCTCCGGTTTGGCATCGGTTATGATCGGCGAATTTTTCATCCGGTCCAACAGGATCGCCCCTCTCCTGATACGGGTTGTTATTGGAGCCATCCTCTTTAAGGGGCTTATGTTTATCGGCCGCTACTACGGCTATTACATCAACCTTACCCCCAACGACCTGAAACTGATTACAGGACTCCTCATCATTCTCAGCTTAACGATAACTAAATTGAGGGATAGAGGTGTTCTCAAAAGGAAGAAGAGCAGATGATCACGCTTAATGATGTGTCAAAAATATTTAATGAAGGAACGGTAAACGAGAATATCGCCATCAAGGATGTCAACCTTGAGGTGAAGGAGGGAGATTTCATCACCGTTATCGGTTCTAACGGAGCGGGTAAATCCACTCTCTTCAATCTGATAGCCGGAACCTTCTTCCCCAATTACGGCTCTATTTTGTTAAACGGACTTGATATCACCCGGGTCCCGGAATATAAAAGGGCAAAATATATAGGGAGGATATTTCAGAATCCCCTCCTGGGGACCGCTGGAAATATGACCCTGGAAGATAATATGATGATCAGCTGGCGAAAGGGGTTCAAGGGACTGAAAATCAGCCTGAACAGAAAGATGCGGGAGTACTTCCGGGAAGAGTTGAAAATTCTTGATATGGGGCTGGAGGATCGATTAAAGAACAATGTCAATCTCTTCTCCGGTGGACAACGGCAGGCCCTCACCCTCCTGATGATGGTTCTCTCCCGACCCGATCTCATTCTTCTGGATGAGCATACCGCAGCCCTGGACCCTCGCAACGCTGCCAAGGTACTGGAGCTGACCGAACACTTCATTAAGGAGTTTCGACTTACCTCCATCATGATTACCCACAACATGGCCCATGCAATTGCCTATGGAAACCGGCTCCTCATGATGGATGGCGGAGAGATTATCCTCGATATAGAGGGGGATGAAAAGCGCAATATGACGGTGGAGAAGCTGGTCGATAAGTTTCACACCATCCGGAAGAAAGATTTTGAGACCGACGAAGTGCTTCTCTCTTAACCCTCCACTCTCCTTACTACTTTTAACATTTCTCTAAATCATGTATTATGCCCTCTAAACAGGAGCATAAATTGGAAACACGAAAGCGATTTGACCAGCTTGGTCTGGGGGAAAAGACTCTGGAGGCCATAAAGCTGAAAGGTTTTGAAGAGCCCACGGCAATTCAGGAAATGACCATCCCCCGGATGTTGCAGGGGGAGAATGATATAATAGCTCAAGCCCAGACCGGGACTGGGAAAACCGCCGCCTTTGGCCTTCCCCTGATTGAACTGAGCGACCCTAAAAAACGCACTGTCCAGGCGTTGATTCTGGTCCCCACCAGGGAACTGGCAATTCAGGTTTCAGAGGAGATCCACTCCCTGAAAGGTAAGTCCCCACTGGATGTTATTCCCATCTACGGCGGCCAGTCGATTGATCAGCAGCTGCGACGGCTGCGCAGGGGAGTACAGATTGTGGTGGGAACTCCAGGCAGGATAATCGACCACCTGAAGCGAAAAAGCCTGAATCTGGAAGATGTGAAGCACCTGATCCTCGATGAAGCTGACGAGATGCTGAATATGGGCTTTATCGAGGATATGGAAGAGATCATGAGTTACACCGGAGCGGATAAGAGGACCCTCCTCTTCTCCGCCACTATGCCTCCCAGAATAGCCGAACTGGCTAAAAAGTATATGATCGGCTATGAGCTCTTATCCGCAGGGAAGGAGGGGCTTACCACCGCCCTTACCGAACAGATCTACTATGAGGTTAAAGCCTCTGATAAGTTTGAGGCGCTCTGCAGAATCATCGACATTGAAGAGGTTTTCTACGGACTGGTATTTTGCCGGACCAAGATCGATGTCGATCATGTGGCAAGCCACCTGATCGACCGGGGGTATGATGCTGAGGCGATACATGGAGATATCTCCCAGGCCCAGAGGGAACGCACCCTGGATCGCTTTCGGAAAAGAAGCATCACCATCCTGGTTGCCACCGATGTAGCAGCCAGAGGTATCGATGTAAACGACCTGACCCATGTTATCAATTACTCCCTCCCCCAGGATCCGGAATCCTATGTTCACCGAATTGGAAGAACCGGCAGGGCGGGGAAAGAGGGAACCGCCATAACCTTTATCACCCCCAGCGAGTACCGCAAGCTGATGATTATCCGCAGGGTGGCCGGTTCTGATATTAAAAAGAGCCAGGTTCCGACAGTTAAAGAGATCATCAAGGCAAAAAAGCGGAAGGTGTATGAAGATATTGCTGGAATGCTGGAAAGTGATATGGAGCGGGCCTATCTTCGTTGGGCCGACAAGCTCCTGGAAGAGCGGGAACCCCGGAATGTGGTGGCTGCTCTCCTGGACTACAGTTTTCGTGATGATATGGACACCAGCAGCTACAGTGATATCAAGGAACCAGAACGGGGGAAACCAAGGGGACGCAATGAGCTGAGACAGATCGACCGGGACGGTAAAACCCGTCTCTTTGTCGCTCTGGGGAAGAAAGATGGCATGCATCCAGGAAAACTGGTAAAGATGGTGCTGGAAAAGATCGATATCTCGCCCCGGCTCATAACCGATATTCAGGTGATGGAAAGTTTTTCATTCATGACCGTCCCTTTCAACAAAGCCGAAGCCCTGATGGACGAGTTTCGAAAGGGAAGAGGAAAGCCCCTGATTACCCGGGCTAAGGGTGAACGGGGTGGGAAGGGGAAACGATAGCCCTTTCTTCGCGTATTTTCATAGATGGCCTTGAGAAACCGGTGAGCGATGATTATATTAATGGCAATGATAAAGCAAGCGGTTCGGTAATGAAGACAATTTTAATTATAGATGACTCTTTTATCGCCAGGATGATGATAAAAAAGGTGCTCAGTCAGGAGGCATACAACACTTGTGAGGCCTCCGACGGCAGCGAGGCTTTTATAATCCTTCAGGAAAAGAGGGTAGATCTTATCCTGCTGGACCTCTTGATGCCGAAAGAGAGCGGCGAGGTGGTCCTGGAGAGGCTGAAGGCTCACTATGCCGATATTCCGGTTATTATTCTTTCTGCGGATATACAGGAGACCACTAAACAGCGCTGCATCTCCGGTGGAGCCGCAACATTTGTCACTAAACCCCCCAATCCATTAACCCTGCTGCCAGTAATTAAGGAGATTCTCTCTTGAACAATATCGACCCCTCCAGTATGGAAGCATTAAAAGAGTTGATAAACATTGGGGTTGGTAAGGGTGGCGAAATTCTAAACCAGATGCTCTCTAGCCATATCACCCTTAATGTTCCGGAGGTCAATGTTCTCCCTGTGGCAGATCTTAAAGCCTTTTTTTCCGATGGAGAAGGGCCAATATTTGCCGCCGTACAGATGGGGTTTTCCGGATCGATTAATGGGACGGTGAATCTTACCTTCACCCTGGAAGATGCTGATAAGCTGGTTTATCTTTTAACCGGAATAGAGAGCAAAAACGAAGACTCAGAAATTGATATGGATAGCCTTCGAGCTGGAACTATGACCGAAATAGGGAATGTGTTGATTAACGGGGTGGTTGGTACCTTAAGTAATGTCCTGGGTTTGCAGCTTCGCTATGTTGTTCCCGATTTCCTGGAGGGTAATATTGGGGAAATTATCGACAGAATGGAGCAGGAACAGGAGAGTGGGGTGGTCATCCTGGCTAAAACCCGCTTCCGTGCTCTCTCTATTGATGTTGAGGGAGACCTCATGTTTTTCCTCACCCTCTCGGGCTATGAGGTATTATTGGAAACCTTTGCAAAGTGGAAACCCTAAGTGATTAAACAGTTTTCATTATTTGATGCAATTCCCCAGGCTATCTTTGCCTTAAGCAGCGATTACCGGGTGCAATTCTGGAACAGAACCTCTGAGCGGTGGAGTGGTATTAATAGAGCTGATATTCTCGGCAGGGATATCAGGGAGCTCTTTGAGGAGATCAACAATAGAGGGATTCTGAGCAGACTGGATCTTCTTTTTCAACAAGGGTTTCCTGTCGTGTTCTCCAGCCATGTCCATCCATACATAATTCCTGCAAAGCTTCCCAACGGGAAAAAAATCATCCAGCACACCACGGTAAACCCTGTAAGCTTGGATAACGATGGTACTATCTATGCCCTCTTTACCATCCAGAACATGACCGAATTGCAGGAGCGGACCCAGGTTCAGTTTACCACCTTGAAAAAGCTGAGAACCACCATTACAGAGAAGGAGCTTCTGGTTCGGGAGGTGCACCACCGGGTAAAAAACAACCTGGCTTTGGTATCAAGCATGATCAGCTTACAGCTCGACTCCCTTCCGGAAGAGCAGCGGGAAGAGCTCTCTCCCTTGCTTTCCGAGCTTAAATCCAAGATTGATTCATTGGCTCTCCTGCATGGTAGACTCTACAAAGGGAATAACCTCTCTCACATTGAGGGAAAGGAGTATCTTGAAGAGCTGATCCATTCCATTCTCGAAGCAAATCCTGCAGCTATCCCGATTGATGTGGAAAAAAAGATTGAGAGCTCTTTAATTCCCAATGACAGCTCTATCTACCTTGGTCTTATTCTAACGGAGCTGATGACCAATATCATTAAGCACGCTTTTCCTGGAAGAAAGCAGGGTTCGGTAGCCATTGAATTCTCTATTGTGGATTCCCTGAATACGAATGGTGATGAAGTGCGGCTTTT
>CAYMWV010000028.1:0-9041 GCA_964394395.1 uncultured Sediminispirochaeta sp.
GCATACCAGGTGATGTTGATAAGCGGCGAATCCATATCGTATTTAAAGGATTCGAACAGGAAAAACCTTGATCAATATTGAATCCGGCAGCACTGGTTCCATCGAATATCATACCGAAGGACCGATATTCGACGATTTGAAGAGATGTAATCCTGAGAAACATCCCGGACATGCCGCAGTAGCTGTAAAAGAAACTGATATGAGCAAGCTCTGTTCAGATTTTCCTCGGTCAGAACTTGACCTGAAGGTCAATTCGTGAGCTAATAGATGATGTATGCGTATTCCTAACAAACTCTTCAATTTGTGCGTGAAAGCGCTTACACAATCAATGGACACGGGAGTGATGGTTGCCCTCGCCCGCACCTTTTCACCCAATTACAAGCTCCACGACCGTACCGGTATTCCCACCAGTGTTGCTGTTCCAAACCGAACTGCGGCAACCCAGATTATCAAGGACATGATTGCCCAGGAAACCTTCCTTGATTTTATCCTGCTTTTGGTTAAAACAGGTGATAAGGGTCATATGGGCCGCCGTTTTAAGATTCCCTATATGAGAGAAATTATCAATGGAGTGATTGCCCTTGGTTATCTCTATGATTCGGAAAATGATATATTTATTGAAAACTCTCTCCAGCGGCAAACACGAAACTGGGGGGCTCTACGCAGGGGGGTTGAATACACCATAGCATTTCTCCGTATCGATATTGTCGGTAATTCAGAGCTTGTACGCCGATATTCACCGGAAAAGATCCGCAGCACCTATGACTCAATGCGGGAAATTGTAAGGAGTGCTGTGGACCGAAGGGATGGGCGAATCTGGAGCTGGGATGGGGATGGAGGTCTTGCAGCCTTTTTCCGTGGTAACAAACATCAGAGCGTGGTTCTCTCCGGAATTGAGATTATCCATGAACTTTTTCTTTACAACAATACGGGTAATCCCCTTGATGAACCTTTGAAGATGAGAATTGCAGCCCACAGTGGTCCCTTTGAATATTCACCAGAGGAAGAAGCTCTGCGCAACAGTGAAACAATTTCCAGAGTTATGGAGATAGAGCATGAGCTCTGTGCTCCGAATTCCCTCACTGCCAGCGAGGTTATAAAAATGATGCTTGATGCCAGCGTACTCTCACTCCTCAATGAGTTCCGGGACAGTTCGAGAAAGCGGTATTATTCCTACACCCTAAAGGTGGAGGAGAAATGATGGATCTCGTTATTCATTCCGACAATGAAGAAATCCGTGACCTGTTCCGGGGCTTAAATCGATCCAAACAATACCGAATACTATTTTTTCCAAAAGGGGCTCCCTTTAAAGAATCCGTGGAGAACTCTGGAAACACAATCATCTACTTTGACATCTCTGACTGGAATGTCAGAGCTATCAAAAAGGGACTCAGAACCCTTTCATCTCTTGGATGCCCATGGGCTATAATTGATCCCCAGGGGCTGATAGAAGATTCAGCTGAACTGTTTCATTTAGGTGCCTGCGATTACCTGCCCCCCTGCCAGCTCACCGTTAGACTAAAGGCTGCTCGTATTCACCGTGTCGTTGATTTTCTAAAAGCTTTTACCATGCTTGGAGAGAGTGACGATACCGCCGATACCAATGACTGCGATGGTGTACCTATTATTCCTTCAGGTACAGACTGGAATTCAATCCAGCAAGGAAATGAATATACCTTTTACTTTCTCTATATCGAGCTTACACCCAGTAAAGAATGGCAGGTAAAATCGGACGATAAAAACAAGAAAGATTTCCAGATTAAATTTGAACAGGCTGTACGGCGCCGTATTGAACCCGCCCATGGCAAGGTGTGGATGTGGAATGAATGGGGCGGTCTGATTCTTTTCCCATTCACAGCTCAAAATGCCCAGCCAGTCATTATTGCCACCAGAATGATTCTAAACCGCCCCTTGATTAGCATCGAAGAAATAAAAGCCAGTACCCTTGTGGACTACCGCATTGCCTTTCATCTAGGAAATACAACTTATCATAAACGGGGATATACAGGAGAGATTATTTCCGATGATATTAATTTCATCTTTCATCTTGGGAAAAAGCGTATTGAGGAAAACACTCTATATATAACCGAACGTGCTTATCCGCAGATACCCACAAGTATCCGCTCTCTTCTTCTCGAGAGCCAAAGTTTCGAAGGCCGGCGTCTATACCGGATGAAAAACTATCTGTTCGGATAGGTTCATCAGGGAAGCTTCCCTGTAACGATTATTCTTCAATACGGTGGTGTTATTCACCCCTTCTTTTTCGTTGACAGCCCCATTAATTGGGGCTACACTGCTTATAGATGTGTATACATCTATATAAATTAACGCTAAAGAGGTATCAGATATGAAACGATTTTCCGGACAGGTAGCGATGATAACCGGCTCAGCCACCGGCCTTGGAGAGGCTTGCGCTCTCCGTTTCGCTGAAGAGGGGGCGGACATTGTATGTGTCGATCTAAATGAAAAAGAAAATAGCAAGACCGCAGCTGTATGCAGAGACCTTGGTGCAAAGAGCCTGGAAATTACTTCCAGTGTAACCGATAAAGAGGGAGCGGCAAAGGCAGTAGGAGAGTGCATGGATAGCTTTGGCCGGATCGATATCCTGGTCTGTTCTGCCGGGCTCTACACCGGAGCACCTCTTGAAGAGGTTGAATATGAAGAGTGGTCCCGGATCCTCGATATCAACCTGACCGGAACATTTCTCTACAACAAGGCAGTTGCCCCGGTGATGATGAAACAGAGCTCCGGTTCCATCATCAACATATCATCCATGGCGGGAAAAACCAGCTGGCCCGCTTCCGCCCAGTACTCGGCCAGTAAAAGTGGGGTAATCGGCCTAACCAGGTCGGTGGCCATGGAACTTGCTCCTTTCGGTGCAACCTGCAACGCCATCTGTCCCGGTAATACCGTCACCGCCATGGTCAAGAGTGTTGCTGCCAAGGTTGGAGGCCGGGACGGCATGAGCGCCCAACAGTGGCTTGATATGCGGGCAAGGGATTGTCCCATGCAGCGGCTGGCAGAGCCCTGGGAAATGGCTGGGGTCACCGCTTTTCTCGCTTCACAGGATTCCAGATACATAACCGGCCAATCCATCTCCATCGATGGAGGGATGGTTCTAAGCTGAAAAAAGAAAAAAGGGTATGAAATCTCCAGAGTTTTGGTATAGTATGGAAGGGTAAAAAACAGAAATAATGTAGGGAGAGTGAAACATGAAGAAGAAATTGCTGTTGATAGCCCTTATTGTCATGGTTGCAGTTTCCCTTTCAGCCGAAGCTCTGGATGATATCTCCTTTGTTAAGAGGAATACCGGATCGGTTGCAAGTTTGGAACGGCTCGATACACCTGATTTTACACCTGGACAGACTGTATTTGCCTTTATCTCGGTAACGGATCTTGCTGTCAAATGGGGAGAAGGGCAGATAAAGTGGAAATATTTCTACCGTAGCTCCCTGGGGAATACCATTTGGGAATCTCCTTTCAGGCCGGTGAGCGAAAAAACCTCCTCTTCAAGCTGGAGTTTCAACCAGGTAGTGACGGTAAGCTTGCCGGGTAATATCCCCCAGGGGGAATACGGTTTGGGTTTTCTCATTGTTGATACCCATAGTAAAAGTGAATATCGGGGCTGGGCAGATTTTACCATCAACATGGCAAGCCAAAGCGCCAAGGCCGAAGCGGCCCCTGCTCCCCAAACAGATGCTCAGCCTGAAGCAACTTCTCCGGCTCCAATAGCCCAGCCCTCAGATGGCGGCGAGTATGAGCTTGTGGTGGAGGGGGTTCGGATTACCCTAAAGTCGATAGAAGCAACCCAGAGTAAACTGATTCTCAACTTTGTGGGACTAAACGAAAAGAGCGAGGAACAAAAGCTGGGAGTGTATGTCTATTCAACCAGAATCATCGACTCTGAAGGCAACGAATATTACTACGACAGTTATAACGGCGGAGGAAGTTTCAGAAAGGGTCCAAATTTTGCTCCGGGAATTCCTTTGAAAACAGATCTTATCTTTACCCCCCCGGTAAACACGATTAAAGAGATAGCACTCTTACGGATCGATTTTTACGGAACCGGAGACTTTATCGAATTGCGGTCCATTCCGGTCCCTTTCCCGTGATCAGGTGAGCCCGTCGCCCTTCTTAGCGGGGCGACGGACCTTTCCATCTGAATCGGCTTAGCTTGTACCGTCGCCCTTCTCTTGCTCTCTGCGGTAGTGGAGGGCAAGTTCAATGTACTCCTCTCCATTTTTCTTGACATCCTCTACTGCCTGGTCGGGGAGGGTACGTACCACCCTGGCAGGGCTTCCGATTATGAGGCTTCGGGGGGGGAACTTCTTGTTTTGGGCTACCAATGATCCTGCTCCCACAACGCTTTCGGCTCCGATTTCGGCTCCGTCCAGAACAATCGCTCCCATACCAATCAGAGAGTCGTCCCCTACCGTGCAGGCGTGCAACACTGCACTGTGTCCTATGGTTACACCTCTCCCGATTTTCGTTGGAACCCCATACCCCACATGAATCACCGCATTGTCCTGAACATTGCTTCGCTCCCCTATCTCAACCGGTGCAATATCACCCCGGATGGAGACATTGAACCAGACCGAACTCTCCGCTCCGAGGCAAACATCGCCTGCAATATCTGCGCTTTCGGCTATAAAAGAGGCTTTTGAAAGATCAGGGCTCTTTCCTTTATAGTCATAAATCATTGGTATCCTCCAGGTAATATGGTACTATATCGCTGATATGGAATACAAGGTAACAGGTAAACAGGAAAACTCAAGAATGTGTCTGGTTTGTGGTACGGAGAATCAGCTGGGTCTCAAAGCCCGGTTTTTCTCCATCGAAAGCGGAGAGCTGGTGGCTCTTTTTACCCCCAGCGAAGATCATCTTAGACGTTCATAAGCAATTATTTTCAGGAGGCAATAGATGTTTATATCCCATGAGAAGCGGGTAGAAAGGGTTGAATTATCAGGGGAGCAACTGAAAGGGGTAAACAAGCAGCTGCTTATCGGCCCGGAAGAGGGGTGGGAGAGCCATGTAATGCGGCAATTCCATCTGGCCACCGGCGGCCATACCCCCCGGCATACCCATCCCTGGCCACACATTAACTATGTTTCTGCTGGAAAGGGAACGCTCTTCCTTCAAGACCAGGAGCATCCAATTGAGAAGGGAAGTATCGCCTACGTTCCCCCCGGTACCTTGCATCAATTTATGGCAGACCAGGGTGAAGAGCTCTCCTTTATCTGTATCGTACCTATCGAAGGGGAGGGCTGAGATAGATAAGGGAAGCGATTGGCACTTCCTTTCCCCAAGAAAGTTCTGAACAAAACACTGGAAAACACTGGAAAAAAATTGACAGACCGGCCAGGAAAGGGTACAATTTGAAACCATTTTCAAAAACGTTTTCAAAAGGGGAGAGGCTAAAGGATGGCATACAACGAAGCGTTAGAGCCTATTTCTTCGCAAGTCCAAAAAGGGGCAATAACGATAAAGACGGTTGCCCGGAAAGCTGGGGTGTCGATCTCCACCGTAAGCAGGGTTTTGAATAATCCCGATTCGGTAACCCTGGACAAGCGGAACCGGGTTAATAAGGCGATTGAAGAGCTCAACTACGTGCCAAATCCGGTAGCCCGGGCTTTGGGCAGCCGAAAAGTGGGTTCAATTGCTATCGTGGTTCCCACCATTCTCAACCCTTTTATGAGCGAAGTTATGCGGGGAGTTATCGAAGTTCTGGATGAGGACAGCTATGACGCTCTGGTTTTTGACTCCAATGAACAGTTTGAGCGGGAAAAGGTCTTTTTTGAGGTTCTCCCCCACAAAATGATCGATGGGGCCATTTTCCTTGGTGCCTCCGGCCGGGAGCTTGATTTTGATATCCTTGCTGAGAAGATGCCTGTTGCCCTGGTTGCCCGATCCGAAGAGCCGATGATGGTCGATACGTTTACTGCCGATGAGAAGCAGGGGATGCTCCGGATGGTTGAGCATCTTTATGAGCTGGGGCACCGGAGAATCGGTCATATCGGCGGCTCTTTCGGAAGTTCTGACGCAATGCGCCGTTTCGGGTTTTTCAAGGATGCTTTGAAGGAGCTGGGGATAGATTGGAACTCCAGTTTTGACCTCTTTTGTGACTGGTCCCTTCAGGGCGGCTACGACGGGATGCTCAAACTGCTTCAAAAGAAGGAGCAGCCAACGGCGGTGATCTGTGCCACCGATCTCATCGCCATGGGAGCTCTTGGCGCTGCCAATAAGGCAGGGATACGGGTGCCGGAAGATCTATCTGTGGCAGGTTTTGACAATGCTCCATCGAGTCCCTTTCTTATACCGCCCCTGACCACTTTGAAGTATCCTAACTATCAGATCGGAAGGCTTGCTGCCCGATCGGTGTTGAAAAAGCTGCATGGCCGGGATGAGAAGAGGGGAAAAAGCATTCGAAAGATCATTCCCATGGAATTGATCGAGCGGGATTCAACAGCAAAAGCTCCATTTGTGGATAAACATACTGGAAATTGAACGAATGAGAAGGAGCATGATGTAGCATGGCTAAATTAGTTACTTTTGATTTTCCAACTGATCGGGTAAAACTTGATCTCTGTTACCGAAACAAAGAGGCATTGAGGGAAATAGCAGACACATCCCCCGATTTGGCAATTCTCCCCAAAATAGAGGATGTGTACGATGCGCTCTGTTTCCCCCCCCCTCCGGAGGATCGTCCTTATGTGATGAGCTCTATCGTCCTCTCCAGCGACGGCAAGATGGCCTTCAGTGATATGCCCGCAGGTCCGGTTATTGCAAAAAACAATTTCTTTGACCCCGACGGCGCACTGGCAGATTTCTGGGTGCTCAATGCGATGCGGGCCTACTGTGACGGAATTATCCTGGGGGCAAGAACCCTGCAGACCGAGGTCCACAACACCAGTCACATCTTTGACCCTGAATTGGCATCCCAGCGGGTGGAGTACCTGAAGAAACCGATTCACCCCTGGAATGTGGTGGTCTCCTTCGACGCCACCGATATCCCTCTGGATCACCTCATTTTTAACATCGATCCGGAAGAAAAGTTCCCGGTTGCCATTGCCACTGGTCCCGATGGCGCTGCCTATTTGAGAAAGCATTTTCCTAAAAAGATGGTAGAGATCGGTCCCTATACTCTCCCTGAGGATGTGGACGAGACGGCGGGCAGGAGTGCGGCACAGAAACTTTCTGCCGCCGAAGCTGCGATCCCCCTCTTTATTACCGGAACCGGTTCGAGACCCGATTCGGCGGCCTTGCTTAAGCTGTTGAGAAAGGCGGGGTGGGAGCGGCTCTTGATAGAGTCACCCAGTTATACCAGCCACCTGATGAAGCAGGAGATGATGGACGAGTTTTTCATAAACTACTCCATGGTATTTGCAGGCGGTCCTGTTACTCCTAACAGCGGGGGCCCTTTCAGCCACACAAACCATCCCCATGCCAAATTGTTGACCCTGGCAACTCACTCTTCAAGTTTCTTCTACACAAGACAGAAACTCTACTACGGGGTTGGTCAGGAAGAGGATCTGAGTAAGTTGAAATATTAACATGTACTGCAGGGGCATAAGCATGTTCCGATACTGAAGGCTCTTCTTTACAATGAGAGAAGGGCTTATGAAAGGAGTGATACGAGGGTGAAGAAAGCAGATATATTGATCTTGAATGCCGATTACCTGATAAGCATGGACCGCTCCAGGCGAATGATTTCTGACGGCGCCATGGCTATTGTTGGGGATAGCATAGCTGCACTGGGCAGCACCCCCGAGCTGATAAAAGAGTGGGAAGGGGGAAAGGTGATAGATGCTGCCGGCAAGTATCTCTTCCCCGGCTTTATTACCACCCATACCCATCTATTTCAGACCTTGCTTAAAGGTTTGGGAAGAGATAAGACCCTCTTTGAATGGCTGGACAGCTCTGTCCGGGTTGCCCTTCATAATTATGACCAGGAGATGATGTACTGGGCTGCCATGTGCGGTCTTACCGAGGCGCTTCGGACCGGAACGACCACAGTAACGGACTTTCAGTATTGCCATTCCAGCCCCGGTCTGGATCAACCAGTTCTTAATGCCTATCAGGATCTTGGTATCCGCGGGGTCTTAAGTAAAAGCCACACCGATGTCTCCGGTTTTCCAAAGGAAATTGCCTGCTCCTGGGTGGAGAGTGAAGAGGAGTATATCCGGGATACCGATGATCTTTGTTCCCAATATGAGAAGCACCCCACCATCAGCATCTCCATAGCCCCGGGTATTATCTGGGATCTGAGCAAACGGGGCTATGAGATGACCAGAGAGGTGGCGGACAAATGGAAGATCCCCATCACCATGCATCTGGTGGAAACCGAGGATGATGATGAGTATGCCCGTAGCACCTACGGAATGAGTGCCATCGATCTGCTTGAAGAGACCGGAATTCTGGGGCCCGATTTTGTCTCTGTCCACAGTGTCCACATGGGTGAAGAGGATATCCAACGCTTTAAAAAATATGGAGTTACAGTGAGTCACTGTCCGGTTTCCAACATGATTCTGGCCAGTGGAACCGCTCCTGTTCCCAGGTTCCTTGAAGAGGGGATTCCCGTAAGCCTTGCGGCAGATGGTGCGGCCAGTAACGACAGTCAGGATATGCTGGAGGTGATGAAGATGACGGCCCTGCAGCACAAACTGGTTACCAGAAACGCCGCTGTGGTTAGTGCTCCCCAGGTGCTGGAGATGGCTACCCTGGGGGGAGCCCGGGCGCTCCTCCAGGAGGATCGCATCGGCAGCCTGGAAGTGGGGAAAAAGGCGGATTTTTTCATTTACAACCCCAAAAACGCAAGGTCTATTCCGGTTCACGACCCGGTATCCTCCCTCGTCTATTCATCTTCGCAGGCCAACGTGGAAACTACGGTGGTAAACGGGAAGATACTCCTGGAGAATGGAGAGCTGAAAGTCGCTGATGAAGAGGAGATTTTGCAAAAAACCCAAGCGGCGGCCTCAAAACTGATTGATAAATCGGGCTTGGGCAATACCCAGTGGGGCCATCCGGTCCGGGTTGGGAGATAG
>CAYMWV010000028.1:9141-25113 GCA_964394395.1 uncultured Sediminispirochaeta sp.
GGAGAAAGAAATGGCAAAGGAATATGAGATCATTATTATCGGTGCAGGCCCGGGTGGCTATGTAGCTGCCGAGCGGGCTGGAGCCCGGGGAAAGAAGACCCTGCTTATTGAAAAGGCGCATCTGGGGGGGGTCTGCCTCAATGAGGGGTGTATCCCCACTAAAACATTGTTACATAGTGCAAAACAGTACGAGCACTCGGTCCACTCGGAGAGTATTGGCCTTACCGTGGAAAATGCGTCTTTCGATTTGTCAAAGGCGATGGCCTGGAAGGAGAAGGTGATCGACACAAACAGAAAGGGGATCGCCTTTTTGATGAAAAAGTACAAGGTCGATGTGGTTGAGGGGGCAGCCAGCTTTATCGACCGGAAAACCATTCGGGTGGGCGAAGATGAGTATACTGGGGAAAACATCATTATCGCCACCGGGTCGCTTCCTGCAATTCCCCCAATCCCGGGGGCGGATGGAGAAAAGGTCCTCACCAGTACCGAGCTCCTCTCTATCGAAACCATGCCGGAGAAGCTGGTGGTTGTGGGCGGCGGCGTTATCGGCCTGGAGTTCGCCTCATTTTTCTCCATGCTCGATGTGGAAGTACACGTGGTGGAGATGCTTGATGAGGTGGTTCCCTTTATGGAGCCGGAGCTGGCCAAGAACCTGCGCCGGGCGATGAAGGCGGTCAAGTTTCATCTGGGCGCCAAGGTTACCTCTATTGATAAGGATGGCACCGTTCATTTTGAGGAAAAAGGAAAACAGCAGCAGCTTCCCTCCGACATTGTCCTGATGGCAGTGGGACGCAAACCCAATACGGAAGGGTTGAATCTGGAAGCTGGGGAGGTAAAAACCAGCCGGGGGAACATCCTGGTAAACGATATGCTCCAAACCTCTGCTCCCGGTGTGTACGCCATCGGTGATGTGATCGGGAAGAGCCTCTTTGCCCATTCCGCCAGCAGGATGGGAGAGGTTGTGGTGGATCGGATCTGCGGCGGGGTGGATGAAGTGCACTGGAACGCCATCCCCTGGGCGGTCTACACCTGGCCGGAGGCTGCAGCCTGCGGGATGAACGAGGTACAGGCTAAAGAGGCAGGTTATGATGTAGCTACTGCTACGGTGCAGATGAGGGTAAATGCCCGCTATCTTGCGGAAAATGGAAACCTTCCCGGGCTGGTTAAGGTTGTAGCCGACAAGGAGGAGGGCACTATCCTTGGGGTTCATATGCTTGGAGGAGTTTGCAGCGAGATGATCCATTCGGCGGCTCTTCTCATGACCAATGAAATGACCCTGGATGATGTAAAAAGGAGCGTTTTCCCCCATCCCAGTGTCTCGGAAGTGATCAGGGAGGCTGTTCTTGCTCTGGCTCACTAGGAGGGGACAATGCGACTGACCGGAGTTTTTTGTGGATAGAATAAAACCCCTTTTCCGAAAAGAGCTGACCCTGATCTATGTTGCCGGGTTTCTCCAGCTCTCCACGGTGATGACCAGTTTTACCCTGGTTCCCCTCTATGTCCGGCATGTGGGGGGAGGAGACTTTGCTGTGGGTATCCAGGCCGCCATATTCACCCTCTTTTCGGTTATCTTTCGTCTCTTTTTGGGGCCCCTGGCGGACAGCAAAGGAAGAAAACTGGCGCTTTTCATCGGGGGAATCTCCTTTGCCAGCGCTCCTGTTGGAATATGGCTCAGTCCAAATCTTGCCGTAATGGCTCTGGTGAGGATTTGGCAGGCTGTGGGGATGGCAAGTTTTCTCTCCGCCGCTACCAGTTATGCAGCCGACCACGCCCCGGAGGGGCGACGGGGAGCGGTAATCGGCATCTACCGTACCGCAATTACCTTCTCGGTCATGCTAGGACCTGCCCTGGGGATGATGCTCATTGAGCGCTTCGGATTTGGCTCCTATTTTCTTTTCTCCTCTCTATGCGCTCTTTCCGGGACAATGTTGGTCCTCTTCCTACCGGAGAAGTTGGGAGTAAGGCACAGCCATGGGGAGGAAAACGAGCTTACCGTAGGGCCAAAAGAGCTGGCAGCCCTTTTTACCATCCGAGCCCTCCGGTCCGCCTATCTTGGAATTTTTATGATCAGCATGGCTAACGGTGTGCTCTTAACCTTCCTGGCTATCTATGCCGGTAATTTCCCTGCCATTGGTAATCCGGCACTTCATTTTACCTTGAGGGCAGGGGTCGGTGCTGTGGGCGCCTCCGCCTTTGGGGCTCTCTCGGACCGTTTCGGCAGGATGAAGATGTTGGTCCCCGCAATTGCTGCTTTTGCCTTGGGGACCTGGCTCCTTTCCCTGATGGACCAGGACGCCCGCCTCTTTTATTACCTCTCTGCGGCGGTCTCCGGCCTCGGTTTTGCGGGAGCCCTCGGCCTGATGATTACTGGTGTGGTAGATGCGGTTCCCTCCAGGCTTCGGGCTTCGGCTCTCGCTTTTCAGGAGAGTGCCATAGATGGGGGGAACGCTCTGGGGATTTTCTTCTTCAGTCTGGCCCTGACAAGCTACTCCTTCGGGAAGATGTTTCCCTTGCTTTCGGTTTTTATTCTGCTCATCATTCCGGTTTTTCTCCTGGCGAACCTGGGGGAAAAGGGGAGAGCTGTTGGAAAAGAGACTGACTAATATGGATTGTCCGGGAACGATCTACCAGAAGGTAGATGGTTCCTGCACAACACCTGGCGAAAAGAATGGCCTTCAGAGGGCCACAGGTGAAATACCGGTCTGCAGAAGCTCCGTCGTTGACGGGGTCTGCGGGCGGGCCTGCCGCCGAAACTACATGTTGCCCACGGCAACAGCAGGAGGAGACTTATGAGATTTACAGGAAAAGTCGCTATCATTACCGGCGCGGGACAGGGCCTCGGCGCCGCCTATGCAAAGGATTTTGCATCCGAGGGAGCTTCGGTGGTTCTCGGGGATGTGAACGAGAAGACCGTAACGGCTGTGGCCGCCGAGATCGAAGCTGCCGGAGGGAAGGCCCTGGCGGTGGTGTGTGATGTCCGTAATGAGGATCAGGTCAACACCATGGTAAAAAAGGCGATTGATACATTCGGGACAGTGGATATTTTAATTAACAATGCGGCGATCCACCGGGGCAACAAGATCATTGATACATCCAAGGCGGATTGGGATCTGCAGATTGAGGTAAACCTTACCGGTACCTACCTCTGTTCCAAAGCGGTACTCCCCATCATGATGGAGAGAAAGTACGGCAAGATTGTCAATATCGCCTCTGCGGGGGCGAAGATCTACTTTCCCGGCTTTGGAGCCTATGCGGCCAGCAAAGGGGGAATTGTCAGCCTCAACAAGGCGCTTCATGAAGAGGCGAAGGATTACGACATCAATGTAAACACCCTCTACCTGGGAATGATCAACACCGAGTACACCCGGGAGCGGATTGGTAATGACCCGGCGGTAACCATCAAGCTGGAAGATATGATGCAGGTTGATGAAGTTTCGAAGGTGGTGAAGTTCTTCGCTTCCGACGATGCAAAACCGATTATGGGTGCGGATATCGAAGTGTACGGGAAAAAGGCATAAAAGCAATGCGCAGCCCGAAATAGCGGGCAAAGAAGCAAAACTGGAGGATTAGAGTATGGCATTAGCTAAGCAAAGATTATTGGACCTCTACTACGACATGGTCTCCATCCGGAGATTTGAGGAAGAGGTTGAGAAGTATTCGAAGAACGGGACAGTTCCCGGGTTTATTCACCTATCTATTGGTCAGGAAGCTGCCCAGGCGGGAGTTGTGGGGGCTTTGAAAAAAACCGATTACAAGTTTCCCGATCACCGGGGCCATGGAGCGATCTGTCTCAGCGGTACCGAGAAGAAGCTGGTGATGGCGGAGATTTTCGGCAGAGAAACCGGGATCAACCGGGGCCGGGGAGGGTCGATGCACATCAACGACCTCTCCTGCAGAAACATGGGCTTTAACGGTATCCAGGGTTCCACCGTGGTTACCAGTCTGGGCACCGCCTTTGCGGCGATGTACAAAAAAACCGATGATGTAAGCGCCGTTTTTATGGGAGACGGCACCCTGGGAGAGGGAACCTGCCACGAAAGCATGAATATGGCGGCCACCTGGAAGCTCCCCCTGATCTACGTTCTGATCAACAACCAGTACGCCATCAGTACCCACTACACCGAGAGCCATCCCCAGAAGCAGCTTGCCCAGTGGGCCGACGGCTACGGCGTGCCCAACAAGATTGTTGATGGAAATGATATTGAAGCGGTGGTGGAAGCCACCGAATGGGCTGCCGAACGGGCCCGGAAAGGGGAGGGGCCAAGCCTTCTGGAACTGATGACCTACCGCTGGCAGGGTCACTTCTCCGGCGACCCCGGAGCCTACCGCCCGGAGGGGGAGCTTGAAGAGTGGCAGTCCAAATGTCCCTTGAAGCGTGCCCGAAAGGTGCTTGCCTCAAAGCATAAGGTAAGCGAGAAGAAACTGAAGGAGATCGAGGAGAAGGCGGATCAGGAGATTGCAGAAGCGGTGGAGTTTGCCCTCAACAGCCCCTGGCCAAAGAAGGAAGAGGCCCTCGAGCATGTATACGTAGATTATCAGGTGGAGGCGAGACACTAATGGCACGGAAAATATCTTTTGCAAAAGCGATAAACGAAGCGCTGCATCAGGAGATGGAGCGGGACGAGAATGTCTTCATCCTGGGAGAAGATGTGGCAAAAATGGGGGGGGACTTTGGTATCACCTCAGGGATCTGGAACAAGTGGCCCGAGCGGGCCTGGGATACCGCCCTTTCCGAACAGGCCATTATCGGGCTTTCAGTCGGTGCAGGGGTGTGCGGTCTTAGGGCAGTGGGCGAGCTGATGTTTGCCGACTTTGCCGGTGTCTGTTACGACCAGCTGGTGAACAATGCAGCGAAGATCAACTTCATGTACAACGGTCAGGCCCACGCCCAGATGGTGGTGCGGGCGATAACAGGAAGTGGAATCCGCTGCGCCTATCATCACTCCCAGAGCATCGAACCCTGGTTTATGAACATACCGGGGCTGGTGATTGTCGCTCCCGGAACCCCCTATGAGGCGAAGGGATTGCTTACTTCTGCGATCAGGAATGATAATCCGGTTATCTACCTGGAGCACAAGAAGCTCTACAACCTGAAAGGGGAGGTGCCCGAGGAACCTTACGAGATCCCCCTTTATCAAGCAGAAATTGAACGGGAAGGGAAGGATATCACCATTGTTTCCACCATGGAGTACCTGAAGCTGGCCCACAAGGCTGCTGATGCCATGGAGAAAGAGGGGGTAAGCTGCGAAATTATCGACCCCAGAACAGTGTTTCCTCTGGATAAGAAGACAATCATTGAATCGGTGGCTAAAACGGGCCGTCTGGTGATTGTGCAGGAAGGACCACGGTTCATGGGAGCTGCCGCCGAGATTAGTGCCATGGTGGCTGAGGACCTCTTTGAGTACCTGGCCGCCCCGGTAAAGCGGGTAACCTGTCTCGATGTCCCTGTAGCATTTAGTCCCGAGCAGGAGGACTTTTACAACGCTACAGCTGATGATGTTGTTACAGCATGTCGAGAAGTGATCTCCTTTTAGGAGGGAAATTGTATGGCTACGTTAGTTGAAATGCCCCGGTACGGGGCCAATATGGAAGAGGGAACCGTCGCTTCCTGGGCTGTTGCCGAAGGGGACAGAGTGGAAACGGGCGCTCCCTTCTGTGAGATCGAGATTGAAAAGCTCACCAATGAGATGGAAGCTCCCGCATCAGGGGTCGTTCGCAAGATTCTCTGTCCCGAAGGGGAAACCCGGGCTTGCGGAGAGCCCATCGCCATTATAGCGGAGGCGGATGAGGATATTTCGGGGCTGGTGCTCTCCGGGGGCGGCGATGAAGCTGGCGGTACCACTGCGGCCTCCGGGGCAGCCTCCGGGGCAGAGGCTGGATCAGCACCCGAGGTATCGACTCCGGACCCGGGGAAGGCTGCTCCTGTTAATGCTGCTCCGGCGGCAGGGAGCGGCGCTTTTCCAGGGAAGCCCTCCGGGAATGCCTCCGGGGATGTGAAGATCACCCCCAAGGCGCTGAAACTAGCCGAGGAGATGGGGATAGACTACCGGCCCATCAAGGGCACGGGAATTCACGGGATGATTACCCGGGAGGATATCAGAAAGCATGCCGGCAGCGACGCAGCTTCTACAGCTGCTGCGGCTTCTGCAGCTGCTGCGGCAGCCCCGGCCGATTCCGCTGCATCACCAGCCGGAGCTGATAGCTCTGCTGCAGCTTCCGCCCCAGCGGCCTGGGACTCCGGTGCAGCCCCAGGCGCCTGGAAACAACATTATGCCCTCGGCCCGGGCGCAAAAATGAGCACGGTCCGAAAGGTGACCAGCCGCAGGATGATGGAGAGCATGAGCAATACTGCCCAAACCTCCATCTTCATGGATGCGGATCTTAGTGAGCTGGTAGACCGATACAACGAGGCAAAGGGTGCCTATAAGGCGGAGGGAGCAAAACTCTCCTACACCGCCATTATTCTCAAAGCGGCGGCTGAAACCCTCGCTTCCCACCCCGTTATCAGAACCGCTATGACCGGTCCAGAGGAGATTACTACCCTCAGCGATATCAATATAGGTATTGCTGTGGATGCGGAGTACGGACTCACTGTCCCGGTGATGAAGCAGGTTGATCGCCTGGGCTTGAAGGATATCTGCCGGAACCTGACGGTGCTGGCAGACAAGGCGAAGAGCGGAACCCTAAGCTCTGAAGAGATGTCCGGCGGAGTATTTACGGTGAGCAACGTGGGTATGTATGGAGTGAAATACTTCACCCCCATCCTGAACGCCCCGGAGAGCGCCATCCTTGGGGTGGGAACCCTGACTCAGGAGGTGAAGGTGGTAGACGGGGGCTTTCAGCCCCGGTGGATCCTCGCTTTGAGTCTCACCTACGACCACCGTCTTGTTGATGGTGCCCCTGCGGCCCGGTTCCTGTCGGATCTGCGGGAGAGAATCGCCGGGAGTGAGCTGTGATAAGTGTAAACCGGCAGGTGATGGATATGGTCCGAAGGCTTATCGAAAACGATGAGCCTCTCGGATGCAGATACTACCGGTTGGAGAATGGTACTCATGTAATTGATATGGGTATTGATATGCCCGGCGGCTGGGAGGCCGCCCGGCTCTTCACCGAAATCAACATGGCGGGGCTGGGGAAATGCTCTTTTACCGATTTTCCCCTGGATGAAGAGATCAGCGTCCCCGCTGTGGAAGTGTTCGTCGATAATCCCGAGCTTGCCTGCCTGGTGAGTCAGATTGCGGGGCTGAAGCTTACCGATGGCCAGTACGCCGCTATCGGTTCCGGTCCCGCCCGGGCCCTGGCTGCCGCCGCAGATGACCACTGTTTCGAGCTTACCAGCTATCGGGATATCAGCGGCCAGGCGGTGCTGGGCTTGCAGATGACCGAGCAGCCGGAGCTGAAGCTGGCCGCAAAGGCAGCTGAGGTGTGTAAGGTGTCGCCGGAGGATCTCTATCTGCTTGTCCATGCCAGCACCAGCCTCGTGGCATCGGTGCAGGTTTCTGCCCGGATTGTGGAGCAGACCATCAACAAGATGATCAAGAAGGACTTTGACCTTTCGACCCTGTTGATGGCCCGGGGGATCTGCATTGTGGCCCCTCCCACGGACGACGAGCTCTCCGCCATGGGGAAGATCAACGACTGCCTCCTCTACGGAGGGAAATCCTCTTTTTATGTACGGGGGGAGGATAAAGATCTGCAGGAGGTGCTTCCAAAACTGGTCACCGAGAGCGCCAAGGATTACGGCAGGCTCTTTGTGGACCTTTTTCAAGAGGCGGGTCGGAACTTTTACAATATGGATCTGGAGATCCACTCACCGGCGCAGGTGCAGCTATACAACGTGGCAAGCGGAAAGATCTTCAGTGCCGGGAAAATTCGGAAGGATTTGATGAAGAGGAGCCTTTTCGGGCTTTGATGACAGCTGAAACCGTTCTCCAAAAAGTGAAACTTACAGTTGACAGCCGAAAAAAGTTGGGTGATAATAGAAGGAAGTTATCTATACATCTATACTAATAGGTGTTTACTGTGGACCCCCGCAGCGGTATGCTGTTGGAAATAATAAGGGCCTTTGGCCCAAAAAAGGAGAGAAATGAGTATGAAGAGAAACAGAATTTTTGCACTAATGATGGTCCTGGCCATCCTCTGCACTGGAATGGCTTTTGCAGGTGGGCAGCAGGATGCTGCACCGGCAGAGGATGCGGCAGATGATGCCCCTAAAACCTTAAAGGCAGCCATGCTGTTGTCCGGACCCATCAATGACGGCGGATGGAACACCTCCGCTTACGAAGGTCTGACCCGGCTCAGAGACGAGCTCGGTTTCGAGATTGCCTACACCGAGCTGGTAAAACAGGCGGAGCAGAAGGAAATCATCCGCAACTACGCCCGGAGAGGTTACGACATCGTTATCGGCCACGGTTTTGAGTTTGGCGATGCTCTTATGGAGATTGCTCCCGATTTTCCCGATGTAGCGTTCTATCAGGTAGGCGGCGAAGTGCAGGCTGACAATGTTGGTTCCGGTGTCTTCAGCCTCGGAGAGGGTGGATACATTGCAGGAAAGCTTGCAGCGAAGTTCACCAAAACCGACAAGATCGGTTTTGTGGGTGCCATGGAAATCCCCACCATTGCGGCGGAAGTAAAGGCAATGAAGGGTGCCGTCGCCGAGTACAACCCCAGTGCCACCTTTACCGAAGCTTACACCGGCAGCTGGACCGATGTTAACAAGGGAAAAGAAGCGGCCCTGGCTCAAATCAACAACGGTGTTGATGTGATCATCGCCATTGGAGATGCCTGTGACGTTGGTGCTATTCAGGCTGCCGAGGAAAACGGTGCCTATGTAATCGGCTGGTCCGGCGATTTCAACAGCCTTGCTCCCGATGTCGTGCTTACCTCCATGGTAGAGAGCGTCCCCTACCTGATCATGTCTCAGGGCAAGATGATTAAGGCAGGTAACTGGAAGCCTGAAGCCAAGGCCTGGGGATTCGCCGAAAATGCAAAATTTCCCGGAACCTGGTCCAGTGTTGTTCCCGCGGATCTTAAAGCGGAGCTCATGAAGGACTTCGAAGATCTGAAATCCGGCAAGATGGTTAAGAGGATCAATTAACCGTTTTTCGGTTAATCAGTTACATCATGTCAAGACAGGGCACTCCTATGTGCCCTGTCTTTCAAATCCAGACAGCACAAAGCAATAGAAAGGACGGGGGTTGTGGCACCATATTTAGAGATCAAAGATCTGACGAAGCGGTTTGCCCGGGTTCTTGCGAATGAAAATGTATCCTTAAGTGTGGAGAAAGGCGAGGTGAGGGCCCTTCTGGGGGAGAACGGAGCCGGAAAGTCGACACTCATGAGTTGCCTCTATGGACTTTACGGAATGGATTCAGGAGAATTCCTGATCGATGGCAAGAAAGTCTACATAGGTAACTGTCAGGATGCAATCCGCCTGGGCGTAGGAATGGTTAATCAGCACTTCATGCTGGTTCAGAAATTGACGGTTACTGAGAATGTTATTCTTGGACTAAAGGATAGCAAGGGGCCCTGGGTAGATTACCAGGGAGCTGCAAAGAAGATTCAGGAACTTTCGGATAAATACAACTTTTGCATTAATCCCCATTCGGTGATCGAGGATCTGCCGGTGGGACTGCAGCAGCGGGTAGAGATCCTGAAAATTCTCTACCGGCAATCGAATATCATGATTTTTGATGAACCCACGGCGGTTCTTACCCCGAACGAGGTTCTTGAGTTTTTTGAAATTGTCAAAATGTTTAAAGCTGAGGGGAGGACCATCCTCTTTATTACCCATAAGTTGAACGAAGTTATGAAGATCTGTGACTCTGTTACTGTTCTTCGGGACGGGAAAAAAGTTGGGGATGTGCAGGTAAAGGAGACCAGTGAGGCGGAGCTTGCCAAGATGATGGTGGGCCGGGAGGTCTTCCTGAAAGAGGCTGAACCCACAAAACAGCTTGGTGATGTGGTTCTCAATGTGGAGAACCTCCATGTATTGGGTAGTATGGGGGTTGAAACAGTTAAAGGACTCTCCTTTTACATTAAAAGTGGGGAGATCCTCGGAATTGCCGGGGTAGATGGAAACGGTCAGTTGGAATTGGGGAATGCTTTAGCCGGTCTGGCTCCCGTAACGGAAGGAAAAATTGAAATTCTAGGAGAGAATACCGCTGGCTATTCTACTGCAAAACTGCACAAAAAGAGTGTCTCCCACATACCGCCGGATCGTCATAAGACCGGATTGATCCTTGATTATCCGGTTCAGGACAATATGGTTGTGAAGGAGATATCCAATCCGCTCTTTTCCAAGTATGGTTTTCTCAAGCAGAAAGCCATAAAAACACACGCCGACCGGCTGATCAAAGCGTATGACGTCCGGGGCTGTGTTCCCAACACCTTTGCCAAGCAGCTCTCTGGAGGAAACCAGCAGAAGGTGGTAGTTGCCCGGGAGTTTGAAAAGAAACCGAAGCTGATTATTGCGGTTCAGCCAACCAGAGGTCTGGATATCTCTGCCATTGAGTTTGTCCGGGGTGAACTGATCAAGCAACGGGATGCTGGCGCTGCCATATTGCTTATTTCAACCGAGCTTGAAGAGATCATCTCACTCTCTGATCGAATCGAGGTGATCTACGAAGGGGAGTTTACCGGTGAGCTTAAGGGGCACGAAGTGGATCCCCTGTCAATCGGGCTTCAGATGGCGGGGCAGAAGCAACCCGGAGTCTGCGAAGAGGGAGAGACGGAGTAGTTAGATGAAAGATAAATTTAATGCTTTTTTCAAAAGCGGGGTGACCGCAAAGATCTTGATACCCGTTTTAGGCGTACTTATCGGGATGATCGTCGGATCGATGGTCATTGTAAATAAAGACAGAAGCCTCCTTACCGTTCTGGGACAGCTTTTTTATGGCGCCTTTGGAAATATGGACAATTTCTCAGGAAGCCTTGTATATGCTATCCCCCTCGGGTTTACAGGCCTGGCAATAGCTTTTAGTTACAGTGCCGGTATCTTTAACATCGGTGCGGAGGGACAGCTTCAGTTAGCGGCTTTGGTTACGGCGGTTATCGCCACCAGCGGTTTTCTGGAAACCAGCCCCCTGCTTCTTCCTGTAATCATCATTGCAGGCATGCTTATGGGGGGACTGTGGGCATTGGCTCCTGGAATGCTCAAGGCCTATAAGGGGTTCAATGAGATTGTGGTAACCATGCTTCTGAACTATGTGGCAATCCTTTTGGTCAGTTTTTTCCTTCAAGGGCCTATTCAGGCAGAAGGAGCTTTCTATCCCCAGACTGAACTCTTTCCGGACGTTGCCAGGCTTGGCAAAATTATCCGGGGCTATACTCTCCATCAGGGCTTCTGGATATTCCTTGTTATGGTAGTTGTGGTCTATGTAATTCTCTTCAAGACCACCTTCGGCTTCAGGATCAGGGCAGTCGGCTTCAATCCTGAAGGGGCCCTTTTTGCGGGAATCGATTATAGAAAAATCCTGGTTCTCTCCATGGTCTGTTCCGGAGCTCTGGCAGGATTGGGTGGATCTGTAGAGATCCTCGGAGTTCACCGCCGATTGATGGAGGGGTTTTCCCCCGGTTATGGGTACGATGCCATTGCGGTGGCTCTTCTAGCCAACCTTAATCCGGTAGGAGTCATCTTTTCTTCCTTCTTTTTTGGAGCCCTGCGCAATGCTGCCAGTGGTCTACAAATAGACTTCGGGATTCCGGTTTCGTTTATTTACATCATTCAGGCCCTGGCAATAATCTTTGTGGTCTCCTCCCAGGGGATGCCCCGGATTATCAGGAATGTGAAGAGGAGGTTCAAAAATGTTTAGTGATATTCTTCAGGCAGTTTTTTCTCAGAACTTTCTTGCCTCCAGTATCCGTCTTGCCACCCCCTTGCTGGTTGCTTCAATGGGAAGCATCTTCTCGGAAAAGAGCGGTGTGCTATTCCTCGGCCTTGAGGGCTTCATGCTTCTTGGGGCTTTCTTTGGATTTTTGGGAAGTTACTACTTCGGGCCGATTCAGGGAATATTGATAGCGGTAATGTTTAACATGGTGATAGGAATGCTCTACTCCTTCTGTACCGTAACCCTGGCGGTAAACCAGGTGGTGGTCAGCGTATCGATAAATATCCTGGCCCTGGGTATCACCGGAGCGCTCTTTAGAATGCTCTTTGGTGCCCATACACATCAGCTAAATTGTCCCCGGCTTATGGCGGTGGATATCCCTATTCTCTCATCCATCCCGGTAATAGGAGCCTTCTTCAGGCAAAACCCTTTTACCTACCTTGGCTATATTCTCATTCCTGTGGTCTACATCATATTCTTCAAGACAAAATGGGGTTTGAAAATCAGGGCTGTGGGAGAGAACCCGAAGGCGGCGGAAACCATGGGAGTTAATCCCCACAGGATTCGCTATATTTCTATTCTTTGGGCCTCCGCCTTTGCAGCCATAGGGGGAGCAAGCCAGACTATTGGCGATCTGGGTCTTTTTATTGACAATATGATTGCCGGAAAAGGTTTTATCGGCTTTGCTGCTGTTATCCTTGGCCGTTTTCATCCCCTCTATACCGCAATGACGGTCTTCTTTTTCGGTATTGTGGACGCTTTCCAGCTCAATCTGCAGGCCCTTGGAAGCACTGTTCCTTATCAGTTTCCTCTGATGATGCCCTATGTATTAACTCTGGCAGCTTTCCTCATTGCAGGATCAGGGCTAGCTCCCAAATCCTGGGGTTCCCCCTATATTTTGGAGGAGTAGGGAAAAAAGCCATCTCTCTATCGGGCTTGCCGGAGGCTTTTCTTCGGCAGACCCTTTTTCTTCTGAGTGAAGGAAAGAAGTGAGCAGAAGGGAGGTAATTCTATGAGTCAAGACCAAGTTTCCCTGGATAAGGAGCTGGAAAAGAAGCTTTTGGAAGCTGCTAAAAAGAGCAGGGAGAACGCCTATGCTCCCTATTCCCATTTCAAGGTGGGAGCGGCATTTATCAGTAAAAATAGCGGATCCCTCTATTCTGGCTGCAATGTAGAGAACGCAAGCTACGGGGCCACCATCTGTGCAGAACGGGGGGCTCTTATGCAGGGTGTAGCTGCGGAAGGTAATCTGCGGGTTGAAAAGCTCCTGGTGTATACCGAAGCTGATCCTCCCGCTTTTCCCTGCGCCCTCTGTCTGCAGGTGCTGTCGGAGTTTACCGATCCGGAAACCGAAGTGCTTTCGGCCAACAAATCAGGCATCATCCGGCGTTTACCTTTTAAGGATCTTTTGCCCCATCCCTTCAACGAAATTCCTTGAATTCTGGATGGGCCCTCAGGATGCCCCGGAAGGCCACGGTAGAAACAAGAAGAGCTGGAAAGGGGCATCGACCAGTTTTGATCTTGCCAGATTTTGGTAAAACGTTTACTCTTTCTCTAAAGCACGAAACAGATCTGTTTGGGAGGTGTTTTTATGGCAGAAATTCACGATCTGCGAAGCTACCTGGATGCACTTCGGGCAAAGGGAGAGCTGGCGGAGATAAAAAAAGAGGTTGATCCGGTCCTTGAGATAGGAAGTGTTATCGCCACCCTGGAGAGGAAACATGGCCCTGCGGCCTATTTCAGTAATGTGAAGGGTTATTCCATTCCGCTTACCGGGGGACTCTTGGCGGATCATCAAAAGATTGCGGTGGCTCTTGATTGCCAGACAGGTGAAATTACCGATAAACTTGAAGCTATTCTTGACAATCCTGTGGAACCGGTTTCAATTGAGAAGCCCCTGTGTCAGGAGATAGTTTTGCAGGGGGCTGATGCCGATTTAACTGCCCTTCCTATTCCCACCCACGCTCCCGAGGATGGCGGCCCATTTATCACCGCCGGGGTTGTGGTGGGTAAAGATCCTGAAACGGGTCGTCAAAACCTCTCCTTCCAGCGAATGCACATCAAAGGAAAAGATCGTATGGGGCTGATGATCAATGAGTGGCGCCATCTCAGGGGCTTCCTTGACAAAGCTGAAGCTGCTGGTAAGCCCATGCCTATCGCTGTTGCGATTGGGGTAGATCCGGTGCTAATGATCGCTGCAGGTTTCCGGTACGATGGTGATGAGATTGAGCTGGCCGGAGCGATGCGGGGCCGTCCTATGGAGGTGGCTAGATGCATTACCAACGATATCATGGTGCCGGCCCATGCAGAGTTTGTTATTGAAGGGGAGGTTCTCCCTGGTGTCCGGGAGGAGGAGGGCCCTCTGGCAGAGTTTACCGGCCACTACGGCCTCCTCTGGAAAAGTCCGGCGGTTCGTATTACCGCCATCACCCATCGGAAAAACCCCATCTGGCAGACCCTCAACGGGGCAAGCTTTGAGCATATCAACCTGGGAAACACCCTTCCCCGGGAGCCCCTCTTGCGTAGGATGACCCGTTATGTCTCCACCAATGTGACGGATGTGCATATTCCACCTTACGGCTCCGGCTTTTTGGCCCTGGTTCAAATTAACAAGAGTAACGAAGGAGAACCGAAGAATGTGGCCATGGCTGCAATGACTAGCTATGTAAACATCAAGAATGTTATCGTTGTTGACAGGGATGTCAATATCCATGACCCCTCCGATGTACTCTGGGCATTCTCAAACAGGGTAAACCCCCGGGAGGATATCTTCATCGTCTCCAACAGCCAGGGCCACGAACTTGACCCCTGCAGCGACGAGACAGGGGTTCAACACAAGATGGGCATCGATGCTACCCTGCCAAAGAATCGAAAAGAGCTGAAGAAGGCGGTCTATCCAATGGTAGATCTGGCGGAGTACCTGGAATAGGGTACCAAAAGGGTGTCCCGCAACCTATTTCGAGTAACAGACACCCTACATGTAGTGGTAGCAAAACTGTAATAGCACCATATATAGCGGCTTAGACAGCCTCGATTCAGTGGGATTAATGTTGCGGGACAGCCTGAATTCTCTTGTAGTTTTCCTCTTCAGGATGTACAGTTTTTTATGGACACGATTTTTGATTTTTTCTTTAAACTATTCGCCCGGATAGTGTGGGGAAGTGAAGAGGAGTGGTACAGACGTCGAAAATTGCGGGAGCTGTTAAAAGCTCTCAGAAACCGTCATCCTGACTGGACCGATCCATCGGGTAAAAAGATTGGCCCTCCCTTTGCCTCTCTTCTCTACAAATTGGCCCGGATTATGAAAGGGCTGGAGCAGGAATATTCCGGTCTGGAGAGCATCTCTTCCGATAGGCTGATCACTGCCTGGCTCGATGACCAGGCCCTTGAGAAGATAGAGGCCCTAAACTATGAGAACTTTTCCAGGGACATCAATAATACAAGGGAAATTATGGAGAGTGTGGAAGAGCTGGAGCGAAATTACCAGGATATTTCAGAGCTTCTGGCTAGTGACGCTTTTTCAGGGTTCAAACAGGGCTACACCCACCTGCTTCTCTTGAAAGAGCTTATCCGTTTTGATTATAAGGGGCTGATTGGACAGTTTGATCCCTCTTTCAGCCTTACCAATCCCCGGTATGTCTCCTCATTTTCCCATCTCGCCGGACAGCAGATTCAGGATGAGCTGCTTGATTTCTATTATATCTGGGCTCAGTTTTCCCTTTCCTCCGCCCTTGAACGAAATCTCGCCTTTCTGAAAGAAGAAGAACCAGATGGAAATGATGAAGAACCAAATGGAACTGGTATTCTGGAGCATCTCAGGGAGATCAATGAAGATAAACTGCGTTCTGAAGATCTGCTGCTCCTTCTACGACTCATAAAGGATGATCCGGAGATGGATCCTGGCAGCTGTCCTGAGGAGGAAGACCCCATCGAGCTATTCAAGCAGAAGCTGCAGAAACAGTTTGAAACAAGTCGTACCAGGATAGAACGGGAGGTAATTGCAAAAAAAATAACTTCAATCCTTCTTCTCCTTTTTGGTAAAAAGGAGATACAGGAGGCTGAAGGTTACACCTCCGGTCTGAACCAGCTTCTCTACGATAATGGTTTTCCGGGCTTTATCCATCTGATGCCTGTTTCAGTCATA
>CAYMWV010000029.1:0-21580 GCA_964394395.1 uncultured Sediminispirochaeta sp.
CCACTATATGTAGCGTGCATAAAGCTCAAGAGAGGTTGCGGGACAGCCTCAATTACAGTAACTCCGCCGCCAACTCAGCCAACTCGCTCCGCTCGGTCCGGTCCAGCAGCACCTGACCATACACCTTCTGCCCCTTAAAGGCCTCTACCAGATAGGTGAGACCGTTAGAGCTGGCGTCCAGATAGGGACTGTCGATCTGGTAGGGGTCACCGGTGAGTACCACCTTGGTTCCCTCTCCAGCCCGGCTCACAATGGTCTTGATCTCGTGGGGAGAGAGATTCTGAGCCTCATCAATGATGATGTACTGATTCGGCAGGGACCTTCCCCGGATATAAGTGATCGCTTCCACCTCCACCATGTTGCTGGAGATGATGGCGTCCACACTCTTCAGGTTGGGCCGCTTATGGACCGAGAGGATATACTCCAGGTTATCGAAGAGGGGCTGCATCCAGTGGGAGAGTTTCTCCTCCTTCGCTCCGGGCAAATAGCCGATATCCTTTCCTAAAGGTATCACCGGGCGGCTCACCAGCATCCTTCCATAAGCGGAGTCATCAAAGACCTTCTTCAGCCCTGCGGCTATGGCGAGGAGAGTCTTTCCGGTACCCGCCTTACCCACCAGGGTTACTATTTTTATGGACTCGTCCATCAGGAGATCCAGGGCCATCCGCTGTTCCATGTTAAGGGGGTGAATACCGCTTACCGCTCCGGGCAGCTCGGGAACCAGGTCCAGGCCGTGAATATCGCCGCTAAAGCGACCCAGCAGCGGCTCATCGTGCTCCTTATCCTCCAGAACCACAAACTCGTTCTCATGGAGATCATCCTTCCAGTCCAGAAACTCATCCTCCAGGAATTGCCGCCAGTTATCTCCCGAGACCTGAGCCCCCCGATAACCGGAGTACAATTCAGAAAAGTTAACCTTCTGTTTTTCGTAGTCCACGGCCCGTAAGCCCAGGGCGGAGGCTTTGACCCTGGCGTTAATATCTTTAGAGACAAAAAACACCTCCCGCCCCTCCTTCTGCTGCAGGGTAAGAGCGGTAAGGATGATCTTGTTGTCCGGCCGGCTCCGATCCAGACTGATATCAATATGCTCATCAAAGGTGAGTGCCACCCGCAAGATGGAGCCATTTTCCATCTTCACCCCACTGGTCGGATCCTTATGGCGGGTAAGGGAATCGAGAAAGCGAATAGCGTGCCGGGCATTTCTTCCCCGTTCATCCGAGTAGCTCTTCAGCTTATCCAGCTCCTCCAGAACCCAGAGAGGAACCACCACCTCATTGTCCCGGAAACTGAGGATAGCATCATGTTTATGTATAAACACATTGGTATCTATTACGAAAATCTTACGCCCGCTACGTTTATTCTTACTGTTCTGTTTTCTCTTGACCTCGCTCATAACTCCTCCTGTACGGTGCAGTATGGTGCAGGCACCGTAAAAATGCCCGTTTGTAAAAATTGTAAATCATAGAAGCCCGCTTGTCCAAGGAGAAGGGGTGTCAATCGGTCATGTGTTGCTTCTTACAGCAGAACTGAGCCGCCCGCCTCAAAAGGGTATCTAAAAAACCCGATGCAAAAGCACCGGGTTTAATCATGGAAGAAGGGCACAGCACCAGAAATGGTATCATCACATTCTGTATCACCCCATAAAGGGGGGGCTGCATTAGGTAAGTTGGGGTCAGTGCTTTTCCTCTTCCCTCTCTACATGAGCCGGTTCAGTCTGCTCCTGTTTATTCCAGTGAAGCAGCCCATAAACAATACATCCTACTGTGGAAAAAAATATTAACGCATGAGCTACGGACATTGCGGCTTCTGTGGGACCAGTCATCAAAAACTCCTTAACCTCTTTACCTTCTGGCTAATAGTATCATGATATGTATCGGTATGAAAGGGATAAATGTTAAGTTCATCATTAATTAACATCCTGCCACTCCATCAGACGCCATCCCTGAGGCTCCTTGCCTTCACTCCTCCATCCAGGATAACTATTTACCTCCAGTCCATCGGAGCGGACATGGGTAAAATGGGTGCCATAATCTGCAACCACAAAGAAATCTTCTCCCGTTTCCATGGCTGCCTCCTGAAGATCCTCCAGAGTCTTAAACCGCTTTTCCGTAAGATAGCCATCGACTCCAAGATGTGAAGATATGCTTCTGGAATAAGCGCTTTTATCTCCAACATAACCGCTTTGCCTGTTAAAGGAAGAGCCGAAATCTGCTTCAGAAAACAAGCTCTCCATGCGATTCATATCCACATCCGGAAAACGCTCCACATAGGAGAACGCTATGGATTGGGCAAGACAGTAATCGATCCCTCCCCCGGCTTCTTCCATTGTTAACTGGGAATAGTGATCCAGAGTAGCAGTTTCGCTAATACCCGGGAAACTGCTGCCCGGATTTCTCAAAGCTGCCTCTTCAAAGCGCTCTTTATCTGCCAACAACTCTCCCATTGCAAGGTAATATTCCAGCTTCTCCTGATCCACCTGGGCTGCCCCATAGGAGTGCTCCTTGAGAGCCCAAAGGTATCCGTCCCTCCTTTCTCCCGCACTTGTGCCGATCTGGTCTGGCCCAAAGCGATCCCGCACTTCACCCTTCGCCTTTATCATACCGGTGAGGGGGATTCCCTTCTCCGGGTTTCTATCGATATATGTGCCGTCACTCTCACTCCAATAGAGTCCGCTCTCCGCCATCAGCTCCAGAGCATCATCCCGACTGACTCCCAGATAGTCAGCTAATGTCTGGGAAAAGGAGCCCCTGGAATGTGTATCAATCAAAGCTCCCTGGGCGCTCCAGAGGTTGTGACTGCCATCAAAAAGGAGCTCCCCCTTTTCGCTTATCCGGTAATAGTCATCACTACTGTCATAGATATTTCCTTCTACCAAGCCTCCTGCTAATCCTCCCGCTGCCAGGAAAATCTGTTCTCTCAGAAGCATGGGGTTCTCTTTCAGCAGCTCTATCTGATAACGCTCATCCCCCAGGGTTCGCTGGACCAGGTTGGCGTGGGCCTCCACCGCCCGACGGGTCTCCTCACGATTTTTAGAGGTCACAAATCCATCCCGGTGGGCCTCATGCTGCAGAACGGTTCCAAGCAGGAATGCATCGCTCTTCGTTGATACTCCCCGGAGCTCATCAAGGTAGAGGGTGACGCTTCGGCTTGGGCCGCTCCCGGTTGCTCCGCTATCAATTGCCTCTCTCCGGGTTACTCCAAAAAGTTTCCCTTCTCCTTCAGGAAAACCGGACTCAGTTGGATCGGCCAACAGGGACAAGCTATCTTTTCCAGCAAGAAATGCCTTGAGCTGATTCATCGCTGCATCATCTCCAAATCCATATTGAAACCGCAGGGCACCGGAGAGAGCATCTCCCATTTCATACCCTTCTCTATCGATAAAGCGGTTGACCCTGGAAGAGAGGGAGACATGTCCCGCTCCCCGGCCCGCATCAAGGAGTCTGGTGGCGGAAAAGTCCGTTCCGGATGATTCAAGAGCAAGTCCTGGCAATCCGGAAGAACGGCCCCTGGAAAGATCCAGAGAGAGAAGACCGGTTGAACCACCATCAAAACCGAAGAGATTCCCGATATCTCTACTGTTAAGCAGGTTGAGCTTTAATTCCCCACTTACCGCATAAGCTCCCGCAGTTCCGGCAACTGAAGAGAGAAAACTCCCGGTCCCTTCCATCTCTGCCAGCTGCACACTGTTAAATCCGAAGGTGGAATCTTCCGCCATTACAAATTTGTCGTACAAGCTGTTTCCGGCGCTACTGATGGAGCTGGAAACAAGAGTAGCAAGGCTCTGGCTGGAAAAAAGGGTATCGGTGAATCTATCGGAATCAAAGGAGAACTCCCCTCCACTTATATCGATTGAAGCGAGGGCGCTGGATGAACCGAGTTTCAAACCGGTGGAGATGATCCCATTGTTTGGAAGCACCTGGCCAATACCTGCGGAAACTCCCTTCTTTCCCAGCGAAACGAGGGCCTCCCCCCCGGTGACTCTGCCCCCTGCCATATCCATTCCGGTAAAGAGGAGATCATCTGCAAAACCCATCGCTGCTGCCCCGATACCGGGGCCAAGCAAGATGCCTGCGCCAACTTGAAGAGCCAGATCGGCGGAACTGCGGATAGTAGGAGCTGCAAAGAGGCTATCCCCCTCACCATTATTGTCCAGATCATCATCCCAGAACCGGCGATCATAGAAGGCGATATCTGTCATGGCCAGCCCCCGTCCCAGCTCCCTCTCATGATCCTGAAACAGGGAGTAGATTCGTCCCAGTTCCCCTTTTCCCTTACCTTCATCAGTGGGGGCCTCACCAACATGCAGGGCAAAGAGGCTCTTTCCTTCAGATTCAAAGAAGATCTCTCTCTTGTCACTGGCCACAGAAGTGAGGAAGGTATCCAGCTCTCCTTGATCCCCGGTAAAAGCCGTTCCTCTAAGGGAGCGCAGCTCCCCCTTCCAGGAGAGGGTGGGAGTTACAAAGGAGCGGTAAGCCCCGATGCGCTGCTCCTTCCATTCCCGTTTTCCCAGCCACAGGTCTACCAGAGCATCCCTCTTGTAGAGCGCAGTATTAATCTGATATCCAGCTAGAGAGAGGGATTCTTCGATCCCCGAGCGTACCTGCCGGTTCGCAGAATCCAGAGCTCTCCGCAAACGGCCCTCCTCATCGGCCAGCTTACCCAAAAGCGCTCTTCTCATGCTTTCACCAACCAGAGAATCAATCCTCTCTTCCATGGCAGCTCTTTCTGAATCCAGAGAAGTGATTCTTGATTCAATCCCTGAAAGGCGCCTCTTTCTCTCCTTAATCAGGGAGCTGTTAACATCTGGAGAGCTGAACAGCGCAAGGGCGGAACGGCCAAGGATACTCTCCTCTACCTGTTCATGCCGGCTTTGTTCTACCGCTCCAAGCCCGGAAGCTGGACGACTGGAACGGCTCAGCAGACCAAGCCCTGTTTCCTGAGTGGAAGATAATGAACTGGCTATTGTTTGTCTCAACTCCTCCATCTCATCCTGGTAAATCTTCTTGATACTCTGCTCTTTTTTCTCTTCAAAGAGCTCTGTCTTTCGATGGAGAAGCTCCCTCCCCCTCTTCAGACGCTCCCTGCTCTCTTCCAGGAAGGTATCAGCTCCGGTGAGGTGCTCAATCCGCTGCGCTTCCCACCACCTTTCTCCCCGGTCAATGAAGTTTTGAAACTCCCCAAATCCAAATAGTGCATCCTCTTCGGCAGCTTTAAGGGTGTAGTTTAAGACCCTTTCCCGGTTTGACGCCAACAGACTTTTTCGGTAGAACCCGGCCAAGGATAGCTCGGTGAAGAGATTATTCCCATAGCCCGCCTCTGTGCGGGATGAGATCCCTCCACCCATCATTGATGGATAAGAGTTGTAGAGACGCCTTCCTTGCTCCAGGAAATTGGAATAGGTCTCTTCATCGGAAAGATCTGCATGAGACAGGGCTTCCAAAAAATGGGAACGCTCTCTACTGAAGCGCTGCATGTTCTCCTCTCTGAGCTCTTCCTGCTCTCTCTGAAGCTGAAGGTAGCGAAGGCGAAGGCTTTTTTCTGTCTCCGTATATCGCTCAAGGGGCTCTTGTATGTGACCATGGATGGCCAATTCAGCCTGGGCTGTGTTATCAACATCTCCGAACCATCCCGGACTTTCAAGATCCGAAAGGGAATCCCGGGCAGCGGTAAGCTCCTTGCGTTGCTCCTTCCACTGCGATGATAGAGACTGAAATGAGTTCCAGGGATTGTCCAAGCCACTTTTCTGCTGCATGTAGCTTTTATTGACCATCTTTCTTACCGCAGAGATATCTTCTATCTGTTCATTAAAATCGACAGCCGCTGCAGTCGCCACTGCGGCTGCGGCGGTAGCAGCAATTCCTCCCGGGATATTGAGGGTTGTGTAGCACGCTGCGGCTACCCCTGCATATGCCGCCGCCTGTGTCAGTGCAAGGTTCATTCTTGCCCTTAGCTGAGTTATCTGTGTATCCGCTGCATCCAGACTCCCCTGCAGGAGATAGAGATCGATGAGCTGGGATGCTCCTTTTTCTATCTCCATAGATAGCTTCCCCTCACCCAATTCAGTCAGCCCCTCTTTAGCCACTTCGAAAAAACGGTCAGCCCTTTCAGGAACAGGATCTATCACGCTCTGCCTGTATCCTTTCAAAATTGTTGATGCACTACTGTCGCTTAAACTGAGCAGTTTGGACAAGGCCTGGTTTTTCCCCAGGATAGAACTATCAACCAGGCCGAGCTTTTCCAGATGGAGGGCAACCTCTCCAAAGGTCTTTCTCTCCGGGGAAGCCTCCAATAGAAGATCGATCTCTTCCATAAAGCTATTCAATTCCTCAAAGGGGAGCTCCTTCCCGGAGAGCTCTTTGGCAAAACGATTTGCGCCTTCTTCAAGCCTCCCAAGCCTCTCACCTTTGTGGATCAGGAGATTCTGATAATGCTCTCCCTGCTCTTCTATCGCAAGTATTGCCTTTGCTAATGTTTCTAGCTCTTTTTCCTCTTTATTCTGCGGCACGTCTCTCTGCTCCCGGGATCCCCCAGCAAGCTCCCTGAACAGAGCGTAGGTCAACTCCTCCTTTTCAGCCACATCCTTGATGTAGGATATTCGATCCTGCCGCAGCTCCCTGGTCTCTATCGGCCCCTCTTCAAAAAGCTCCAGGGCAAGGAGCTTCCTGTGCCGATCATCACTTATTTCAGCCTTCAGAGCTGATAGATGAAGATCTTCCTCCAGAGGAGAGGAGATAAAATCCTGAAAAAGATCTTCAAATTCGCTGATCTGCTGATTCAAGCTTTCCATCTCCCGGGAAATCCTCTTCTGCTCCGAAAGCCAGGCAGCTCTTTCATCACCCTCTGTGACCGCAGCTCTCCGGCCAATCCGTTTGAGATTTTCCCTTAGATCTCTTTGCTGCCCCTCCATGGCAGAAAATGTTTCAACCAGGCTGTTCAATGTCTGAGCCGATTTTTTCTCTTCCAGCTCCCCCTCTCTCAGAAGCCCCTCTGCCAGTTCTTCAAGTTCCACCTCTGCCTCTTCCAAAAGCAGATGGTATTGCTCCTTTCGATCCAGCAGCCACTTCTCCTTCTCAGCGATTATTTCATAATAGTCATCTCTGGATTTAAGGAGAGCCGATTGAATCTCTTCAGAGATCTCCATTTCCCACTTCAGGTGGCTTGATAGAAGCTCCCGCTCCTCCTTCTCCAGGCTCTCCAGACTCACCCCCTCCAGCCGTCCTAAATCAATAAGAGAGAGAGCGGTCCGTTCCAGAAATCTTCTTCTGTACCAGCGCCCCCTGCGGTCAATCAGATCTTCAGCAGAAATTCCCAATTCTGTGGCAAAATCTCGGGCCTCCTCCTGCCAGCCTGAGAGCTCTTTTTCAAAACTCTCATCCAGAATCTCATCCCCATAGAGCATAGGATGAAGTGCCTCTTGTCCCATCCGATTCATTTCAGCCAACAATAGTTCAAGAGGATCTGCAGATAGCGGTATAGGTTGGGTAACAGCGAAATGACCAGCACAGAGACAAACAGTGAATAAAACAGTTGTTATTCGTCTCATAGTTACCTCCTATAACTAGCTAACATCGATCTGTCCCGGATGAATGAAATTCCGGAAAAAAAAACAAAAAAAATCGGAAACTGGCAAAAAAGGTGAACCATTCGTGCTCTTTTTTGCCTATCCCCAGTATGATGGTAGAAAAGCAATACAGAAGGCGGCCAAAAACCGCATCCATTCTCATCACTTTTCTCTTCATCTCCAGCCAGGGGGGCTTTACCCTCTACGCCTTCTCCTTCGAAGATTACCTCAGGGAAGAAGCACCCTATCCCGGTGAAGGGTCTCCAAAGATCGCTTCCCTCTTTCTTCCCCAAGTTTCTATCCAGGGAGATGGGCTCTATCGTTTGGAGAGAGAGAAAGAAGATGAGCGATCAGAAGCTTTATCCTTCACCTACGAGCAGCCGATCCTTCCCGGCCCGGAACTGCTCCACATCCGGGCCATTCAGAAAGCGATCGCCTATCAAAACAACTGGGAGAAGCGGAGATGGAGAGAGGAGAGGGGATATGAACTGATCACTCTTTTCTGCGCAATCATTTCCGGACGGAAGGAGATAGAGTACCTGGAGGTGATGATCCGTTACCGAAAGCTCCTGCATGAGGGTCAGACGGAAGGGCTGGAGAAGGGAATAGCAAAAACCGAAGAGCTTGATATAGCTATTGAGGAGCTTCAGCTTCGCCTGCTTTTGGCAAGGAGAAAGAATGATATGGCCCTTGCTTCCTGGGAACAAGTGAGCGGCCGCCCTTTTCCGGAAGATAATCTGCCTTCTCTTCGCATCTTGAGAGGTGTGGGGGCAGATGCGGAAAGGAGCAGAGTAATCCCCCGCATGATGGAACATGACAAAGAGTATTCCCTCCTGAAGCGGGAGGCAGAAAAACTGAAGAATGAGAAGCGGCTCCTTCCCCGGCTGCTTCCCGACATAGATCTGAAAACCCATCTTCTCCTATCCCCCAACTCCTCCGGAATGATAGAGCCCCAGGGTTCCTGGACTTTGAGCATCAGCTTCTCTCTACCCGGTATGCGTGCTGCCACCTCAATGAGCTACGGGAAGGAGGGGGACCGGGCGCTCTTTACCAGCCAGGAGGGAAAGCTTCTTATCTCACCAATCCCCTACCAGGCTGGATCGATAGAGCTGGTGGATTTCAGGCTGAAAGAACGGGAAAAGGAAATTAGGGAAAAGGCAGAAAAAATAGTGCTGGAGCTGGACCATCTTGAAGAGATGATCCCTTTGAAGGAGAAGGCACTTCATATTGCAAGAAAAGCTAGAGAGAAGGCAGGACATCTTCACCAGCTGGGGAAGGTATCCTCCACTCTGCTTTTGCAGCGGGAGGAGGGGGAGACGAAACGAGTCACAGAATATACAGAGCTGCTTTGCCAACGGCTGCTTCTCCTGAGCCATCTCTTCATTACCACTGGCGATTTTGAAGAGGTGATGAAATGGGAACTCTGATGGCAATTCCGGCAATTCCGGCAATTCCAGCAAAAGGAGCACTCTTCACCATCCTCCTCATGCTGTTTCTGCAATCCTGTTCATGTATGTTTCCGGAAAAGATGGGGAATGAAGAACCGGAGACGACCAGTGATATGAGAAAGCCCCCTGCGGTGTCAGTTGTTCCCGCCCGGTTTGCTCAATGGAGAGAGGAGATTCCCCTGCTGGGAACCGCTTTTGCAGATTCAGCGTACCACCTCTCCCTGGAAGAGAGCGGCAAGATAAAGAGGATAGCCGTACAGGTGGGGGACTATGTGAAGCAGGGAGAAACGCTTATAGAGGTGGAAATCCCCGATATCACCCAACTCCTTGAAGCGGGAGAACTAAAAGCCCGGATAGCAGATAAACACATTACCCTGGCAAGATTAGAGCTGCAGGAGAAGCTGGAAATGATTACGAGCTCAGAACTCCTAGCAAAAAAACGGGAACAGAAGATGTCATTGCTGGAAAATGAGAGAAAGAAAGCGGTGAAAAACCTTGCAGAGAGCCAGGCACTTTTCAGGGCTGGAACAATCTCTCAGGAAGAGCTGGAGAAGGAGGAGGAGAGCCTGGAGCGGATCAAGGCCTCTATTGAGGCGCTGGAGATAGATATGGAGATAGGAGCACACTCCCGGCCCGGTACAGCAGCAAAGGAGACTGAATTGGAGCTGAGAGAACTGGAAAAGGCTCAGCTGGAATTGGGATTGCAATCTCTGCAGAGACGAATGGAGAGAAGCATCCTGACCGCCCCTAAAGAGGGAATCGTAAGCGCTCTCTTCATTGGAGAAGAGGAGATGGCAAAGAGCGGGCAAAGGGTTGTCCACCTCTTTGACCCAACCCAGATCAAGATCAGGGTGCCGGTACCAAACCGCTATTTCAGCCATCTTTCCGAGGGAAATAGCGTTATCTTTCCCTCCGCCGACAAGGCAGCTTCCCCCCTCCAGGGTGAAGTGGAAGCCATTATCCCCCAAAGTGACAGTGATGGCCGGTTTTCCCTGATCGCCCGGGGAATACAGGGGGGGCTTCCCATTCTGCCGGGAAGCCGCCACGAAGTAATTTTGGAAAGCAGTAAACAGATAGAGGGTGTTCTTCTGGAACCGGAGATGATTATCGATAGGGAGGGTGGAGAAAGCCATCTTTTGCTGCTCCAGGACGACAGGCTCCTTTTCAGAAGCGTACGCACCACTGAAACAGAAAACGGTTTTATCTGGATAACAGAGGGGCTTGTGGAGGGAGATTTGATATGCACCTCCCTTCCCCCTCTGTTTCACGAAGGTATGTCGGCTAGGCCGGATCTGTCATCCGGACTGAGCCCTTTTCAAGGAGGAATTGATGAATAGAGTTCCACTGTTTCTTTTACTTCCGCTTGCCCTTCCCCCCATCATCCTGATTCTTATCAGCGTGATATCCTGCGACATTGCCCTTTCGGAAAAACTCCCCCCGGGCAGATTCTCGATCATCGAGACGGTACCAGCTAAAAGGGGAGATCGTATAAGTGCCGAAGATGCGGTGAGGGTTCGCTTCTCAAAGAAAGGGGAAGCAGGGGATATCAGGGAAATTCTCACCCTCTCAGAGGAGAATGGAGAGGTTCCGGGAACATGGGAGCTGGAAAATGAGAGCTGGCTCTTTAGCCCCAGAGCTCCCTTTCAGGAAGGGATAGACTACTATCTCATTATTGACGATCCACTTCAAGCCAGAAGCATCCGCTTCACTGTTGAGCAGCCAAGCTATCCTCCCATTGCCGGAGAGATTGAAGCATTTGGCTACCTTGATTCCCAGGACCCGGAGAGAGCCATCCTCTCTCCCTTTGAAGAGGGAGGCAGCTGTAAGATCCCTCCAAAAGCGATACCCTGTATCGACTTTGCGGATGGTTTTGCTCCCCCCGCTCCGGTAGAAAGGTGGATCACTACTGATCCTCCCATTGAGGGCGATTGGTATCTTCATGACTCACTGCTCCGGTTTTTCCCTTCTCCCTCCCCGGGCATGCCTAAGGAGTGGATGGTTTTAATTGAAGGGGAGCCCATTCTTGGCTATCTGGCAGATGAACCATCCTGCACTCTGGAGGAGGTGACCTTAAGTGGTGAAGAGAGTATCTCCATCACAGCTCCTTTTGAAGAGAGCGATCCGGAGAAGGTAAAAAGCGGCTCAGTCGACGGGGGACTCTCCATTACGCTGCTCTTCTCCACTCCCCTGGATGATGAAGGGAGCCGGGAAAAGCTGCTGGACCGGCTTGCCATCAATCCCATCTTCCCCGCCGGATCCCCCTATCCGGTTCTCACCGGATTTCAGTGGCTCACCGACAGATGCCTCTTTCTCAACTACCGCAATTTCCTCTCCAATCCTCCGGGCAGGGAGGTGCTTTACCGGGTGAGTATTGCACCGGGGGAAGCGATTGAACCGGAGGGTTTGACTTTTCTTACCGAGGTGGGTCCATGAGGTTCCTCGTACTTCTCCTAAGTATACTCCAATCCTGTTCCCTCTTTCTTCCGGATCAGCTGAAGGAAGGGTGTACCGGTAAGCTTTATGTGGAGAAAAGCAAAAGAGGAATTATTTTCAGCCACCCCATGAACAGGGAGATGGTTGAATCGGCTGCGATCCTCACCATAAGGACCGGGGAGGAGGGGAGAGAGGCTGGGAGCTCCCAGATAGCATCGCCCCCCTTTCAATGGGAGAGCGATAAGAAATATCTCATTGAGGATGAGAAACTCCTTCCCTACCTCACCTACACCCTCAGTTTCAGGGGCATCCTGGAAAGCAGGGGAGGAATTGACTACTCAGGCCCCGAAAGCTTCCTTCTCTCAAGCAGCTCCACCTATTCCTCCAGCCCGGCATGGGAAGAGATCCTCTCTCTTCACCACCACAACGGAGAGTCCCTCATCCCCTGCAGGGAGTTTCCCCACTATACCGAAGGAGTGGACCGGGCTTCCCGCATCATTATCACCTTCGCCTCACCGGTGGAAGAGCTTTGGAGAGATCTCTTTACCGCACAGATATCATCCGGACCGGAGATCTCCCTTCTTCCTTCCTGGAGTGAGGATGGCCTGAGCTGCACATTAAGCTTCGAAGCTCCTCCTCCATGGCAGTATGAGGGAGCCCTATCCCTTCCGGAAAAGCCCCTTCCATTCCTTTTCAGATGCAGTGGGGAGCGGGAACGCCCCCTTCAGTGGGCAGAGACGGTGATCGATGGGGAGATACAGAGAAGCGGCTCCTTCCTCCAAGCTGAGGAGGGAGTGGAGAGATCGATTACCCTGAACTTTACCCACTCCTCTTTCGCTGAACTGGGAGCGGGTGATTTACTCGAAGCAGTGGGATTCTCCCTCCATGGAGGCAACGGTTATCTGGATCTCGAAGAGGGAGAGATCAGCAGAGGGGAAGGGGGAGAGACATCCATCACCTATAGGGGAAGCTTCCATGACTGCGACCCCCTTCTGATGCTTCGAATAAGCGTACTCCCATCCCTGCAGGAGAGCCTGGGTAAAAGCGTTTCGGGGAATTTGAGCCTTACCCTGAATGTGGAGAAGTAGCTTGTCCCAAGTGAGAGGACCCGGTCCATTGGCACTCTGGCTCATGCCACTTTTAGTCTGCCTCCTTACCAGCTCAGGGGAAATTAGCTTTGCCCCTTCTCCCCACTTCGCACAAGAGGGGCGGGGAGCGTGGGATTTTTCCTGTTCCATCACTATTCCCGCACTCTCCTGCCGGGAAATTGAAGAGGAGCTTTGTTCCAGCCTCACCGGACTAATCACCAGGAGCCCAGGTATGGTAGTGGAGGCGGCCATTTCAAGAGATGGAAGCTGCATGGTAAGAGGCAAAAGAGAGAATTCTGCCCGGGGCCTCGATTATCTGGATGATCTACAGCGTATGGTTGAGCAGCTTTTGCTCCCCTACCCCAATAGCAGCTTCCATATTGATGAGAGAGCTCCAACAGAACGCTATCCGGCGGCCTACATCAAGCTGCAATTTGATAAGAGCTTAGGGTCGAAGCTGGTCTCGGAGTTGAGCCGATCCTACATCGATGGCTATCTTGGTTCACTGCTGCACACCGGAACCATGCAAATCTACGGCTTACCCAGGGAAGAGGTGCTTATCACTCCCCGGGAAAAGCGATTTCCCTTGGCAGCATTAGATCCCTCCTTCCTGGAACGGCAGATTGAGGCACTGGGCAGGGGTGAAAGCTTCGCTGGCTATCTGGAGAACCGGGCAATCCGGATCCCTGCGTCTATCTCTACACCAATCCACTCCTTGGAGGAGTTGAGGAATCTCCCCCTCCCGAATCTTCCCCTCCCGGGTGGGGATAGAAGACCGGGTGTCCTGGGAGAAGCAGCAGAGGTGAGATACCATGTTTCAGGAACCGGGGCACAGAGGAAGGGAGAGATTATTCTGGAGATCTACTCTGCCACCCATGAAATCAGCCGCTTCTACGGGGAGCTGAAAAGGTCGATTGATGCTTTACAGTACCATGTTCCGGGGAGCGTAGAGCTTTATCTATCACCCATGAGTCAGGCGTATCGAAATCAGCTGCTCCGGATCTTTCCACTATTCCTGGCCCAGCTGCCATTTTTTCTTCTCCTGCTCCTTCTTCCCGTCGGCAGAGAGAGGGAGCGTGGACAAAGCCGTATCCTTTTTAGCTGCTTCTCCCTGCCTATCATTCTCCTTATCTATCTGCTTCCCCAGCTGATAGCCAGCTCCCTGACACTGGCCTATCTTGAGGGCAGCGTCAGTATGCTCGCTCTCTTTCCGGTTCTGTGGGCCATGAAAACTTCACCCCGCCCCTTTCAACTCCCCGGCCTGATAGTTGTCCTGGGCCTCTGCATCCCCCCCTTTTTCACCTTCTCCGCTCCTGTTCTATCGATGATTCAACTCGTATCCCTGGCCGGTATCTCGGTTCTGCTGACAGATTTCTTCAGCAATTCAGGAAGCATGGAACAACGCTTTTTCTATCTCTCAGGCACTGCTCTTCTCCTACTCCTTATCATTTCTGGAAGCAGTTATATCGACCTCATCAGGGCACCCCGGTCCCGCAGCTTCTACCTGGCCCCAGGCAAGGAGAGCCGCATACAGGTTCAATCCCTGCAGAAGCAGGAAGGAATCTTCTCTTTCATGCCCGGGGAGGACCGGGCCATCTTTCATCCTCCCAGGATAGTTCCAGAGGGAGCTTGGATTATTGTGGTCCCGGAATCAAAGAACCCATCGCTCTCGGCGATCCAACCGCTCTCAGCAATCCAGCCGCTCTCAGCGATACAACAAATATCGGCAATGCAGCCCCTCCCCCGCCCGGCCCGGGTATGGAGAGAAGAGCTTCTCATCTCCATACCCCTTGGGGATACAAAACAGAGAGAAGAGATTGAGAAAGAGATTGAAACAGTTATTCCCTACCTGGAAGAGCGAAAAGAGCTGGGTCTCTTACAGATCGGGAGGGAGGGGTATCGAAGGGAGCTGCCGGTAGTCCTCGATTACTCTTCCCTCTCCTTAGCTGAGCTTGCCAACTATCCAGGAGTGGAAATTGAACAGAAGGAGCGCCTTTGGTACATGAACCATTGATGTTGGATAGGCTTCTAAGAGGCCCGAGGATTCAGCTCCATCTGCTCATGCTTAGCATTCTCCTCGCTCTGCCAGGGCTTAGTCAACTCTCCGAATCAGAGCCCCCCACAATTGGCGAACCGGAGTACGTGCTTGAACAGGACTTGCCCGGTTTCAGTATGGACCAGGTAGGGAGGTGGTTTCGCCCCCTAGAGCAGAGACTGATTCTCTCTCCGGAGATCGATTCGGTGGAGCTTTCCATATCCCCCGGCAAAGGAAGCGTGCATGTTAAACCGAAGATGGGAAAGGATGATGCAGAGTTCGCTTCCCTTATTACTTCCGTTGAGAAGGAGATCGGCAAAAGGATCCCCAAAAGGCTTGTTCCAGCAAGCTTTACCATGAAAAGCAGAAAAGATAGCCCCTGGCTCATTGCCCTCTTTGATAATCCGGAGAAAGCTGAAAGGGCCAAGGCAGATCTGGAACACAGTATCACACATATAGGGGAGCTGAAGCTGAGCAAAGCCAATTCAGTGGATGCGGGGCAGGATCTTTCCCATTCCCGGGAAGCCTTCAGAGCCTTCAGCATAAAAGATGAAAGCGATCCCTACCCCTGGCTTAGCTCGGTAGGAAGAGCACGGGAAAAGGAGGAGCAATCCGCTGGCAGGATAAGTATCAATGCCCCTGGGATAGATAAGAGCTATCGCCTCTTCGGCCAGTATCGAAATATCACCTCCCCCGGGGAGAGCCGACTGGATGGAGAAGAGGCAAGTATCCTTGCCCTTTACCCGGGGGAAGGGGGCGTGATCCCAATCTACCAAAAAAGCCTCTCCATAATGGGCAGGGAGGGGTTGATAATCTACGATGGCGCCAGAGAACTAATCAGGGAGCTGAAGAGGACCGGGGTTGCGGTGGCTATTGGAGCTCTCTTGGTGGGAGTGCTGCTTCTTTTAAGCAGGAAACGGCTCAGTGAATATGGGGCAATTCTACTGGTTCTCCCCATCTCCCTGATCCCTGCCCTCTCTTTGATCGGATATTCGAAGAGTTCCATCCACCTTTTGAACCTGACTGCCCTTGCCTGCTGCTCCGGTACCCTTATTGACGGGGCTGTCCTGGTGGTAGAGGAGCTGCGGTATGGTGTCAGAGGAGCCTTTGAAGCGTCCTGGATGGGAACGGTGACCACCATCGCCTCATTCTTTCCCCTCTTTCTGCTCTCCCCTCCAATCGGGAGCATCATTCGCCAATTTGCCCTCATACCGACAGCAGCTCTGGCTATCTCCCTCTTCTACACCACGGTAATTCTTCCCCTTACCTTACCCTCCCGGGAGAGATTGCAGGGAGAGCAAGATCGGGCCCAGGGGCACACCAAGCTCCAGAAGCACAACAGACTCCAGAAGCACAACAAGCTCGATCCGACTGGTGACAGGAAAGCATTCCGGTACTCCTCTCTTTCGGTACTGCTTCTCCTCCTTACAGCTCCTTTTATCCTCTTTCCTCTTACCACAGCTCCCCCCTTCTCTCCCTACGGGACAGAAAAGGAAGAGAGTATTCACGGCTTGGTCGATTTTCCGGAGCAGCTTCCCCACTCGGTGATTGCTGATCTCATTCCAGGAATAGAAGAAAGCTGTAACCACTATTTTCCGGACTACCGCACTCTCATCTATCGGGAAGAGAAGAGAATCACCTTCCAGCTTTTTCCCAATAGATCCTCCCAAGAGAAAAAAGAGGTGCCTGACAGCTCCACCCGTCTGTATCTCCGGTCAGAGCTGCTGAAAATGGTATCCCCCCTGGGGGGAAGTGTGTGGCTTGGGATGGGAGACTCACAGGCGTCCATTCACTTCTACATCCTCCATGACCATCGCCAAACCAGGGAACGGATGATAAAACAAAGCGCCGAAAAGATACAGGAGATCTTCCCGGAAGGGGTACTTTATTCCAATGAAGCTGTGCCGGTAGAAACTATCCAGATCAATCAAAGCGCCGCATCCCTTTTCCGCTCCGGGCGCTTTCCGGATCTGACAGCCAGAGAGCTATCCTGGAGATTGGGAGGAGGAGGAATTACAAAGGAGAGAACAATCTATCCAGCCCACCTGAATGATATCGAACACATCCTGAAGGACTATGACAGGTTCCTGGAAATCAAGAGATCCAGGCGCCTGGTTTCCAGCTTTAGGAGAAACGGGAAAGGGGCTGCCAGGATCAGTCTCTACCTTCCAGAAAACGGAATCAGCTCTGCTGATACAGGGGCGATCAAAGAGTTGGAACGGGAGCTGAAAAAAGCGTTTTCCCACCCCGGTTCAGGAAGCTTTGACTTTGCACCGGAGCTTAAACAGGAAGAGGAGATACGAGACAGGGCTGCAAAGGGGGCAATCCTCTCCCTTGCTACTATTCTCATTCTTCTCATCTTCCTCTACAACTCCCCTCTCAAGCCCCTTTTCATTTTGACTCCGGTACTATCAAGTCTGCTCTGGACTTCGATTCTCCTCGGAGTTTTAGAAATACCCCTGACCCTACCCGGTGTGGGAGCACTGTTTTTCTCCACCGGCATCGGTGTTAACACCGGACTGCTTCTTTTTCCCAGGAAAGGAGAGAGGGGGAGAGAACTCCCCTCTCCCGGAGCAATCGCAATTCCCGTGCTCACCACCTTGGCAGGGGTCTTACCCATCCTTCTCATCTCAGCCGGGGCGGCCAGGGATTTGCCAATCATCATCCTCACAACTACTCTCAGCTCCACCCTCTTATCCCTCTCCACAGCTCTCATTCACAAAAGTTGTTTACCAGGAGCCGAGAAGCGCCCTTAAAGCTTCTATCCCTTCTGAGTCACCGGGAAAAACCGATTCCTCCTCCAGAAGAAGGGACTTGAGAAAGCTTCTCCCTCCGGTATCCTTCATTCCCTCCAGGATTGCCGCCTCAGCGGCCAGACGAAAACGGCCAGGAGAGGCTTCCAGCATGGGAAGGAGGAGGCTTAGCAGGTAGGGGTTTGCCTTTGTTACCGGCGAGGATGATAGAGAGATAGACTCCTCGGGAAGCAGAAAAAAGCCTGCAACCCGGTAACGGCGGGCCAGCAGGGCCCGGGCCTCCTGGGCGACTGGAGAGGAGGGCGCAAGGGCAATTGCTTTCTCACAGAAGCTCTCAAAGAGAGCCTCCCTGCCGCCTAGAGCGGATGCAAAACGGGCACCGGCGAGATAGTAGCTTTGGGAGTAGAAAAACCGCCCCTCCAGAGCAAGGTAATCCCGGAGCAGCCTGTTATCTTCCTCCTCATTTCTGTTCCCGGAACCGGTATCCTCCATCCTTCCAAGCAGTTCCACCAGGGTGAGAAGAGCGGGGAGAGGCTCCTCTCCTTCTTGCAGTTGTTGTTCCAGCTGAAGAAACTGCTTTCTGCTTGTCTGATAATCCCGGTTTATAAAGGATTCAAGAAGCCCCGATAGCTGCTTCACCTCACTCTGTACCAGATCACTTTGTGCCAGATCGCCCTCTCCCGCCCAGGCGATATCGGGGAAGCCAAGCCCTCCTTCCCCCCGTTCTGACAGAAACAGTTGCAGCTCTCCACTCCGGCACAGGAGGGTAAGGGGCTCTTTGCGAAGCTCCGCCATATAGCGGTTTAGCAGAAGATACGGGAAAGCGCTTCTGCGGCCCGCCAACTGTCTCATTACTTCCTCCACGGTAGTTCCATCCTCTCTTTGGCTTGCCTCCTCGCCAAGCAAGAGGAGCTCATCATCCCTTAGCGGGTTGGCCCCTTGGTAGAGGATTCGGCATCCCCACTCATAACGCTCCTCCTCACTCCCCCTCCTGAAAAGGAGCATCATTGCCTCCAGTTTTGTCTCCTTTGATGACAGGAGGGGCTTAAGGTACTCCTCCACAAGCTTCTGTTCCCCTGAATCAAGGAGGAGGGCAGCCACTGCAAGCCGCTCTCCAGGGCTCTCCGATTCAATGAAGCCGGAAAAGGTTTCTCTCCCGTGGGAAAACAGCAGCGCAGCATCTTCCTGCTCCCCCAGATCTAAAAGAGTTGCCGAAGCCTTCAATAGCGCCTTTTCCAACGCCCCTTCTTTTCCCTTCCCGTTCCCGGAACAGGAAATGAAAAGAAGCCCAGGCAAGACAAGTGCCAGGACAAGTACCATGACCAGGACCAAAATTTGTCGTTTCATAAAGACCTCCTAAAGAGTAAAGGGACAAAAAGGTTCCATTTGACTGAAAATCAGCATCTTTTTTTAAAAAAACGGCTTTTGCCCTTGACATCGACCGACCGTCGGTCTATATTCTCACCATACAGACCGACGGTCGGTCGAAAAGAGGAGCTGCATGGCAAAACTAGCAAGCGACAGGAAAATGGAGATAGTCCAAAAAGCAAGGGGCCTCTTTTACTCTCAGGGCTACGAATCGGTATCGGTACAGCAGATCATTGATGAGGTGGGAATCGCCAAGGGCACCTTCTACCACTACTTCAGCAGCAAGGAAGATCTCCTCGATGCAATGGTGGATTGGATGCTCAGCGCCATGATGCCCATGCTCACCACGATTAAGGAAGATCCCCACCTCTCTGCAACAGAGAAACTGAAGGAGCTCTTTGCATCAGCCAAGAGCTGGAAACAGGAAAACCTGGATGTGGTGATTCTTATGATGAAACAGCTCTACCGGGATGAGAATATTCTGCTCAGGGCAAAGATGAATCAAAAAAGCGTGCTCCGCGTCATCCCCCTCTTTGGGGAGATTATCAGAGATGGCAATAGCAAGGGGGAGTTCAGCTGCGAATACCCCGAAGAGACCGCAGGGTTCGTGATGCAGATTGCCATTGGCGCTTCAGAGATCATCATCAAGCAGCTTCTGCAACTGGAATCCGGTGAGAGGGAGGGGGAAACCCTCCTGAAGGAGCTTGACCGACACTTCAAAGCCCTGGACAGGGCCATCGAGAGGCTGGTGGGGCTTGAGAAGGAGAGCCTGCTGGTTTACGGAGACGTGGTCTCCTCAAATTTTATCAAGGCGTTTATGGAAGGAGGAAAAGCATGATCCATATTTCTGATCTTAAAAAAACCTATATCTCCGGAGAAACCGAAGTGAAGGCTCTCCGGGGGATCTCAATGGAGATCCAGAATGGAGAGTTTCTCTCCATAGCCGGCCCCTCGGGGTCGGGAAAGACAACCCTGCTCAACCTGATCGGCTGTCTCGATTCCCCCGACAGCGGAAGCGTCTCCTATGACGGGGTAGCAGTGGAAAACAAAAGTGCCAAGGAGCTGGCAGCACTGCGCCGGGAGAAGATCGGATTCATTTTCCAATCCTTCAACTTGATTCCGGTCCTCACCGCCTTCGAGAATGTGGCATTCTCCCTCAATCTGCTTGGTCTCCCGGATAAAGAGATTCGGGACCGGACCATGGCACTTCTGGAGGAGGTGGGAATAGCAGAAGAGGCGGACCGTCGCCCCTCCCGGCTCTCCGGGGGACAGCAGCAGCGGGTGGCCATTGCCCGGGCTCTGGTGAAATCACCGGAACTGGTGCTGGCCGACGAGCCCACGGCAAACCTCGATTCCACCAACAGTGAATCGATCCTCACCCTGATGGAGAGGCTCAACAGCACCCACAAAACAACCTTTGTCTTCTCCACCCACGACCAGCTGGTGATGGATCACGCCCACCGGCTTGTGATGCTCCGGGACGGAGGAATCTTGAGCGATGAAGTGCGAAAAGGCGTGGCCGCCGAAAGGAGATAGCGATGAAATTCCTTTTAACCCTGGCAATGAAGAATCTGCGCCGCCACACCCGGCGCACCTTGATAACCGCCAGCGCCATAGCGGTGGGTCTTGGCTTCTTTATTCTGATAGATTCCATGCTGGAGGGGATTAGCCGGGAATCGGAGCAGAACATGATCCTCTACGAAACCGCCTCGGCGAGAATTGTGGACAGGGAGTTCTGGGAGGATAAGGATAAAATGCCCCTGAAGCACTCCATCGAGAATCCCCGGCCCTATCTGGAACAGCTGGATGAGATGGGAATCGATGCCGCTCCGAGAATCAGCTTCTCCGGCGAACTGGTGGTACAGAAAGATCCCTTCCCGGAGGACGGCTCCATGCATATCAAGGCGATAGCCATCGACCCGGAACGAGACCCGGAGGTCTACAAGCTTTCCACCGCCGTTGCCGCAGGACGGTTCCTGAAAAGCGACGACCTGGGAGTGCTCTTGGGAGGCTGGCTTGCGGAGGATCTGGGAGCCGAAGTGGGCTACCCCATCTCTATCGTCTGCCGGACCAAAGAGGGATACTTTCAGACCATTGATGTAGATGTGATAGGCATCGTCAACACCCCCAACCCGATAGTCAACCGATCCCAGCTCTTCCTCCCCATCGACGCTGCGGATTACTTCCTTCAGATGGATGGGGCGGTGACCCAGATTGACATCTCCCTCCCCATGAGCGGGGAGATCGACCGGCGGCTGGAGAAGATCCGGGAGCCCCTGATGGCTGGCAAGGATAATCATCAGCTGATCAGCTGGAAGGTGGTGGGGGCGGACTACGTTGCCCTGGCAGCCACAAAGAGTGGTTCCAGTAAGATGATCCTCTTTCTGGTTTTCATCATCGCTGCGGTGGGGATAAGCAACACCATGTTGATGGCCATCTACGAGCGGATCAGGGAGCTGGGGATGATGCGGGCCCTGGGGATGAAGGATAGTGAGGTGAGAACCGCCTTTCTCCTGGAAGCGGCTGGGATAGGCCTGATCGGCTCGGTAATCGGGGTACTCTTCGGCATCCTGATGAACATCCCCCTGGTGGAGCTGGGGTTCGATCTTTCTTTCATTATGAGGGATATAGATATGGGATACCGGATCACCGGAATGATGCGGGGGATCTGGAATATCAAGACCATCGTCACCGCCTTCTTTATGGGTCTGATTATCTCGGTGGTGGTCGCCTTTCTGCCCACCCGCCGGGCCCTGAAGAAGGAGATAACCGAATGTCTCCGGTACGAATAGCCGGAACCGGAAGGAGTTAGCAATGAAACTTGGACAGATAGCACTACGCAACATCAGCCGAAACATCCGGCGCACCATCCTTTCGGTGAGCGCCATAGCGGT